>JAJPXC010000029.1 GCA_021205635.1 Bacteroidales bacterium | reverse complement strand
GCGACCGCCACATCTACACGCTTGCCACCACATTAATCCCGGTTTACGAAACCGCAAGTTTCCTGAACGTTTTCATGAGGACAGCCCTTGATGCCAGTGTAGACCTTCGCCAGTTCTACGTTGATCGCCCTTGGCTCGCCAAGCCCCGCAGCTCGGTAGGCTTCACGGTGAAGGAAGATGATTCCCAACCCTCGGAGGAGAAATCCTCCGACAAAGAAACGATAGCCGCACGTGTCGGCTTCCAATACCCCCAAGCATAAAATTCATGAAACCTTTAGTCAACAAGATAACCTCCGCGGCCCGCCGCGTCAAGTCCACCAAAACATGGCGGTGGGCTTGGCGGGCGTGGGTCAGCGTAGCGTCCCTGCTCCTTCTCTTTACAATATCGGCATGGACTTACATTGTCCTCACTGATAACCGCGTTGAAGATCGAGAGGTGGGCGAAAATGTCATTGAACACCGTTCAATCCTTGGTAAGAGAAGCCTTCAAAACAAAGTCACAGGCGAGGTCATTATCAAGAATCTGGACTGGATTGTGACCGCGCCTCATGGCGATTCCATTACTGTCTATTGTCAAGGGGGCAAACGAGGCTACATCAACCTTCGTAGCGGCAAACTTATCACTAAGGCGATGTTCGACAAGGCCTGGGTATTTGAGGACTATCTGGCCCCGGTAGAGATCAACAGCTATCGGATGTTCATTGAGAGAGACGGGGCGTTTGCATTCCCCAAGATGTTTCTCACAAGATACGAGAGCGAAGGTCATTTCATCGACTGCAAATGTATCGTGCGTGACGAGGACGGTCGTTGCGGCGTGATTGACACCACCGGCCAATGGGTGATCACCCACGAATTTAACCGCCGAGGTTGGCAGGTCGAGCCAGTCTATATCGGCGCCCCTATGCCCCATCACGAAAAATACCTCTTGATTAACCAGGCCTTCCAGGGACACCAACGCCTCATGCCCTTCTTCAACCGCCAGAACAACGACGACTTGATCCTTGCCATACAGGCCGCTGGCATCTCCAACGGACGAAACGGATTCCGCAAGAACAAAGCCGGGGAGAAATTGGCCGAGAGCGAGGAGGACTTATTGCAGCACCGCACCGACGGCACCGACGCTTTCGACACCCTCTATATCGGTTGTGAGAAATTCCCCCAGCATCATTTGCCCCTGTTCACCTCCAACGGAATCTATTGAATTTTTCTCTATCGCTCAGAAATTTCTGCGAGGTGTGCCACGTTCTTGCCCACCTCGCAATGTATATTTGCGGTCAATTATGTTCATAAAACTTGTGCGCATCGCTTTAAGTTTTGAATCATAATCCGTACCTTTGCATAGAAACTTCAAATTTGACTAATGGCTACTGCCACAATTAGAAAACAAAATGGCCTATCCTCAGTTAAGGGTGTGGATAAAATGGCTATCAATTTATCTGTTGCCCTAAATGGCAACGGCAATCTTCCTTTATGGACTCCAACAACTGATAACTCAAGTTATAAGTTGGAAAGTCGACGTTATATTGGGTGCAAAGCAAAACTTGTAGAATGGATATTCGACTTAATCGGCAAGGAAACCGAAAATGCTCATTCATTCTGTGACATCTTCGCTGGCACTGGCTCCGTGGCCAATCGAGCTTTCGGTATTTACCAAAAGGTAATCGTGAACGATTTCCTCCCATCAAATAATATCATCTACAAGGCTTTTTTTGAAGATTCCCCCTGGAATGAGAAAAAAATTTGCAATATACTCTCTGAGTTTAATGCAATTGATCCTCACTCTCTTGCTGACAATTATTTCTCCATAAATTTTGGCGATAAATTCTTTGACATGTTAACGGCCCGACTTATAGGGTATATTCGAGAAGAAATTATCGCAAAACGACCACAGTTGACGGATAAAGAGCATGCCATACTTTTAGCTTCGTTAATCTATTCCATAGACCGCATGGCTAATACACTTGGCCATTATGAAGCCTATATCAAAAAGCCAATAGAACCCAAGCACCTACAACTGCGAAGGGTCGATGCTCAAAACTATAAGGGAGCTGAAATTTACCAACGAGATGCCAATGAGTTAGCTCGTGAAATTTCAGCAGACATCGTTTATATTGATCCTCCATATAATTCTCGTCAATATAGCCGTTTTTATCACCTCTTGGATAATTTGGTTCAATGGAAAAAGCCCGAATTATTTGGCTCTGCGATGAAGCCCAAGGAAGAAAATATGAGCAACTATTGTCGTAATTCGGCCTTTAGAGCATTCCAAGACCTGGTAGCACATTTAGATGCGCGTTTCCTTGTTGTGTCATACAACAATACATATAAGTCGAAAAGTTCTTCGTCTGAGAATAAGATTCGCCTCGAACAAATCGAGGAGGCTTTAAATAACTGCGGAGAAACCCACGTTTATTCTCATTCCTATACTCCATTTAACTCGGGTAAAACGGAATTTGACGACCACCGAGAATATTTATTCATCACAAAAGTTGACCGTGAAAAGCGAGATCGTGCGTTCGCCACTCTTTTATGTTGGGGATAAATACAAACTGATGAGAGAAATACGCTCTCATTTTCCTGCGGCAATCGGGCGCTTGATTGAGCCCTTTGTCGGAGGTGGTTCTGTATTTATGAATACCAATGCACCCGTTTGCCTCGCTAATGACATAGATACCTACGTTATTCGCCTGCATAACTGGCTGGCCTCATACAAGGACAACCCCGATGATTTGTTGGCGTTGCTGTCTGAATCCATTGACAAATACGGCCTCTCATATTCTTTAGTCCGCGACGAGGTGCCTGACACCCTGAAAAAGGCATATCCCAAAACCTACTTTGCCAAATTCAACAAAGAGGCATATGGGAAAATGCGCGATGATTTCAACACCTCCGGGAAAACCGACCTTTGCCTGTTATACCTATTATTGATATACGGCTTCAACCGTATGCTACGGTTCAACGGCAAAGGCAATTTTAATCTCCCGGTTGGCAACGTCGATTTCAACCAAAACACTAAAGACGCGCTGATCGACTACTTTGCAGCAGTCAAACAGCGCCAGTTGACCTTTACATCACAGGATTTTAGAGAATTTCTCCACAATCTTGATTACCAGCCTGACGACCTTATTTATTTGGACCCCCCATACCTTATTACATTCAGCGAATATAATAAGCTATGGAACGAGGACACCGAGCGGGATTTACTCGCGCTGCTCGACCAACTAAATGAAAGAGGGGTAAGGTTCGCTATCTCAAACGTTACCCACTACAAGGGGCGTATAAATGAAATATTCCTCCGTTGGACTGAGCCTTACCACGTTTACCCTATAAAGAGTAATTACATTAGTTTCAACGACAATACCATTAAAAACTTCAACGAGGTGCTGGTCACCAACTACTGATATGGCAAAGCCAAGCTATAAACCCCTGCTGTTCACCACAACAATGCGCAACCCACAACGCATAAAGTCTATGCTGTGGGTGCTCAAAAAATTCGATGGTCAGACCTTAAACGACGACCTCGCCACCAAGATTGTTGGCGAAACTATCCGCTATGGTCTTTATCGCCCAACCAAGAAAACCGAGGCCATTAAGGGCAAGTGGTTTAATGCTCCTATGGGCGAATTTGGTAACGAACTGCTCACAGACAAAGAAGTGCAGTTTATGATTGCCAACAATCCCCAGGAGCACAAGGAGGCAGGTTTTGAGCGTGGCTATCCCTCACGCTTTGCCACCATCTTCGACTTCGCTAAAGAGTTGGGGTTCGTATATTTCACACCCGGACAGCCGATAGAGTTTTCTCCTATCGGTACCAAGCTGGCATCCGTCTTTGACGTGACCGTCCAAGACGACAACTCTATCTCGGTCGAGGAAGTACACCCTGAATATGAGCAGCAGGCCTTCCTCCACGCTATGTGCAAATCGCAGAGGTCTAACCCGTTTGTGAAAGTGCTGAATGACAACGTGCCGTTGGTGCTCCTGCTCCAAGTGCTCAAGAAGATAAACGCAGATCCTCGCTGGAACGGCAAAGGCGTTACCCGCAAGGAGCTTCCGTTGTTCATCTTCTGGAAGGGCAACGATGCCGAGGCGCTATATCAGCGCATCTGCGCCCTGCGCGAACAATATCGGTACAATCCCAGTGACGAGGTTATCATAGACATCTGCCGCAACGAAATCATGGAGGGCAAGATGAAAAAGTTCAAGGCCGACTCCGTGATGTCGGAATACCCCGATGAATACATACGCAAAATGCGTATCACCGGGTTAATCTCTCTCCGTGGTGGAGGTCGTTTCATCGACCTTAACCACAACGAGGACGAGCGCATAGATTATGTGCTCGAACACTACTCGACCTATCCCCGGTTCGACGATGAGAAAGCCTACTTCGACTATATGGCGGAGGCCGATGAAAATCTCTTTACCATCGAAACCATTCAGGTCAGCCCTTCACAGAGCGAAGACCTGCTGAAAGAATGGGTGAAGGAGATAGAATGGACTATCATCAAGAAGGAACTTCAAATCTTGGCTCGCCGCACCAAAAACAGCGAGCACCAAGTCTTGAAGTTTATCCCGGCTCCCGTGCGCTTGGAGTTCTTGTCGGCTCTCGCCATCAAGTCCAAGCTCCCCGAAGTGCGAGTTATCCCAAACTATGCCTGCGACGATACCGGGCTGCCCACCTCTACTGCCGGAGGCGGCATCGGCGACATCGAGTGCTTGGAGAAAGCCAACGGCATTCTCGTGGAGGTCACTATGGCCGAAGGTCGCCAGCAGACGATGATGGAGATTTGGCCAATCGAGCGACACCTCAAACAGTTTAAAGAGAAGTACACCCCTAACTCGCAATGCGTGTTCGTGGCGCCCACAATCTTCTCTGACTCTCTCCGTCAGATTGCCTTCGTCAAGGACGACGGCAACATCATTCGTCCATATCCTATTGAGGACTTCATCGCCTATCTCGAAACTGCTCCCACCCTCTATTCTGCTTGACACCGACCTATCAATCCCACAATGCTGACTTCACGCTCTACCAAGGTGACACCTTGGAGTTGCTAAAGGAGTTTCCGGCAAAAGTCGATATGATTTTTGCCGACCCTCCTTATTTCCTCTCAAAGGGGTTTACCTGGCGAGAAAACGGCAAGGTCAAATGTTTCGACAAGGGGGAGTGGGATAGGCAGCGCTCGACCGCCGAGGTTGATGAGTTCAATATGCAGTGGCTCGGCTTATGCCGCAACGTCCTCAAAGACGGCGGCTGCATTTGGGTGACAGGCACCTATCATAACATCTCGTCAGTCGAGCGTTGCTTAACGACCCTTGGCTATAAGATACTCAACATCATAGTCTGGCAGAAACCCAATGCGCCCCTCACGCTATCGGACGCGCATTTCAACTTCTCTGCCGAGTACATCATTTGGGCGCGGAAATCTAAGAGTACCCCCCACTATTTCAACATCGAGGCTATGACCACCCTTAATTCGGGCAAGCGTATGCCCGACGTGTGGAGCATACCAACCGTTGAAACGTGGGAAAAACACTTTGGTAAGCACCCCACACAGAAACCGCTGCGGTTGCTCTACCGAGCAATCCTCTCGAATACTCGTCCCGGTGAAACCGTTCTTGACCCCTTCACCGGCAGCGGAACCACAGGCATAGCCGCCAATCTTATAGGCCGTAAATTCTTTGGCATCGAGCGAGAAACCGAGTTTATCCAGAAGTGTATCGCCCGGCGCCAAGAGATAGAAGACCTGGCTGTCCGCGACCGCTACATCACAAAGATTAGTATTCAAGAGGAGGAGCCGATGGTCATAGTCAACCACGCTCGCCAGTCGTTGCGCGAGCTGATGATTGAAAAGGGCATTTGTTACCTCCGTGCAGGTGACAGCAAGGGCTCAATCCTCGTCAAGCCCGGATTTGAGCGCTTGCAATATGTTCTGTTACACACCAACGGTGATCAACCCAAGATGTTCAAGCTACTCAAAAAGGGGCAGTTCCAAATATGGACTGCCGACACCCTCAACCAGTACGGTTTTCAGGCAGAGCACGCCCCTTATTACGTAGTGCTCCACTTCGACCCCAAAAAGGAAGTCGAAATCAACCGCGACCCGGACCTAAAGCGTAGCCGCGCAACCTATGTGGCAACGTTGCGCCCTTACTCCGAATTTATCGCATTGCTTTAATTGCCTTTCATAAAAAACTGTTTATCTTCAAATTAACCTCTCTTAATGAAACCAAGTACAAATACATCGGACTTGAATGTCCATTATCTTTTCACAGATTCTGGTCATTTTATGGACGCTTTTACATTCAATTATTGTGAAAGCCAATGGTAGTGTTTCAGTCAGTGTGTCTGGGGCAGGGCTGCCGCCAGGCTGTAATCGGGTGACGGTGCAAAGTTAATTCATCTTGCTGAGATTTTCATCAGAATAGTGTAATTTTGTGGCGCAGCCGGACGAGGAAACGGGCTCTGCTGAGGAGCAACCCGCCAGCAACATGGCTGCGCCAACACTGAATGCCGCAAGGCTCGGGCCGCGTCCTGTGCTGGACGCGGCCTTTTGCATTCAGGATGGCTCCTCGGCTAAGAAAACCTTTCCCCTCAGTCGGGGAAAAGTGTCTTGTCGGAGGTGATGCGGGGCAGCGCCCGGTCGAAAGGCTTGTGCTCCATGGCGACGCTGCCCATGAGGGTGAGCACCGACTCCTCGTTTGGCATGGCCGTGCGTGCAACTCTATGAGGAACTTGGCAAGGGCGGTTTCGGACGCGTGTTCAAGGCCAAAAACACGGTCAACGGCCGATATTTTGCCATCAAACTATTCGACTACAGTCCCACGGCTATTCAGGACGTGATTAGTGAATACAACGCTTTATCAGCGATCACGCACCCCAACGTTGTTAGGATATACATCTGCGACAAGAGTCTCGATGGTCTTTTCTACACGCAGATGGAGCTGCTCGAAGGCGACAATCTCGGGGCCTACAGCAAGGGAGACCTTCGCCTGCCATTGCCCGAAATTTACAAAATGGCTGAGGAGATACTTCAAGCGTTGACCCATATGCAGGAGATGGAGGGCGGGCCGGTAATCCACCGCGACATAAAGCCTAACAACATCGTATGGGACAAGAAGCGTCGCTACGTGCTTATCGATTTCAATATCGCCACCGACGACGCGGCCAATCAGGATGAAGCCGGCACGCGCCCCTATATGGCTCCCGACCTTTGGCGCAAAGGTGGCAAGGTGGCGTGGGACCGGAGCGCCGACACTTTCTCCTTGGGGGTAACCCTCTACGAATTGCTAACTCACACCTATCCCTGGCCCGGGAGCGACCCGTGCCCGCGGATGAACATCCCGGCAACTCCGATAAAGAGCGTTTCCACGATAGACTTCTCCGACGAGTTCGCGGAGCTGATCATGCGCTCCATCATCACTGATAGCACTAAGCGCTACGGGACTGCCCGGGAGATGCTTGAGGCTCTGCAAGCCATCGGCCCGGAAGGGCTGTTGCGCAAGGCCCCCTCCACCGGAGTGATCTTCGTTGACAATCACGGCGAGGAAACCGACATCGTAGGCTATCTCAACTCCCTTTACAGCCAGAGCGAGCACGGCAACAGCGGCACACGAGCGGCCACCACCCCGTCGCGCCTCGACGAGATTACCTATACGGAGACCAAGCTCGACAAGAAGCTGCTGCGCGACATCGCCGACCTGCGCTATAAATTAGTTATCGTCACCGGCAACGCCGGCGATGGCAAGACCGCCTTCCTGCACAAGGTGGAGGAGCAGGGCACCGATAAAGAGACGCTTACCAACCGCAACGGCGCAAAGTTCCGCGTCAAGGGTGTGCCGTTCGAGAGCAACTACGACGGCTCCCAGGACGAGGAGGAGAAGGCCAACGACGAGGTGCTCCGCGACTTCTTCCAGCCTTTCATGGACCTTACCGACTATACTGAGGCTACTGAGGGACGCGTGATCGCCATCAACGAGGGTCGCCTCGTCGACTTCCTCTCCACCCAGCCGGGGCTGAAGGCGTTGCAGGAAAACATCGAAGAGTTCTTCTACGAAGAAGGACACGCCGAATTGCTTCCAGGCGTGATGGTAATCAACCTGAACCTACGCTCGGTGACCGCCCGCGAGCCGGGACACGACAGCCTGCTGAAGTCGCAGGTCAAGAAGTTGACACGCAAGGACCTGTGGGCTAAATGCGAGAGATGTCCTATCGCCGATCGGTGCTTCATAAAGTACAACGTAGATACCCTCAACGACGAGAGCGCGGGCGACGAGGTGATCAACCGCCTGGAGTGGCTGCTCCGCACGATCGTCTACAAGCGGGAGCTCCACGTGACGATGCGCGACCTCCGCTCGCTGATTTCCTATCTCATCACCCGCGACTACAACTGCGAGCAGGTGAAACAGCTGTTGGCGCATATCGAGGCCGACACGATAGCCCCTGAGTTCTACTGGCAGTTCTACTACTTCAACGTCACGGCTCCGGCTTTCCACTACAACGGCTATTTCCCGTTCCCCACCAACGAGTCGGGCGACCGTCTGGTGAAGATGCTGAAGGAAACCGACCTGGCGCGCGTGGCGTTGCCGTCGCTCGACCGCGACCTTTACTATAACCAGAAGGATGAGACCGACTATCTCACCTTTGCCAGCCGCAAGCGCTCGCTCCTGGATGAGATGAACCGCTGCAACCGTCTGCGTCCCTACTACGACATGAGCGAGGACGACAAGTTCCTGCTCCGCGAGCGTCACGCCTCGATGGTGCGCCACCAGTATTTCGAGGGGCAGTTTCGAGGCGGCACGTTCATGCGGCGCTTGCCATACAGCTCGTTAACCCGATTCTTTGAACACCTACGCGGAGGGAGCGACGCGAATGCCATTGAAGAGGCCAAGCGCAATATCGCCCAAGCTATCTCTCGTAGCGAGGGATGCCTCAACGACGAGCTAAGCAGTAGCTACATGCTGCTGGCATGCTCCCATGTGAGCGACCCGATCTCGAAGAGCTACCGCATGTTCCCGCTCGACGACTTCGAGCTGTTCGTCAACGAGACGCCCCACCTTACCGAGTATATCGAATACGAGAGCGACAGCCTCACCTTCCGCCACCGGGAGGATCACTCGGTGAAGCTGACAGTGACCCTCGACCTCTTCGAGATGCTCGACTACATAGAGCGAGGCTTCAACCCGTCGGTCAACGACCTGCAAGGCCGTTTCATCGAGCTGCAGATTTTCAAGAACCGACTTGAGAGCAAGACTTACAAGGAGATTCTTGTGACCAAGAACAATCGCAAATTCAGCGTGGTGCGTCTCAACGACGACAAGACACTCACCATCGCACCTTACAATCCGGCTAAGGTATGAAAAAAGGAAAACTGAAACAAAGCATAGCGTTCCGCAATCCACAACTGTTCAACTCGGAAATCAAATCAGTGAGTCTCGATCGAGTCCTCACTAACCTCTACTTGCTTCTATCGACCAACGGGGTGGAGGTGAACTTAGGCACCAAAAGCGCCATCAAGCTCGACACGCTCAAGGATTGGATCAAAGCTATGGCAAAGAAGGGGCTAATCCATGGTGCTCTCGACGAGAAAGAAAATGTAGTGGAGGCCGTGGAGGATTGGCTGCGCGCCAACTTGGTAGATCTCGTGTTCCGCGGTAACGTGGTGAAGGAGAACGTGGCGGCCCTGCGCCCGATGCACCTTATGAGTTACCGCGTGCAAAACCGCAAGTTCAACCGAGATTACAACACCTCCAACCAAGTCTATACCATGCTCCGTCAACAGCCACAAGTGATGGAGGTGCTTAAGAATTATCTGAGTCGAGGCTGGGATAACCTCAGTAATAAAATGGTGGGAGGCATCGACCTCGATGTCGACACCACCTGCATACTGATGCTGGCCCAAAACGTCACGGAGAAAAAGAAGCAGAACACCGAGATCAACAACCTCAGTCCGCTCCTTAAGGAGCAAGCCAACCTGATGTGCGACGACGTGCGCCGCTTGCTGATGTACGCCAACCTGTTGCCCCGTAACGTGTTCATCGACTACCTGCGCATACTCCTCGGTTTCCATCTCGCCCTCTACATGATGAAGTTAATCCACCTGCTGCCCAAGATGCAGCAAGCGGGGACGGTGGATGTGGAGGACGACTGGTCGTTGGTTGTTGATCTCTCCGACAGCCTTGACAGCCCGGTGGCACCCATCGCATGCCGCGACATGGAGCGCACACTTAACAGCCTCCACCGCTACTTCCACTCCACGTTCGTGATAAACGCGATCGCATCAAAACTCAAAGATGAGGGCAAACCCTCGTCGATTCCCGACGTGCTGCGCTACCTCAAAGACATGAATGTTGCTGACCCATGGTTCGGAGCCTTGCTGAGCCTCTTGCTGAAAGAGATAGCGGAGGACGATGAGGAGCTGAAGATGTTACGTGACAAGCTGCAATATATCCCTGAGGAAGACAACTTCAATAAGTACGTGCTCCTGGTGGAAATGGCAAACGGAGGCTCGGCTTACCAATTTAAATATCACAAGGATTTCATTGACCGCGTGACGATGAAAAACAGCGACTCCAAGCTCACGGCCGACGGACGCCGCTCGCGCCGTCATCCCCGACGCGGCGCCATGGGTTCAAAGCTGTTGGAGGTCTTGGTGCACATGCTGCTCTTGGAACCAGGCTCCGATGGCGCGCTCCATAGCCGCTCTTGTTCAATTGATGAGTTGGCTACGATGATACGCGAGCGCTATGGCCTTATCATCAACGGCCTTGACGAGCCGCGGTTCGCCCAAGGCGACGTGGAGACCAAAGCCGCTTTCCGAGCCAACATGGAAGCGTTCAAGGACAAGCTGCGCCAGATAGGCTTCTACACCGACCTCAGCGACGCTTGCCTGATGCAGAAAATTCGTCCTCGCTACAATATCTAATTATGACTGCCATGGACATTACCTCATTATATTACGACAAATTCCTGTCGGTTTACATCGACTATTACCGACAGACCATAAAACAAGCCACCGCGGGCCATTGCATGAAGGTGACCGGCTTCGCGCTGGGAGAACTGCAGCGGTTGGTGGCGCCCTTCCGGGCTATCAATCCCGAGGCTCGCGTCTACATCCTCTCTGACGACACCATCGGCCCTGACTTCATCCATGCCACGAAACTCATCGAGTTGCGTAACGACAGCAGCCAACCTCTATTAGTGCTCATACCGGTTAATAGCCGCACCTCGGCGGAGGATTCTTACGGCGACGCCACGTTCAAGGACTTGGCAATCGACAATGGCGTTAAAGCGGCATTCTTGCGTCATCTTGAAGAGGGCGTGCCTAACGACCAGAAACCGGCGTGGCAACTGGTGCGCGACCTGCTCATGAAGTACGACATCTCACAGGAAGACTTCATCCGTTACCTGCTCCACATGGAGCTGAAAGGTTGGGAAAAGAAAGCCTGGGGTGAATGCCTCTTCTGCGTGGGGCTGCTCCCCGACTCGAGGTTGCTTGACGGCCCGGGAGATCCGCTGAAACGATTCATATATAACATCATGTGTACGGAAACATTCTGCGACTTCTCCATCTCCGCATCGGAAAAAGCGCAGAAGCTTCCCATCGACCCGGACACCCTCCAGCGCGACATCGTGGGTTTCTTCATGACCCAGAACGATCTCAGTGACAGCTACGATATATGTGAGCGTATTTACACGCAGTACCCGGGGCTGTATTTCTCAGAATGGGATATAAAACCGCTGAGGGAAGACACGCAAAATGTAATAGTCAATGCCGAGCTGATGCCCGGAAAGGATTCGTCGAAGGAACTGGTGAAAGACAGCACCGGCGACTTGGTGCTACAACTTCGTCCCGGCAGGAAGGGAAAGGTCAAAATCAAGATGACTTTCTCGCCATCACCTGACGAGTTGCCAGAACTTCAACAGTATCAAGTGCAAATAATAAGATACGAAGGATACGCAGTCAACGGCGACATTCGTACGGCCAAGATCAACGTCAAGGGTAACAAAAAGATGGTCACCCTCAACATCCCGTTTGGCGACTACGAGGATGGCAACTACTTCTTGCGCGTGCATGCCCTTGACGCTAACGGAGTGCAACTCGACCGCGACAATCCCTTTGTCCCGGAAAGTGTGCAAGCGCAATGGGAGGAATATTTAGAGAACACGGCCCCCGATGCCACTCCCGAGAAAGTAGCCGCTCTTATGGAGCAGTTCCAACAGGAACACAATGTGATGCATAGTAACGAGACCACTCCTTTCTATCTTAAGAATGCTGACGTCGATGATGAGGATCCCGAGACCGACATAGGCAAGCGCAAGAAGGTCGATAACATGCTTCAGGCTTATTTCCATTACCGAATGGAGATGATGCGCAAAGGGGAGGAGCCTGTAGATATAGAGATCGAGGAGAATACCCAGTGGAAAGTGGGTTCTCTGAACGATGTATACGCATTCGACTTCGGCAACGCGGTCTTCGCCTACCAGATACAAAACTCCCGCAAGCTGCTCGAGATTGAGCGCTTGTTGCTAAAAAACGCCGACAAACTGGGCTCGGTATACGCCGAAATCAGTGGCAACCCCACCGAACAGAAGCTGCAAGAGAAAGGCTTCAACAGCCTCCCCGACACGTTGGAAGCGCCTCGCGATCTCCTGGCGCAACGCAAAAACCTCTTCTCTTTGATAGAGAGTAGCAGCGACAACCGCTCCGGCGCTTTGGCAATATTCCCGTTCTTCGATCATATCGAGGAGGTGCGTCAATATGTACGCGATTACTCGGCCTGGGTGGATGCCTGTGTCGAGGCAGGGATCAACGAGACCCCGACTGTCGCGCTTCAGAACATAGACATCGTTGACCTGAAGGTGGAGATGCCCGATGGCTCACGCACGGTGGTGAAGCTTATCTCGCCCCTGCATCCCCTGCGCTTGGCGTGGATGGTCAACCTCTATGACCTTTTCAGCCAATGGGAGCAGCTCACCCGGGAGAATCCCGCGTTAGCCAAGCAATGGTATAAGAAGCTCGACAAGCTCTTTCTTGGAGAGCTCCCCTTGGAGGTCGCACCCTTGGTGTTGGCAAACGGCCCGATGGAGATTTTCCAGTACGTAGGAGAGATCACCTTCGGATGGGGAATGTACGCCATACCCACTCAACGAAAGGAGGACATCTTCGGCTCCGAGTTCCGGCAGTTGAAGTCCTACTTGACGAGTCTGTTGAATATCGCCCGCGAGAAGCAGATAGAGAGCGATGTCAATCTCGACCTCGTGTTCCGTCACTTGGAGAACTACTGCCGCAGCCATCTTTACGCCGACAAGCTGGTAATCAACCTTTTCAACGCCGGCGATGCCAACGTGTTCGCCGACGCGTTGGTAAGAATGGAACGGCAGAATATACATCGCGACTACGAAATACGCCTTTTCTCCGAGGATAATCTCGTGCAACCGGGGGGAGCGTTCCGCGAGCTGCTCGACCCCGATTCCTCGCAGTCGGAGGCGGCCGAGACGTTCTCGGTGGCCGCCGCCAACCGCCTCTTCCCTAAGTTGCGCTTCTCGGTGAACAGCATTCAGGAATTTCTCAAGGAGCCAAGAAAATATCAGGCTCACGTCTCCTTCCTCATTACTCCATTCCCGGTGACGACCGAGATGGTGCGACCCGACCATCTGGCCCGCTCCTTCTTCCTCAACGCCACAGTGCTGAAAAGCGCGGTGTCATTCCAGGAGGAAGGGCCAGTGAAGATGTGGAACCGCTATTTCGCGGAGAATTCCCTGCCGATGCCCATTGACGAGTTCGCCAACGATTCCATCGTGCTGTTTGGACGCTTGGAGTCGCTGGTGGGCAAGATACTGTCTTCCACCGCCACCCTCTCCGTGCCGGCCACTTGTTTATCAATCAACGAGCGCGATGCTCACCTACTATCGTTCATCCATCAGGTGAGCGACTGGGTGGTGACCTTCGATAAGAACATGGGTCCTGAGTTCTACGATCTTCCCCTGGGCGAGTCATCGGAGAAACCGTATCTTCTGGACTACATCCCGGGACAGGAACGCTCGGGCATATCCTCGTTCCTCACCACTCTCCCCAACAGCGAGATCGAGGGCCTGATGCGCCCGCAATTCGAACAGTTCGGAATCTCGGTCGAGAGCAAGTTGTTCGCCGAGTTGCTGGAGGATGTGCGCGCTGTCAGCAGCTCGATGGTAATGCAGACGCAAACCACGCAGAACAAAGCCTTCGAGGTGTTGGGCATCACTCTCACCAAGCGCTTATTGGCTGGTAAAGGGCTGTTGAAGGAGTCTTTCATCATCCCCATCGACCTGCACAAGGAACTGTTCGCCGACCTTGAGAGCCAAAAGAAGGAGCGTGCCGACAGCATCGTAGTCAACATCGACACAGAGCAACGCCGAATCAACATGACGGTCGTTGAGATCAAGTGCCGACAGTCGTTGTCGGAAGGCCAGGAAGAGGAGTTGGAGGACAAGATTGTCAGCCAGCTCAACAACACTGTGGAGGCCATGGAAGAGCACTTCGGGCATTCCACTTCCATGTACGCAACTGCCCAGCGTCTTGATCACGAGCTTAAGACAATGGAACTTGCCGACTTGCTGGGATTCTACATCAACCGCGCCAAGCGTTACGGTATTCTGGCTCCCGAAGTTAGTCGGGATTATCTCGCTTTCTTAACGACCTTGGGCGAGGAGGAATTTGAAATAGATTATCGCAAGATAGGCATCATCTTCAACCTCGATCAAGAGAAGAAGCAGATCAAGACCCCATATGGTGAGGCCACCATATACAAGATGGGCCGCCCGGTGATTGATGATATACTCTCTGAGGACAGGCCCTTGGACACCATGCACCTCGACGCCGGGGACCGCGAGTTCATCAGCGAGTTCCCACGCTCGCGTCGCTCAACTCAAATCGAAATCCCTCAACCGGTAGCTCATGATGCGGAGAATGAAGATGAGGAGATCCCATCGGTTATGCTCCCGACGGAGACGGAACCCGTGCCTCAACCCGAACCAGAGCCCGAATCGCAACACAAGTACGAGCCAGAACCTCAACCAGAACCTCAGTCGGAATCTCAGTCGGAATCTCAAGTTGACCCCAAAACTTCCGATTATGAGGAGCCGAAATTCGACCTTTTCATCGGCTCTGAAGTTCCCTCAACCCAGTTTGGCATCATCGGCCAGACCATCGCGAATAACCGCAAAATCGCCCTCGACTTGGACGGATGTAACACCATCAGCCTGTTTGGACGACAAGGAGCAGGCAAAAGTTACACGATTGGAGTAGTCACCGAGATGATGCTCCGGCAATTCAGTAGCGCTAACCGCCTTCCCGCTCCGCTTGCCAGCGTCATCTTCCATTACAGCGAAACGATGGACTACGCGCCCGAGTTTACCTCAATGATTTATCCCAACGACTCTGACCGACAGTTGGCCAGGTTGAAAGCCGTCTATGGTGTTGAGCCTGGGAAAATCGAGGATGTATTGCTGCTCACCACCGACAGCAAGCTCGACGAGCGACGGGAGGAGTATCCCAACATCGAAGTTCAAGCCATAGGCTTCGACTCCAAGGAACTTCAGGTGAAGGACTGGATGTTCCTTCTTGGAGCTGTGGGTAACGATTCCACATACATCCGTGAGTTCCAGCAAATCCTTCGACGCACGCGCAACGACCTTAACCTTAAAAACATCCGCAACGGTGTAAAAGGTAGTCAGTTCCTCTCACAGGGGCAGAAGAATCTGGCGATGCAACGCATCGGCTTTGCCGAGAATTACATCAAGGATGGCGTTCAGCTTCAAAAGTACCTCAAGCCCGGACGGCTCATCATCGTTGATCTGCGAGATGAGTTCGTGGGTAAAGATGAAGCATTGGGCCTGTTCGTTGTGATGCTCAACATCTTCTCGGGCGTGAAGAAAGTCGACGGAAAGGCCTTCAACAAATTCATCGTATTCGATGAGGCCCACAAATACATGGACGACAAGAAACTTGTTGACGCCATTACCACCGCTATCCGCGAGATGCGCCACAAAGGCGTGTCCATTATGATAGCCAGTCAGGAGCCCGTGAGATTGGCCCCCGAGATCATTGAACTTAGCTCCGTAATCCTTCTCCATTGCTTCAACTCGCCCGCATGGGTACAGCACATGAAGAAGGCCGTGACCGCACTGGGCAACCTTTTGGCGGTTGAGATGGCCGGATTAGGTTCTGGTGAGGCTTATCTATGGGCCGCAAAAGCGAACGATCGTACGATCACCACGCGTCCTGTCAAAATCTCAGTCCGACCACGTATCACCAAGCACGGCGGTGATACAATCCAAGCGTCTCAGTCATGACAGTGGTGGAGTACAGCGGGAAAGGACTCCGCGAAGACAACCAAGACTACGTGAAAAGTTGCTCCCTCCCGAAGGAGGGAGCAACAATCTGCGTGGTTGCCGACGGCATGGGTGGGTATTCCTATGGCTCGGAGGCCGCTAAAACTGTGGCAGAGGCTATTGTGGATTATGTGGAAGAAAACTGCTCACGGCAAAAACCAGCGACTCTACTAAAGGGTGCTTTCTCTTTCGCCAATGAGTCGCTGTGCCTCAAAAAGATCGCTTTAGGCGCAAGAGAAATGGGGTGCGTAGTCGCCGTCCTGCTAATGCTCGGTGAAACGGCTTACCTTGCTTGGCTCGGCGATAGCCGCATATACATTTATCGTGACCAGCGTGAACTCTTCCGGACTACCGACCACTCGATGACCGAGGAACTCTCACGCATAAAGCCTCTTTCTGCAGCAGATTATGAACGGTACTCCCATATCGTCACCCGTTCCATAATGGGCGATGATGAGGATGTAACCCCATCTTTAGCCAAGTGTGAACTTTTCCCCGGTGACCGCCTACTACTCTGTACCGACGGCCTCTATCGTCAAATAAGCATACCGGCATTAATGGGGGAAAGCCCTCAAACGCTAAAGAGCACCTTAGATGCGTATTCTAACACGACGGAAGATAATTACTCTTGCATTTTATTACAGGTTTAAAAACAACCTATGCTTGGAGCGATAATTGGAGATTTGGCGGCTGAGACGTGGAAGGCTGATAAGAAGGTCTTCAGAGGCTTGTCGAGCCCGAGGCCAAGCTGACGCAGTATGGGGTGAGCGAGGCGCATATCACCTATCGCAACACCCGCACCCGCTGGGCTCCTGCAACCACCGTACCGGGCGCATCAACCTTTCGCTCTACCTGCTTCTGCTCCCCGAGCTGTGCATTGAGCACGTCGTTGCCCACGAGCTGACGCATCTGCTGGTACCTAATCATTCCCCTCAGTTCTACGCCACGTTGGGCAGATATTTTCCGCGATACAAAGAGGCTCGGCTCCTGTCAAAGCGGTGGCCGACACGTCGTCGCCACGATCATTGGAGAATAGAGAAATTTGATGCTTATGGCGAAAATTCATCACCTAGGATTGTATGTCACGGATTTGGAAGATGCTCGAGTCTTCTTCCAGAAGTATTTTGGAGCCGAGGCGGGAGAGCGGTATGAGAATCCGAGAAAGAGGTTCCGCTCGTATATGTTGACGTTCCCCGTCGGCTCAACCAATGACGCAAGTCCTACCGCTAAAATCGCTAAGAACCGCTAAAAAAGTGGAGATTCAAGAACGAAGTGCAAAATCCGTCGTTCTGAATAGCCCCCTAT
>JAJPXC010000067.1 GCA_021205635.1 Bacteroidales bacterium | reverse complement strand
TTATTAAACTCAGGCCATTACAACCAAATTATGCACAATTTTGTCTCTTAAACCATATTTCTTCTCCCAGCTATCCGACATCGTCCAGCACGCACATCCCGACGCCCTGCTCGTTAGCGGCGACATTTTCAACACCTGGGCCCCCAATGTACAAGCCCAAAAACTTTTCGTCGACGCCGTCATCTCCCTACACGACCATTCCCCCGAAACGGTAATCGTGATCACCGCCGGCAACCACGACAGCGGTAGCCGCCTTGAGGCCCAGCGCAAACTATGGCATCGTCTCGGTGTGCACGTCATCGGTGGATACCGCCGGGATGAGAACGGAGGTTTTGACCCCTCGCAATTCATCGTCGATGCCAACGGCAAAGGCTGGATTGTAGCCGCGCCTTTCTTCCACCCCTCCAACTTCCCGGCCGTGGCCCCCGACACCGAGCCCGACAATCGACAAACAATGTTTTTTGAGGGCTTGTTGGATTCCATCCCCGACGACCGGCTTCCCGTGGTGATGATGGCCCACTTGGCCGTCGACGGTTGCAACTTCCGCGGCCACGAGGATCAAGCCATGATTGGTGGACAGTTCACCACCGAGCTCCTCGCTCTTGGCTCAGGCTACGATTACATGGCCCTGGGGCACATCCACATGCCGCAAAAAATCAGTCGCCGTGCCTTCTACTGCGGCAGCCCTATCCCCCTGAGCTTCACCGAGGATTACGACCATTACGTCAACATCGTGGAAATCCCTGCCCGTGGCGACGAGCCTCAAGTGGAACGGGTAAAGGTCAACGCCCTCCGACGCGTGGCCACAATCCCCGCCGACGGCGCTCCCCTTGAAGAAGCCTTGCAATCCCTAGCCGATTTCGACAACGACGACAACAGCTTCGTGCGCCTGCTAGTCGACCAGGACGAGCCTCTTGCAGCCGACGCCGAGGACCGCGCCCGAAAAGCCGTGGAGGGCAAGCAATGCCTATTCTGCCACGTGCAACGCAAGCCCAGGACCGTGTCACGCTCCCACGACACTCCTTTCCACATCGAGGACACCTCGGAATTCAACCGACTGAAACCCATCGACATCGCCCTCCATTACTACCGACGGGCCAACAACGCCGAAATGGATCCACGCTTGATTGAACTCTTGAACCAGGCTATCGACTCAGTTAACAGCGAAATATCATGAAAATCCAGCACCTGAAAATTAAAAATATAGCCTCAATAGAGGAAGCATCGATAGATTTTGAACACGGCCCATTGGCCGACGACCCTCTTTTCCTCATCACCGGCGACACCGGCACCGGCAAAACCACCATCCTCAACGCCATCTGCCTAGCCCTGTACAACGACGTGCCGTCAAGCCGCACAATCGGCACTTCCGACGAAGACCGCGAGGGACTGAAAACCAAAAATCCCCTCCAGCTCATGCGCAAAGGCACCGTGGAGGCCTACGTCGAGCTTCGCTTCATTGGCAACAACGACCACAGCTATCACGCCAAGTGGATGGCTGCGCGTGCCCGTAAAAAGGTGGACGGCACACTTAAGCTCGCCCGAGAGCTCACCGACCTCTCCACCCAACAATCCTGCAAGGGAAAGGATATCGACAAGGAGATCCCCGTGGTTGTGGGGTTGACCTTCGACCAATTCACCCGCACCACCATGCTCGCCCAGGGACAATTCGCCACCTTCATGAAAGCTTCCGACAACGACAAATCGGATATCCTGGAAAAGCTCACCGGCACCGAAATCTACTCAACCATCGGCCAGCGCATAAATCAATTATCCAAGGAAAAGCTCAACCAGTTCAACGTCCTAGAAACCGTGTTGAAGCAAGCTCAACTCCTCACACCCGAGGAAAAGCACGACCTCATCGTCGAACTGGAAACCTCCCGCACCAGAATCCAGAGATACAACGCTCGCATCAAGACCCTTACCGACCAAATCCAATGGCTCACCAACGACGCCTCACTACGCTCCCAGCTAGAGAAACTCACCGCGGCCGAAAAAAAAGCCGCCGATGAGATGGTAGGCGACACCTTCACCACCAACCAGGACTTGATCAACGAGTGGGAGGACACCCGCGAAGTGCGCTCATGGATTGCCCAGAGCAGCCTCCTGGAGGATAGCATCAATGAGGAGACATCAGCGCTTGACCGCAATATGAAACAAGGCCTCATCCAAATTCTCAGCTACCAGCGTGCCTTAGAGCAGAAAATCTTTTCGCTTAAGCAAGAAAGCGATAACCTCGCAGGCAAAATTCAGCCGGTCAAGCACTTATCCTCTTTATATGACAACGCCCAGCTTATCGGCCAGAAAGCCCAGGCCCTGGACTCGGCTCGACTGCGTTGCCAAAAATACCAGGGAGCCATCAACAACCTCAAAAAGGACCTCTCTACAGCCACCGAAGCCGAATCTAAGCGTTCCGAGGAACTGGATAGTCTGCTTGTCCAATATAATGCCCAGAAGGCTGTCGTAAAAGAGTTGGAAACCACCGTCAACGACCTCAACATCCCCGCTCTCAACCAAGAGCACAACGACACGCTAAAGCTCTTGAGCGACACCAAAGAAACAAGAAGCAATGTCGCCGCTTACATCTCCGCGGACACTCAGCTAGCCGACGCCAAAACGGCTCAGGAAAAGGCTAAAAACGAGTTGGTCAAAACCGAAAAATCCATCACTGATATTGCTCCCAAGATAAATGCCGCCAAGGCTGAACACGACCGTTGCGACGCCTTCCTGCAAGGACAAATGGAGCTAGCCGACCACATCGCGTCCCTTCGGGAGAAATTCGCCGAAACCAATACCTGCCCCCTATGCGGCAGCCACGTCGACCAGCTAATCGGCGACGCGCCCCTCAACGATGCCCTACAGCAAGCACGTAGAGCCGCCGAGGACGCAAAAGCCTCCCTTGACCTTTTGACGCAACAACGAGCCAGCCTGTTGGCAACCCAAAAAGTACAAGCGCAGGAAGTCAAAACCAAAAACAAGGCGTTGGAAAGCGCCCAGAGCGCCCTCAATCAAGCCGAAAGCAAGGTAAAAGGCCAAGACATTGACTATAAGGCCGATAACGTGCTTGACCTACTGGATGGTCAAATCGCATCGCTCAACGCCGAAACCGATGAGCTGGCGAATCGCATCAAGGACGGCAACCAAATCTCAGCCAACCTGCAAAAAGCCCGTGCCTCTCTCGACCAACAACAAGAGCAAAAAGACAACGCCCAAAAGCTAATAACCGAGGCCAAAAACAAGGTGACAAACATACAAGGTAACCTCTCGGCCCAAGAGCAAAACATAGCCACTGCCCAAAAGGAAACCCACGACATCCTCGCCGACCTAAATGGGCTCCCCCAGGATATAGGAGTGGACCCTGCCTCATGGCTGTCGTTGGTAAAAGATATCACCGGCCAGGATTCTCTGGTCACCGATTCGGTCGTCCTATTCGCCTCCAAGATCTTGGAAAGGGCTAAGGAATACAACGGATGGGTGAATGACCATGCCAACAAATCACGAGAATGCGACGAGGTGAAGAATTTTTGCGATTCCCTTGCCAATGACACTATGCTGCTACTCAAGCGTTTCCCCCTTGACGAGACATCAGTTGAGCCAATCGCGAAGGACATTACCGCAATACGCAACGCCCTGTCCACCCTCAAAAGCAAGCTCGACGTCACCGATGGCAAAATCTCCCAAGCACGCACCCAACTTGCTGGTCTTCAAGGCAAAATCTCTCAATGGCACACCCAATCTGGAATCTCTCCTGAGGAAGTAGCCGCCCTAGCCAAGTACACCGAGGAAGCTATCCGCGAGATCCAGTCCTTCAACAAGAAAATATATGACGGCCATGAATATGCCGTGGCACAGATTAAAGTGGTTGAAGGTCAAATCGACCAACACCAGAAATTCCGACCCCAATTCGACTCCAACGACACCCTTGAGAAGCTCACCCAAGAGCTCTCCGTCGTCGAATCCGCCAAGGATGAAACCACCAAAATCAACGCCCAAGTCGCCGCGCGACTCGAGGCCAACGCCAAAAACGAAGAGCGTCAACGCAAAAACCAAGACGAGCTGGAACAGCTCCGAGACGAAAAAAATGATTGGGCTATGCTCGACAACATGTTCGGTACTTCCAACGGTGGAAAATTCCGCAAAATCGCCCAAAGCTACGTCCTCCGAGCCCTTCTCGTGAAAGCCAACTATTACTTGAGAATGCTCACTTCCCGCTATCAGCTTGATTGCGACGACGGCTCGCTCACCATCAACGTCATCGACCGCAACCATGGCGACAGCGTGCGCAACGTCGGGCTCTTGTCGGGCGGCGAAAGCTTTGTGGTATCCCTCGCCCTCGCCTTGGGCTTGTCGGCGATCAGCAAGGAGAAGATCCACGTCGACACACTGTTCATCGACGAAGGATTCGGCACCCTCGACAAGGATGTCCTCGACACCGTCATCACCACTCTCGACCGCCTTCACGCCATCGGGGGCCGACGCATCGGCATCATCAGCCATGTCCAGGACCTCAAGGACCGAATTCCCACCCAAATCCGGCTCCTACGCTCCGGCCCTAGCTCCTCCCGCGTCTCCGTCACCCCCTAGAATGGAAGTCCCGCCGAGACGGCGGGACAGTCCTATTTCTTGTTGGCTTTGCGCCAGAGTTTCTTGAGGCGCGAGGCCGGGGTGGGTGTCTCCTCGGCATAGCCGCCGTAGCCGTAGCCGTAGCCCTTCTTGGAGCCGTATGCGCCATAGTAGCCGTAGCGGCGGTAACGGTAGGCGTTGGAGCGGATGTTCACACAGTTGAGCACGATGTAGGTATTGGGGAAGCGGCCGCTCTCGATAGCTTGGTTCATCATGCGCAAGCAACGGTGGGTGGAATAGTTGGCGCGCACCACGTAAACCTGCACGTCGCTCACACGCGAAATCAGCAGTGTATCCGACACCAAGCCGATAGGAGCCGAGTCGATAATCACGTAGTCGTACTCCTTGCGTAACTCGTCGATCAGGTGGTCCAAGCGCGGTGACAAAAGCAACTCATTGGGGTTGGGCGGAACGGGACCGGCGGGTAATATCCACAGGTTCTCGTTGATACCTGAGGGCTGAACGAGCGAATTGTAATCATCGGTTTGACCACACAGATAGGTGGTGATACCCTTGCGGTTGTGGAGGTTGAACGAGTGGGCCAATACCGGGCGACGTATATCCAGACCTATTACCAGCACCTTCTTGCCGGTCATTGCGAAGGTCAACGCCATGTTGGAGGCGACGAACGTCTTGCCCTCACCCGAGAGCGACGAGGTAACCACCATCACTTGCTTTTCCTTGCCCAGGATGAACTGGATGTTGTTGCGCAGCAAGCGGAACAGCTCGGCCTCGGGTGAATTGTCCTTGGGTTGCAGCAACTCGTGATCCTTGGGGGCCTTGCACACCTCGCCGACGACGGGGGTCTTGGTGACGCGCTCGATGTCGTCCTTGTCCTTGAACACGGGGAAGATCAATCGGCGCAGGAAGATGATCAACGCCGGCACGAGCAGACCGATCACCAGCGCCATGCCGTAGATTTGCGTCGTCTGGGGATATACGGGACCGAAACCGCTGGGGTTGTCAATCAGGCGTGCGGTAGGCGTAGCGAGGGTCTTCTGCAGGGCGATCTCCTCACGCTTTTGGAGCAGGAAGGTGTAGATGTTCACCTTCACCTGTTGCTCGCGGAAGATCTCTTGCAGTCCCTTGTCGATAGGTGGCAGGGAGGCCAATTGGCCGGCGCTTTGTCCGGCGACGGAGGCGATGGCGTTGCGGCGGCTGTTAAGGTTGTTCTTCACCGAGGAAACTTGTTGCAACAGCACGCTCTTTTGGGCGTTGAGATCCTCGCGCATCTGCTTCACCATGGGGTTGTCGTCGGTCGACGAGCTCATCAGGCGCTCGGCGGTGGCGAGTTTCTTGTTGTAAGCCTCAATCTGTTTGTTCAATTCGGTGTTCTCCACCACGGCGGCAACCGGGGTGAAGTTGTCCTGACGGGCGATCTGTTTCTCAACGTCGGCCACCATCTGCTGCTGGGCGGTGACTTGTGCCAGCTCGTTCTCCGACGACGACTTGCGCGACAGGTTCATCGACGCTTGTTGGTCGAGGTTGACGATATTGTTGGCGCGACGGTAGTCCTCCAAGCGCTGCTCCACGTCCTTCAACTCGCCTGAGATCATCACCAGACGGTCGAGGAAGAACGCCTCGGTTTGCATTGCCGACTGGTTTTTCTGCTCGATGATGTCCTCGTTGTAGAAGGTGATCAGCGTGCGTATCACGTCGATACCCTCCTGGATGACGGGGGTGCGGAAAATGATGGCGATAATCTTCCAGGAGTTTTCGATATAGTGGATATCCAAGCTGCCGGAGATGCGGGCGGCAACCCATTGGGGATTGAGAATCTCGATTTTCTCGGTGCAGGAAAGCTCGGTAGTGATCTTCGACTGTGAGAGGGTTACGATGCCTTGGCTGGTCTCCACTTTGATAGGGAGCTTGGCGGCGTGCACCTTCTTGTGCTCCTCATTGCCTCCGTAGGATGTGCTGATGTCGAATTCATATCCATCGTCGTCCTGGTCGCACATGATAGTGATTCCGGCCGAGAGGTTGTGCAGGTCAACCGAGTCCATGCGGGCCACAATCGCCTCGGTGCCGTAAATGGGCACGTTGCGCAAGCGACCGAGGTTGTAATAGGAGTAGGAAAGATTCAGCGAGTCGACAATCTTGATTACGTTGTTGCGGCTCTTCATGATCTCGAGCTCGGTCTCGTCGATCTCGGTTTTGGCTTGAAGGAGTGCCTCGCCACTAAGGGCCACGGCGCTCGAGTTGGTCACCTTGTCGTCACCCGAGAGGTAGATCGAGGCGTTCACCTGATACACAGGGATTATTGTGGCGATATGATAGTAAGCGAAAATAAGGCAGATTACGACGCTGAGGGCGAACCATTTCCATTGTCCCAAGCATTCGAGCAACAAGCCGGTGAGATCAAATGTCGAGTCGTTGTTCTCGATATTGTCCTGCAGATTTATATCCTTGAAATTGACCATGAGTAATTTATTGTATTAGAGAGAGATAAGGGCGATGATAAGGCCGACGATACCGGAGAGGCCGCCAACGATTGTGATGGCGGTGTTGAATCCGTTGTTCATCTGCCAAGCCTGCTGGGCGCCGGAGCGGTTCCAATTGACAATGAGGATGTCATTGGGCTGCAGGTAATAGTAAGGGGAGAGAAGAAGGTTCTTGTCGTGAACGTCGATTTTGTGCACTTGGCGACGACCGGAGCCGTCGGTGCGCACAAGGATAATGTTCTCGCGGTCGGCCTTGATATCCATGTCGCCGGCGGTGGCGAGGGCCTCAAAGATGTTGAACGATTCGTTCTGGGAGGTCTTCACGCCAGGGGTCTTGACGGCGCCAAGCACGGTGACGCGGAAGTTCATGAAACGCACATCCACCACGGGCTTCTCTTTCAAGTATTTGGGATAAATCTCGCTGGCGATCAGTTCGCTCACTTGCGATTTTGTCAAGCCGGCCACATGCACCGTTCCGATAATCGGGAAAGTGATGTCGCCGTTGTTGTCAACCAGATAGTAGCGGGTGGATTTCTCGCCCGTCTCGCCCTGTATATTATTATTGTGGGAGAACTGTGTCACTTTACCTTCGGCGTCCACAGCGAAGCCCTTGTTGAAGGGGGCCACGGCGGCGTAGTTGGTACCGGTAACCTCGATGTTGAGCAGGTCGCCGGGCTGAAGTGTGTTTTCGGTGGCCAAATTAGGCGTGGCGGCCAGGACCTCGGCGGGAATTTCTTCAGCATCCTCGATATAGGCTACTTTTTTGGGAGCCGAGCATGATGTGATTAGAGAAAGAGCCGCAACTAGAGCGCAGCAACTGGTAATAAGTTTCATTGTGGATCTCGTATATACTTTTCCTATTGAATTAACTACTGATTGGCTTACAATTTTTCGACACCCTAAGCCACCCCAACTCGGGGCACATGCGATAAGGCGTGGCAAAATTAATCTTTTTTTGCCAAACTACAATCACTTTCCCCTAAAAATAGAAGAATTTTACCGATTTTTGCGTAATTTTGCCGCAAACATCACTACCAAACCTCTACGCGTCATGAAACACCTTGCCCTACTCCTCGTCGCTCTCGCCAGCCTTCTGATTTCTGCCCTACCCTCCTGGGGCCAAACGGTCAAAGGCTCAGGCTACCAAATCGTGGGCCATATCGACTCCAACGGCAACATCAAGGACGGCTCCTACCGTACCATCGGCCATATCCGCGACGACGGCCGCATCCAGGACGGCTCCTACCGCACCGTCGGATACATCCGCAACGGCCGCGTGCAGGACGCCTCCTACCGCACCATCGGCTACATCCGCGATGACGGTCGCATCCAGGACGGCTCTTACCTCACCCTCGGCTACGTCAAGGACGACGGCAAGGTGATGGACTCATCCTACCGCGTCCTCGGTTACGCCAGCGGCGTGCCCCTCGACTACGCCGCTGTCTTTTTCTTCTTCCTCGAATAACCCCCTACTCGCCCGGCCATGGAATCCATCACAAGCGCTAACGATGATTTCAGCTCCTTTGTCACCGCGCTGGCCGAGCGCATTCTCAACCGTGGACTAGTTCGCCGTGCCGAGACGATGCGCATCGCCTTGCGCAGTTTCCAACGTTTCCTGGGCGACCGCCGACCCTCTATCGCCGAGATCAACACCTCACTTATCGAAGCCTACGAGACCCACTTGCGGCAGCGTGGCGTCACCCGCAACACATCCTCTTTCTATATGCGCAACCTGCGCTCGGCCTACCGCACCGCCATCGAGGAGGCCCACATCCCCGATGCCCAGCCCTTCAGCACCGTCTACACCGGCATCGACAAAACCACCAAACGCGCCGTCACAATCGACGAGATCCGCCGCATTGGTGCCATGGACCTCTCCAAAAAGCGCAATCTCGCCATTGCCCGCGACCTTTACCTGTTCAGCTTCTACACCCGCGGGATGCCATTCGTTGATATGGCTTATTTGCTAAAAAACGACTTGTCAGGAGGTTACCTTACCTATCGCCGACACAAAACGGGCCAGTTGCTCGTCATCGAATGGACTCCCGAGATGCAGGCTATTGTCGACCGTTACCCCACGTCCACCCCCTACCTGCTGCCAATCATCACCCAAGAGGGCCCCACGCCACGCCTGCAATACCTCAACGCCCTGTCGCGCGTCAACCGCAACCTCAAAATCCTGGGCAACCGGCTCGGCCTGACAATCACCCTCACCAGCTACACGAGCCGCCACGGTTGGGCCACAATCGCCCGCAACCTCAACGTGCCCCTTTCGGTAATTTCCAAGGGCCTGGGCCACGACAACGAGAAAACCACCCAAATCTATCTCGACACCATTAGCAGCTCCGTCGTTGATCAAGCCAATCGCATGATTCTCAGCTCATTAAACTCTCTAAACCTCTCTTAACCAAAAATCCCTTTCTCTGCGTTAGAGAAAGGGATTTCAAGGGCAAAGGTAAGCATAAATTTGGAATATTCCAAAACAAATGTTAATAACTTTGACGCATTTTCTGGCATAAGGGAGGGGAGGGACAAGAGAATGGAAGTCGGGGGGCCCATCCTTTCACCTTTAGCCGCGCTTTCCCTCAACGTTTTAGGCGTACCACCTGGGTCGGTGGCACATCCATTTTCCCGCTTTGGCGCTTGTCTACAAAAATCCCTTTCTCTAACGCAGAGAAAGGTAATTACCAGTGTAAACCACTAAGCTATGAGCAATGGGAAACACATCTGCAAATGACTCCATGAGCGCGTTAGCCAATGGGACTAACGTCCGCGAAGCGCGCCCTAGCCTTTGGTTTGTCGCACGGGTGCAGGTTAATTGCGAAAGACGTTCCGCCCAAAAAATCAACGCATTAGGGATTGAAACTTTTGTCCCCACACAAACCGAGCTCCACCAGTGGAGTGACCGTCGCAAGAAAATCGAGCGAGTGGTTCTACCCCTGTTGGTGTTCTTCCGCACCGATGAGGCACGGGCAAGAGAAATCGAGCGCCTGTCGTTTGTCAAATCCTTGATGAGGGCTCCCGGCGAGTCGAAAATCGCATCTATCCCCGACGACCAGATTGACCGATTCAAATTCATGCTCGGTAACGCCGACAGCGACGTAACAATCTCCCAACGCGTGCAAAAAGGCGACAAGGTGAGAATCGCCCGCGGAAAGCTCCAAGGCCTTGAAGGAATCGTCACCCTCGCCAGCGAAAACCGCTCGCAAGTGTCAATCGCAATCGACTACATAGGATACGCAAGCATCACCATAAGCAAATCCGACCTTGAATTAATTCCCTAATATCCATCACATTATGGATAAATATACCGAACTTCTATCGACCGTCCCCAACGACTATCTGCACATCGCGAAATCGTTCGCCCTCGACAACCGCTCCCCTAAAATCGAGCCAGCACACCTGCTCCGTGCCCTGCTGCACAAGAGCATGGGCCTGGTTGATTTTATCGAAAACCGTATCGACTCCGACTATTATTACGTGCTCGATTGGGCCGACATCAAGGTAGGCCAGTGCCCCAAGTCGCCCTACCCCATGCGCGAGCCCCAATACAGCGACGAGGCCAAGAGCGTAATCAAGGCCGCTCGCGACATCAGCAGCAACCTCGGCAGCGAAACAATCATCCCCGAGAGCCTCCTCGCCGCCGTTGTCTCCCCCGGCGTGGGTTTCACCGCCGACCAGATCAAGACCCTTCCCCTCTCCCCCGCCCAAATCCTAGACGCCCTCGGTGGTTCCACAAGCGTTCCAGCAGCCCAGTCGCGTGCCACGCAGGTCACTGCGGGGACCCTCCCCGCTAGCGACGACCGTTGTTATACCGAGATGATAGCCGAGCTTCCCGAGACCCCGGTCATCGGCCTCGACGACAAGATCAAGGCGATCCTCGAGGTCCTCTCGCGCAAGGACAAGGCCAACCTTATTATTATAGGCGAGACCGGCGTGGGCAAAACCAGCCTCATCCACGGATTGCTGCAAGCCGTCAAGGACGGTAGCGCCCCAACGTCGCTCAAAAGCCTTTACCCCGTAGAGCTCGACCTTATCTCCCTCACCCAAGGCGTAAGCTACAAGGGCGAGGTGGAGGACCGCTTCAAGCGCACAGTCGAGGAGATCTCCCGCCATCCCCAAGCGCTCCTGGTAATCGAGAACTTTCACCAAGTGGAGGACCGCCAGTCTCTTCTCAACGGCATCCTCCCCATGCTCAAAAAGCTGCTCTCCAAGAACCGTCTACAGTTGATCGTCACCGCCTCGGTCGACGGCTTCACCAAGGAGATTGAAAAGGACAAGGAACTGCTCTCCTACTTCGAAAAGATGAACGTCGAAGCCCCCTCGGAGAAAATCGCCGTCGAGATCCTGCAATCCAAAATCCCCACATATGCCGGATTCCACGCCATGGAGGCGCAGGAGGGCGTGGCCGAGGAGATCGTTCGCCTAGCCAAGCGTTATCTCCCCGAAAAGAGCCTCCCGTCGTCGGCCATCGACCTGCTCGACCGCGCCATGGCTTCGGCCAAGGCAAGAGCCGAGATGGAAGCCTCCGAGGAAAGCACCACGCCGCAACTCACCTCCGATTTCGTCAAGGACGTGGTTTCCAACATGACCGGAATCCCCATGGGCAACATCCAAGGCGAGGAGCGCGAGCGCCTATCCAACGCCGAGGAGATCCTCCACCGCCGTGTCGTGGGCCAAAACCACGCCGTCAAAAGCATCCTCGACGCAATCTACGAGTCGCGCTCGGGCCTGAACAAGAAAGGCCAGCCAATGGGCTCGTTCTTCTTCCTCGGCCCCACCGGCACTGGCAAAACCGAGCTGGCAAAGTCGCTTGCCCACTTCCTGTTCAACGACGAGACCGCAATCCTGCGCTTCGACATGTCGGAATACAAGGAGGAGCACTCGGTGGCCCTGCTCTACGGCGCCCCTCCGGGATACGTCGGCTACGAGGAGGGCGGCCTGCTGGTCAACCAGATTCGCCAGCACCCCTACTCGGTGGTGCTCTTCGACGAGATCGAGAAGGCCCACCGATCGGTGTTCGACCTATTCCTCCAGATTCTCGACGAGGGAAAGCTCCACGACCGTTTGGGCCGCGTGGGCGACTTCTCCAACTCCTTGATTATCTTCACCTCCAATATCGGAAGCGACTACATCTTCAAGTCGTTCGAGCAAGGCGTCGTGCCCACCCACGACCAGATGCTCGAAGTGATGCAGGGGCAATTCCGCCCCGAGTTCCTGGCGCGCCTCACCGAGATTATCCCCTTCTCGCCAATCACCGAGGAGATGATCACCAAGATTTTCGAAATCCACCTGCGCAACCTCAAGCGCTCGCTCACCGAGCAGAACATCACCCTCGTGATCGACGAGAGCGCCCAGCGCTACGTCACCAAAGTAGGCTTTAACACCCACTACGGCGCGCGCCCCGTGCTGGGAATCATCCGCAAGGAAATTCGACGCCCCCTGTCCAAGATGATCATCGCCGGCGACATCACCCCTGGCGACACCGTCACCATGAAACACAACCCCGAGACCAACGAAATCCTCTGGGAAATCGACTCCGATGATTAGCCTTTTCAAACGGCTCCTCACCAAGCGCCACAAGCCTGCGCCCGAGCCTCAATCCATCACAGAAAACAATAACCCCAAAATACGTATTATGGCAAAGAAAACGGTAATTACCAAGGTCCTGGACGCCAATGCCCAGGATGGGATCATAGAGTTTCCGCAGAACCGCACACTCTATGCCGACCAATTCACTGACAACGCTCCCACCACCGACGACGAGCGCGAGGGCTTCAAGGCCAAAAACCTCAAGGAAGTGTTTGAGCACTATCAGCCCTCCAAGGAAGGCGTAATGCTCGACACCGAGGACGGCGGTTCGGTATACGAGGACTTCCAGTTCCGTCAGATAAAGGACTTCGACGACGACCAACTCATCGCTCAAAGCGAGCTAATGTCCGAGAAAAAGGCCAAAATCGACGCCTACAACTCGATTATATCCAAGCTAGAGAAAAACAAGCCCCTGCGCAACGCCCTCAAGGACAAGGACGCGCGCGAGAGCTTTAAAAACGCATTACAATCACTCCTCGCAGAGATTAACGAAGCTGAATAAACCGTTATGGCAACCCAAGAACAACTTGCCCAAGAAGGCACCCCCGCACTCGAGCCGCTACAGGCCGGCGCTGCCCCCCTACCCCCTCAACAATCACTAGAAACCTCCCTCCGAGGCCTATCCAAATTCGGTGGCTTCCAGCTCATCAAGGGTCTGATCAAGGGCGCCGAGAACATGGATCCACAGCCCCGCAATAAGGCCGTCAAGAACGTGTTCCTCAACGAATCGACCTACGACGAGACACGCGCCAAGCTCAAAAACGAGCTGGAAATGTGGCTCGAGATCCTCTCGAAAGGAGGCACCGACCCCATGCAACTCGCCGAGGATTGCAAGGCAAAGCGCGACAGCGCCGAGAAAAACCTCTCCGACAACCTCTACAACGTCCACCGCGACATCCACGACCTGGAGGTAGCCTACCGCTCGCTCGACTCGTTCTTCGCCAACGCCGGCCAATCCAAGGTCGACTGCATCACCCTGATGAACATCGACAAGAACGAGATCAACAATCACGACTCGGAGGACACAATGGCCATCCGCGACGAGCTGGAACAGTACTACGACCGTCTCAGCCTCAAAAACAACTACTCCCTGCTCGTGTTGCCAGGCTATCTGGGCGACGCCGACACCGTGAGAATGTGGGGGCAGACTGCCTACCGCAACAAGGTGCTCCTTGTTACCGACTTCAAGGATTCACTCAACTTCTCAATGCTCAAGGAAGAGCTTGACGACGCCGAGCTACAAGGACAGGACATACAGCTGGGCAACGTGGTGATGACCGCCAACTATATCATGGGCCGCAAGAAATCAGACATCGCCAACGAGGACGACGACCTCTACATCCCCGCATCGGCTGCCCTGGCAGGTCGAATGACCAACACCGACGAGGTGGTAATCTCCCAAGGCATCGCCGGCAAAAAATACGGCACGCTCAGCAACGTCAAGGGCGCGCGCATGAAATTCCGCAAAACCGAAATCGCCTCCATCATCGACCAGGGTGTTGTGCCCATCGTCGAGGAGGATGGTCGCGTGATGGCATTCTCCAACCGATCACTCTACAACGGCGCAACCCTCGGCCTCCAGGAATACCCCATCGTTCGCGTGTTCGACTGGATCGGGAAAGTGTTCCAAAACTTCTTCAACGACGAGGCTTTCATCAACTGGAACAGCCAAGTGAAAGGCGAGCTACAGCAAGCCGTCCACGACTTCCTCAGTGACTACAAGGGCCCCGGCAAACTCATCGAAAGCTACAACCTTAAGGGCATCAACCAGGACCCCACCACCAAGGACATCTCAGTGCAAGTTGAGCTTAAGCCCTTCTTCGCCGCCAAAAACTTCTTCATCGAGCTTACCGGACATAACGGCACCGCCGGCGTCGATTGGGACCAAAACGTCCAAAATGTCGAGTAACCCTTACTTTTTTAACCATATAATTCATTAAACACATGGCAACAAGAACAGCCACCATCTCTGCTGATGGTATCCAAGAACGCGAGGTTATCTTCGTGAAGTATCAACTCAACCAGCAAACCGACATCGAAGGACAGCCCACCGGCACTACCCGCGGCGGAAAGATCACCGTAAAGGTGAAATCCAATGACGACGGCAACACCGACATCCTCGAATGGATGATCGACACCTACATGAGCAAGTCGGGCCAAATCTCTTTCCCCAACCGCCAGGGTGGCGAGATGAAGCACCTCTCGTTCAAGGAAGGCTACGTCGTTGACTACGCCGAGACCTACGACGCTACCAACGACCTCCTGCAGTACGAGGAATTCACTATCTCCGCCAAGGAAATCTCCATCGGCAACGCTCGTCACAACAACCGATGGACCCTCGACAACTAATCATTCATCATGGTGTATAGCCCCTCAATGAAGGGAGCTATACACCTTCCTCACTCCCTCGTTTATGGCTTTACATGGCTGCTTAAAAATCGGAGGTCGCACTTACGGCGTCGTGTCCTGCAACTACTCCTTCAATCAGGCGCTCGACAGCACAGGTGTTCCCTCCACACGACCCGTCGGTGGCGAAATCACCATGGTCATTCCCGCTACCGGCGACGACGACATGTTCTTCTACAACTGGATGTTCAACCAATACGAGGTGAAATCCGGAATCCTGCGTTTCCGTATCTACTCCTCCGATAATAAGCCCATATACAAAACTGTGGCTTTCGCCAACGCCTACTGCGTTGCTCTCCAAGACCAATTCAGCGACAACGACAGCAAACTCATGTACACCACTATCCGTATATCCGCTCAAGTGGTGCGCGTCGGAGCCGCCAACTCAGCCGTCTTCCTCAACGCTTGGACCACTCAGCCCGTCATCTCCGTGCTTGGCAACCTCACCAATCACGTGCTCAGCACCATCACCAACAAACTCAACCCCTTCTAATCCAGAATGGCGTCTACTGTTACCGCGCTACATCTTACTATCGGCAACGACAAATCCCAAAACTTCCTGATCGAAATCGCAGGCAACGAATATCATGTCGACGCATTCTCCCTGAGCCAATCGCTCATGCAACCCAATGTGCTCTCTTTCCAGATGCGCAAAGGGCCCAAGGAGGACAGCCAAGACCCCCTGTTCAACCTCTGCGGCCTGATCATCGGCCAGGATGTCTCACTCACCCTCGAGACGGCCACCATCGCCAACCTCTCCAAAATCGATGAAAACTCCCACACTGCCGACCTCAAATTCCACGGCATAATCACCGCCGCTCACGGCAGCCGGTCGGAGTCGGAATATGTCGTCGACGTGGAGGCTCGTAGTTACGAGGCCCTGTTGCTCGACAACCCCACTTGCAAGTCATTCGAGAACCTTACCCTCGCCGAAATCATCGAAGACGTCACCAGCGATTACAGCGAAAACATCAACCCCGAGATCGACCCCTCGTTCACCGATACACTACCGTATACCGTCCAATACAACGAAAGCAACTACGCATTCATCCAGCGCCTTGCCTGCCGTTTCGGCCAATGGCTCTACAACGACGGCGAGAGCATGGTGTTCGGTCAAATAGTCAAAGGCGACACGGTTACTCTCGGATACCCAAGCCAGGACCTCCCCTCCTACAACGTCGACCTGCAGATGCGGCACACCGCCTTCAACCATCTGGCCTCATCCTATAACTCTTACGCCGGGCAATCCCGAGGCGGCGACGACACCCTCGAAGAGGATGTTAACCCACTGGCCGACGCTATCCTTTCGGCCTCGCGTAAAAACATGACCAAGCCTACCCTCCAGAACCTTCACTCGGGTGGCTTCGCCGACGTCGACTCCCGCGACACCATTCTCGCCGTATCCACCCAAGCGCAGGCCCTCGGCGAGCAATCGCAAATGTTAACCTTCTCAGGCAGCTCCTACGCCTCGCAGCTACGTATCGGATCCACCCTTATTATACGCGACAAATACCTCGCCAAGGACCCATTGGTCGACACCAACGAAGTGGAGCAAAGCGCCATTCTCATCACCGAGATTACCCACACATTCTCGGAAATGGCCGCCTACTCCAACAGCTTCACCGGAATCCCCGCCTCCTGCACCAATCCCCCCTACACCCGTTCCGACATTTACCCCTCGGCCAAATCGTGCCGAGCCAAGGTGATCGACAACGAGGATCCAAAGCGCCTGGGCCGCATCCGCGTGCAATTCGACTGGCAAGCTGAGCTTGATTCCGAGATGATCACCCCCTGGCTCCGTATCGCCCAGCCCCACGCCGGTGGCGGCAAAGGCTTCAGCTTTATCCCCGAGATCGGCGAGGAGGTGATGATTGGTTTCGAGGGTGGCAACGCCGAGCGTCCTTACGTCACCGGCACCCTCTACAACGGCCCCGAGAACCCCGACGGGGCTTGGCTCCCCGGTGCCAACGAGGTCAAAGCCATCCGCACCCGCAACGGCCACACAATCGAGATCCACGACCAGGGCGAGAACGGCTACATCCGTATCTACGACAACGGCAAGGAGAACTATATCCTCACTTTCTCTACCGACCAAAAACTCATCCGACTCGAATCAACCGGCAACATCGAGCTATACGCCCAAAACGACATAATAATGCACGCCGGCCACGACATCAACGCATCGGCCGACAACGACATATTCATCGCCGCGTCCCACGACATGCAGCGCACTGCCGACAACGACATCCGCGAGCACGCAGGCAACGACCGCTCAACATCGATCGACCACAACGACACACTCGCCGTCTCGGCCAACCGATTCGTCACAGTCGACGAGAACATGGACCAAAAGATCAAGGACCGCCTACAAGTGTCGGCAACGACAATTCGCGAGGAGGCCTCCGACCAAATGGCCCTCTACTCCAAAACCCACCACCAAAAAGCATCCGACACCATGGCCATCAATGCCGCCCAACGCATCGACATCAAGGCCGCAATGGTGAAAACCAACTAACCCATGGCCGACTCCTACGTGTGCTCCACAGCCAAGATACGCTGCACCCTGGGCGACAAGATCTCGACGCTCACCGTGTTCCCCACGCGCACCATCTTCCTCACCGGGCAACCACAGGCCAACATCGCCGACCACCAGTCGATGGCCAACATCGCCCCATTCGGCAAATGCCACACCACCGCCTACCCTCCCACCGGTAGTGCCACCGCAGCCCATCACGGCCACCTCACCCCCATGCCCTGCGTCCCCAACAC
>JAJPXC010000152.1 GCA_021205635.1 Bacteroidales bacterium | reverse complement strand
TATGTGCAACTTTTTCATTATAAATATTTTACCATTTTAATTCAACCAACAGGTAGTAGTTACAAGAAGTTTAGGAGTCTCTTCGGAACGTCATATACGAGGATAGGCGAGGAGAATACATCTTGTAACTACTACAAACTGCCATCTACTGCTAACTTTAATAAAACTTTTTTGTAACTTCGCGGTCAGAATCCATATAACATTATTTAGATATGAGAAAGAAAATTGTTGCCGGCAACTGGAAGATGAACACCACTCTCGAGGAGGGTGTACAGTTGGCCAAAGAAGTGAACGAGGCTCTTGCAACCACCGAGGGCGTTAAGTGTGACGTCGTTATCTGCGTGCCTTTCACCCATCTCGCCATCATCAACCAGGTGATCGACAAGGACCGTCTGGGTCTTGGCGCCGAGAACTGCGCCGACCATCTCAAGGGCGCTTACACCGGCGAGGTATCTGCTCCCATGGTAGCCTCCACTGGTGCCAACTACGTGATTCTTGGCCACTCGGAGCGTCGTCAGTACTACGGTGAGACCCCCGAGATCCTCAAGACTAAGGTTAACCTCGCCCTCGAGGAGGGTTTGACCCCCATCTTCTGCATCGGCGAGGTGCTTGAGCAGCGCGAGGATGGCAGCTACCTCGATGTCGTTAAAGCTCAAATCGAGGAATCGCTCTTCGACCTCGACGCCGAGCAGTTCGGCAAAATCATCCTGGCTTACGAGCCCGTATGGGCGATCGGCACCGGCAAGACCGCTACCGACGACCAGGCTCAGGAGATGCACGCCTTCATCCGCAAGGTGATCGCCGACAAGTACGGCAAGGAAGTGGCCGACAACACCTCGATCCTCTACGGTGGTTCCTGCAAGCCCTCCAACGCCGCTCAGCTGTTTGCCAAGCCCGACGTTGACGGCGGACTCATCGGCGGTGCCTCCCTTAAGTGCGCCGACTTCATGGGTATCGTCAATGCGTTCTAACAACCTCTACCAGCGGGTATTGCCCGCTTTGGCCCTGTCATTGCTTCTCCCGGCTGCCGCCCCTCAGGCGGTGGCCGAGGAGGAGACACAGGCCTCTATCACTATCATCGACCACCTGCAGGCCGATTCGATAATCACCGTTGAAATGCCCGAGGGATTGGAGGAAAGATTGGCTCGTCAGGCCACCGCTGCCGAGTCGACCGCCGCGTCCTCCGAGACCAAGACAGGCAATACCCCGACGCGCGCCGCTGGCTACCGCGTGCAAGTGTACTCCGACGGCAATTCCCGCACGGCCAAGGCCGAAGCCTCCGCTCGCGCCCGCAACATCTCGGCGCGCCTGCCACAGTACCGCACTTATGTCGTGTACACATCACCATATTGGCGATTGAAAGTGGGTGATTTCCGCACACAAGCCGACGCGCAAGCCGCCGCTGATGAGATTCGCCGCGCTTTCCCGGCCTACAGCAAGGAGGTGAGGGTGGTGCGCGACCGCATTTCCACTACCAAATGAGTCAATCCGATTCCAATTCGCTGAAACCCAATGTGGTTACCCCGCAAGAGGTGACCCCCGACACCAACCCCGTGGTGAACGAGATCGCTCGTCACTACGAGGCTATCCTTCGTCTGTTGGGCGAGGATCCCACCCGTGAGGGCTTGGTCAAAACCCCCATGCGAGCCGCTAAGGCAATGTACAAGGCCACCCGAGGCTACGAACTCGACGCCGGCGAGATTATGCGCAAAGCTATTTTCACCCATGAGGGCTCACGAATGGTGATTGTACAGGATGTGGAATTTTATTCCCTGTGCGAGCACCATATTCTACCATTCTTCGGCAAGGTGTCGGTAGGATATTTGCCGAAAGGTAAAATTGTGGGGCTTAGCAAATTGGCGCGAGTGGTTGACGCTTTTGCCCGTCGCTTGCAAGTGCAGGAGCGATTGACGGCGCAAATCTGCCAATCAGTGGCCGACACCCTCGAGGCTGATGGCGTGATTGTGGCTTGTACCGCCGAGCACCTGTGCATGAAAATGCGCGGCGTGGAGAAACAGGGTTGCGCCACAACGACGCTGGAATATTGCGGCCGTTTCGCCGAAGATCCCCAATTACGCGCCGAATTCCTCGCCGCCATAAAATAAAATCGGGAATCTCGGTATGTCCGGGAATATCGGGATTATCCGAAATTTCGATATCTGGGATAAAACCAAAAATCTTCTTATGAAAAAGCTTATCCTTTTATTGGTGCTGTTGGTGGCCCTGTTGCCGTCGTGCAAGACCACCGAGGCAAATTATAAGGCCGCTTTCGACCGTGCTCGCGAGCAAAAAGAGGCCACCACACCCCTCGATTCCACCATCTACGCCCGTATACGCCAGGAGGCTCAACGCGATGCCCGCGACTTCGTGGACGAGAATCTTGTTGTCGTGACCGAGCGCGTCAAGGTTACACCTGATCAGGGAGTGGAGACGCGTCCCTTGGAGCAATACAACGTGATGGTGGCCCAATTCAAGCAATTGTTCAACGCCAAATCGATGCGCGACCGCCTGCGTGATGCCGGTTTCTCCGACGCCATGGTGGTGGAAACCGCCGAGCCGCTGTATTACGTAGTGGCCGGTGTCGCTCCTACCGAGGGTGATGTTTCGGCGCTGGTGAAGCGGCTGAGGAAGCAGAGTGCGGTGGCTGTAAGGGAGCCTTATCCACAGGTGTTGAAGCCAATAAGATAAACGAAGCCGGCCCCCAAACCTCCGCAGCGGGGCTTTCCATCCGGAAGAGGCAAAAGTCAAAAGTAAGAAGATGAAATTCAAGGTTGATTTTGAGGTGGTGAAAGCTCGCCACTCGGTGAGGTCTTATACCGATGATCCAGTGACAGATGAGCAGGCCGAGAACCTGCGGCAGTTGCTCGACGAAGCTAATCAAGAGGGAGGGGTACACATGCAATTGGTGCTCGACGACCCCAAGGCTTTCGGCAAGTCGATTACAGCCCATTACGGGAGTTTCCGCAACGTGATGAATTACATAGCACTGGTTGCGCCTAAGGGCAAATCGGAGGAGCTGGGGTATTACGGCGAGATGGCCGTGCTGCGAGCTCAAGAATTGGGACTGCACACCTGCTGGGTGGCCCTCACCTACTCCAAGCGCAACACTCGCTGCGACGTTGCCCCGGATGAAAAGATTTACGGCGTGATTTCTCTGGGCCGAGGCGTAGACCCTGGTCACGACCACAAGACGCGCTCGGTGGAGGAGATTGGCGGCGTGTCCTCGGAAAGCCCTGAATGGTACAAGCAAGCCATAGAGTGGGTGAGGTTGGCTCCCTCGGCGTTGAATCAGCAGTTGACACGTTTCCGCTTGCAACCCGACGGGACAGTCACGGTAAAATCGCGCCGCGGTTTTTGCTGGCGCATGGACATGGGGATCGCCAAGCTGCATTTCGATTTGGGAAAGGCAGCGGAGCCCAAAGATAATGGATGAGGGGTAAAGGATAAAGAGGGGTGTTGAAAAAATTTTGACAAAAATTTGGGGTGAAAAGAAAATAATTGTTACATTTGCACCCAGAAATAGTTGCTACAATCAATTGTAGAGATAGAGACAGAACAGTATAGCTTACCAAGCGGGAGTAGAGATAGGAACTGCCCCCAGTAGAGAAGGATGGTGAAAGTGCTGTTTTTACCAAAATGTAGAGATAGATAGAGTTAAATATCATATTTTTTGTTAATCTTAAATTTTTCTTAGATGAAGAAATTGTACACTTTGCTGGCTGCCGCTTTCATGGCAGTAACCGCATCCGCACAGGATGTTGACTTGTACCTCGTTGGCGCATTTAACAACTGGAACAACGGTGATCCCACCTACATGTTCACCAACAAGGGTGAGGGCGTTTATGAGATTACCGTTGACGACCTTCTCTCGCAGTTCAAGGTGACCGACGGCGACTGGGTAGCTCCCTATAACATGGGTGGCGACGGCTCCGGCGTGGTGCTTGGCACTCCCGCTCAGCTCGTTGAGGACACCAACAGCAACCTGTTCTTCGCCGACTATGACGGCGTGCTCAACGCTTTCGTTACCGTTAACCTTAACGACAACACCATCACCGTTTCGGGCGAGGGCTACACCGCCGAGAAGGTTTGGTACATTCAGGGCGTTAACGGCGACTGGGCTACTTGGAGCACCGACAACCAGTTCACCAAGAACTCCGACAACGGCTGCTACGAGATCAGCGAGTTCTTGTTCAGTGCAGCTGGTGAGTTCAAGCTTGCTACCGAGAGCTGGGTTAACGAGTACGGCTCGGGTGCTGAGACCTCGGCTATCGCCTTCGGCAACTTCTCCACTCAGCTTTATGTGAGCGGTGGCAACGTTGAGTACTCCATCCTTGGCACCTTCGGCATCCGCTTCAACCCCGAGACCGAGGTTATCGAGTTCGTACAGGGCGGTCTTGGTGGCGTAAACGAGATCACTGTTGACCTCAACAACGCAGCCGACGCTATCTACTATAACCTCCAAGGCGTGCGCGTAGACAACCCCACCAACGGCGTTTACATCCGTCAGCAGAACGGCAGCGCTGTTAAGGTGCTTGTAAAATAAGCTTTTAACATAGCTTATACAACATTAAAAGGCCCACCACTTGCATAAGTGGTGGGTTTTTTCTATTTTTGAGCCGTGAAAATTGAAACCAACTTACCATGAACGATATTACAGAATTGTTTGACGACCTATTGGTAGAATACGACAGTATAGATATAGCTGAAGCCGAATTCAAGAAACGCCTTGTTGAGGACCCCGACATCAAGGAGGCTTACTCGGAATGGTGCCATGCTGTGGGCTCAAGCGAGAAACACGGCTTTATGGATTACGCCGAGGAGTACAAGGAGTCGCAGGACTCGGTGTGGGAAGCCCTTAACGACTTCGATGAATAGGCTACCCGCTGAATGGGAGTGTGCCGGCGCCGTGATGATGGCGTGGCCCCACGAGAACACCGACTGGGCTGGGATGCTCGCCGAGGTGCAGCGGTGCTACCTTGCTTTATTGGAGGCGATTGTCCCGCGAGTAAAAGCGCTGTTGTTGGTGGCTCCGGAAGAAAGTGAGTTGCCGCCGTTGCCCGATGGGGTGAGGGTGGTAAGGGTGTCAACCAACGACACCTGGACGCGCGACTACGGCCCTATAACCGCCGAGAATGATAACGGGTTGGCTCTTAACGATTTCAAGTTTAACGGCTGGGGGCTGAAATTTGCCGCCGACAAGGATAATATGGTCAATTCCCGAGTGTTCCCCGAATTGGTTGATCATAGGGAGTTTGTGCTCGAGGGTGGCTCGATTGAGAGCGACGGTCGAGGCACGATTCTCACCACAAGTCGCTGTCTGTTGTCGCCCAACCGTAACGGCACGGTTACCCGTCGCCATATCGCTCGGTTGTTCAACCGTTGGCTCGGGAGTCGCAAGCTGTTATGGCTCAATCATGGCGGCCTTGCTGGCGATGACACCGATGGCCACGTGGACACGCTCGCTCGCCTGTGCCCCGAAGGACAGGTGCTCTACGTGAAATGCGACGACCTTGAAGACGAGCATTATGAGGACCTCAAAGCTATGGAAGCCGAGTTGAAGGCAATGCGCAATGTCGACGGCAAGCGGTTTAAGCTGGTACCATTACCTCTGCCCCGCCCCATTTACGACCCTGACGGCGAGAGGCTACCAGCCACATACGCCAATTATTTGGTGCTGGAAAAGGCCTTGATAATGCCCACTTACGGCCAACCCGACCTTGATCAACAGGCCCGTGAACAGATTCAGCGCGTGTTTGTTGATTATGAGGTGATTGGAGTGGATTGCCGCGCGCTTATTCGCCAACACGGCTCGCTTCACTGCGCCACCATGCAACTGCCAGCAAAATTTGTAGAAACGTTATGAAAGTAGGTATCATACAGCAACGCGGATCGTCCGACCGCGACGACAACCGTCGACGCATTGTCGAGAAAATCTCTGAGTTGGCTAAACAAGGAGCCGAACTCATTGTGAACCAAGAGCTTCACGATTCGCTGTATTTTTGTCAGACAGAAGATGTGGACATCTTTGATCTCGCCGTTGACATCAGCGACGACAGCAAGGCGTTGGCTCCCTATCGCAAGGCCGCCAAGGAGAATGACGTTGTAGTGGTGACGTCGATGTTTGAGCGCCGTGCCCCGGGCTTGTATCATAACACGGCCGTTGTGATCGAGAAGGATGGCACCGTCGCCGGGCGCTACCGCAAGATGCATATCCCCGATGATCCAGCCTACTACGAGAAATTCTACTTTACTCCCGGCGACATGGATTTCGAGCCAATTGACACGTCGGTTGGCCGACTTGGCGTGCTTGTCTGCTGGGACCAATGGTATCCCGAGGCGGCGCGTCTGATGGCCCTGCGAGGTGCCGAGATATTGATCTATCCCACAGCTATCGGCACGTCGGCTGCCGACAGCGAGGAGGAGCAGAACCGCCAATTGGACGCCTGGATGCTTGTGCAGCGTGGTCATGCCGTGGCCAACGGGCTTCCTGTCATTACGGTCAACCGTGTGGGCCACGAGGCCGATCCGTCTGGTGCCACCGAGGGAATCACTTTCTGGGGGACGAGCTTTGTGGCTGGTCCACAAGGCGAGTTGCTTTACCGCGCTCCCCGCAGCGAGGAGGCGACAGCTGTGGTCGAAGTTGACATGAAGCGCAGCGAGCAAGTGCGCCGTTGGTGGCCGTTCCTGCGCGACCGCCGCATCGACGCCTACGCTCCCCTGGCCTATCGCTACCTCCGCTAAACCATACTTAAAAGCTACGCATGTACACGCCTCCATTTAGAATCACCTCGCGCATCCTCAATCTTGTGGCAGAAATTTCGGCCAAGATGGAGCGGTATGCGATACTGTTGGAACAGGACACCGAGCTACGCTTGCGCAAAGCCAATCGTATCAAGACAATTCACAGCTCGTTGGCTATTGAGGGCAATGAGTTGACGGAAGGGCAAGTGCGCGATATCATCAACGGCAAAAACGTGGTGGCTCCGTTGCGTGAAATTCAAGAGGTGAAAAATGCCATTGCCACTTACGACCTTTTCCCTACGTTGAACCCATTTGACCAAAATGACATGCTTCGTGCTCATTTCACGATGATGCAAGCGCTGGTGGATAACCCGGGACGATGGCGCTCGGGAGGCGTTGGCGTTTTCGGGGAGAAGGGATGCGTGCACATGGCACCTCCAGCCGAGCGCGTTCCAGCTTTGATGAGCGATCTATTCGAGTGGTTGAAGTCAGCCGACGATCACTTGTTAATTCGTTCATGCGTTTTCCATTACGAATTTGAGTTTATCCATCCATTTATCGATGGCAATGGTCGTTGTGGAAGACTATGGCAATCCCTTATCTTGTCACGGTTGCATCCCCTTTTTGCTCATTTACCAGTTGAGAATATGGTGTATGCCAACCAACAAGCCTACTATGATGCCATCACTGCTTCATCATCGGCAGGAGAATCTACCCCCTTCATCGAATTTATGCTTGGGGAGATACTTGCTGCGCTAAAACGGGGTGAATCGGATTCAATTTCCTTCTCTACAGAGTTTGTTCCTATTAAATTACCGAGCAAATTTCCTAATAATATTCCTAATATATTTCCTAATAAAATACGGTCCCGACATCCACAAATCGCGGAAGTGGTTTGGCATATTGCATCTTTGCTGAACAATACCCCGGGTGCCAATGCCGATCAACTTGGTGAAGCATTGGGCATCACGGGCCGCATGGTTAGGAATCACATAGCAACTTTGCGACATCTTGGAGTGATTGAGCGCGTGGGTAGTAACAAGTCGGGATATTGGAAAGTGAATCGGCCAACTGAGCAATAATACCGCTTTCCAATGTGCCCAAATAGGGATGAGGAAAAAATTGTTGGTGGGGGAGAAGATTTTTTGTAATTTTGGGGCGACAAAGGGGTGCTCGTCGACGGGACGGGCTGAGATCATACCCTGAGAACCCGAAGCGGGTAATGCCGCCGTGGGGATTGTCCCAGAGCTCTGGAGCCTCTTTGTCGAGCGTTTAACGATTTTAAGAGGTTATGAGTGAGCAATTTATTCCAGTTTTGACTATTGCGGGAAGTGACCCTTCGGGAGGGGCTGGCGTGCAGGCCGACCTCAAGACCTTTATGGCCCATGGTTGCTATGGCATGAGTGTGATCACGGCCGTTACGGCTCAAAATACCCGGGGTGTACGTGGATTTGAGGCCGTGAGGCCCGAGATGGTAGTAGCGCAATTACGAGCGGTGCTCGAGGACATCCGTCCTAAGGCGATCAAAACTGGTATGCTACCCGACGCTGAAACAATTAAGGCCATCACCGAGGTGCTAAGGGAATACCCAGAGATACCATTGGTTGTGGACCCCGTGTTGGTAGCCACATCGGGCGACTCGCTACATGCCGAAGGCACCTTAGAAGCAATTGCCCGAAATTTATTCCCCATATCCGCCCTTATTACCCCCAATATTTCAGAAGCAAAAGTTTTCACTGGGGAAGACACTCCAGAGAAGCAAGCAAAGAAGTTTCATGAGATGGGCGCCCGAAATGTGCTGTTGAAGGGTGGCGATTCCACCAACAACAAGATGAAAACCGACGTGCTTTCGCTTAACAACGGCTTGGCTGTAACGTCGCTATGCGCTCCGGCAGTTGCGTCAAAGAATACCCACGGTACGGGCTGCACCCTCTCGGCCGCTCTCGCCTCGCGATTGGCTTTGGGTGACACATTGGCAGAGGCCATAGCAGCATCAAAGAAATATATCACCGAGGCCATTTCCCGAGCCAAAGATGTGAAAATCGGCGACGGTCATGGCCCCGTGAATCATTATATCGTTAACAATCAAAATACCAATGTATTATGATAAAGATAATGCTTAACGACCAACCAATGGAGGTTGACCCGTCTACCACGCTCGCGCAGCTAATCGCCTCGGAGGAGATTCGTCCAACCGGTATCGCCACGGCCATCAACAACAAGGTGGTGCCTAAGGAGCAACGAGAATCGACCGTCTTGCATGATGGTGACAATATCTTGATTATCAAGGCTTTCTGTGGAGGCTGATGCTTAGAATCGCCATCACTTCCGAGCAGCCTCGCTACGATGAGGTCGACCGCATCCGCGCCATTATAGGCGAGGGATGGGACCGCGTGCACCTGCGCTGGCCCAGGGCGGGGGTAGGGGAGTATCGTCGAGTGCTCGACCAACTCACCCAGGATGAACTAGCTCATGTGGTGCTTCACACCAAAGACTTGGAAGTAATGGCGCTGGAGTATCCCATTGCCGGAAAGAATGGAGTGGAAAGCAGAAGCTGTCACTCGCTGGAAGAATTGCGAGCCAATGGGGGAGCGTATAGCTACTGTTTTCTCAGCCCGATTTGCGACAGCGTGTCCAAGCGAGGCTATCAGGCCGCGTTTACCCATGAGCAGCTACTTGAAATCAAGAAAGAGGACCGTGCGGTGGCGCTAGGTGGCATTACTCCCGAAACACTACCGCAGGTGAGGCGTTATAATTTTGTGGGCTACGCCGTACTTGGCTACTTGGCGCAGGCCCCATCGATTGCAAACTTAATACATCGATTACGATGCTTCAATTCATAACCCATCCCAGCGAACGCTTCTCGATACCCGAAGAGGTGCAAATGGCAATCGAGGGAGGTTGCCGCTGGATACAATTGCGCATGAAGGATACCCCTGTTGAGGAGATCCGCGCCGTGGCTACCGAGATTATCCCCTTGTGCCAGGAGAGCGAGGCTTTCTTGGTGATCGACGACCATGTGGAGTTGACAGCCGAGTTGAAAGTGCATGGCGTGCATCTTGGCAAACACGACATGGCCCCACGCGAGGCCCGCGAAATTTTAGGTCCGGGTGCAATCATCGGCGTCACGGCCAACACCCTCGAGGACATGACCCGCACCCTTGGCGAGGATGTTGACTACATCGGTCTGGGTCCTTTCCGCTACACCACAACTAAGGCCAACCTCTCGCCAGTGCTTGGTTACGAGGGCTACCAAAAATTGGTCATCGAGGCGAGAGCCAAGGGTGTGGAGCTGCCCATCGTGGCTATCGGGGGAATAACCATCGAGGACCTCCCCGGATTGATGGCCACCGGCGTAAACGGCGTGGCGATGTCGGGCGCAATTATTAACGCCGACGACCCTGTGGATTACACCCGCCGCGTGATCGAGCGCCTAGAGGAGCATAGAAAATAAATCGATAATCCCGGAAAAATCGAAAATCCCGAGACTTCCGAGACTCCCGGAAATCCCGAGACTCCCGGAAATCCTGAAAAATACGAAAAAATCACTTATAGCAATGGAAAAAGATATTTTAAAGATTGGCGGCAAGGATTTCACCTCGCGCCTGTTCATGGGCACGGGGAAATTCTCGTCGAATGAGAAGATGCTGGAGGCGATACTAGCTTCGGGCAGCCAGATGATCACCGTGGCGATGAAGCGCATCGACATGCAGCGCGAGGAGGAGGACGACATGCTCGCCCATATCAACCGCGACCATGTGCAGTTCCTCCCCAACACCTCGGGCGTGCGCGACGCCAAGGAGGCCGTTTTGGCCGCTCACCTGTCGCGCGACATTTTCGGAACCAATTTCTTGAAATTGGAGATTCACCCCGACCCAAAGTACCTCCTCCCCGACCCTGTGGAGACGCTCAAGGCCACCGAGATCTTGGCCAAAGAGGGCTTTATCATCTTGCCTTATATCCAGGCCGATCCGGTGCTGTGCAAACGCTTGGAGGACGTGGGCGCCGCCGCTGTGATGCCACTTGGAGCACCCATCGGCACCAACCAAGGCTTGCTTACCGCCCCTATGCTTGAGATTATCATCGCCGAGAGTCGCCTACCGGTTGTGATCGACGCCGGAATCGGTGCTCCTTCACATGCCGCCGCGGCAATGGAGATGGGTGCCGACGCTGTGCTGGTGAACACGGCTATCGCCATTGCCCGCAAACCCGTCGAGATGGCCACTGCCTTCAAGGAGGCCGTAATCGCCGGCCGACGAGCCTATCTCGCCGGCTTAGGAACCAAATCCAGTCGAGCTGAGGCCACCAGCCCTTTAACAGCATTTCTATATTGAGCTTGATTAATCTTTTACTCCTTTCTTCCTTTAGAGCTTTAATGCTTTAAGACTAAAAACTGAAAACTTCCTTATGAAAATCGAGAATATTGAAGTGAGCTCTTATCCCGGGAGCGAGAAGATATACGTCCAGGGTGAGATTTTCCCCGAGGTAAACGTGGCCATGCGCCGAATCAACCTCACCCCAACCGCCAAGATTGATGCCGAAGGCAAACGTACCCTGCGCGAGAACGCCCCAGTGACCGTTTACGATACTTCGGGAGTGTACACCGATCCAGCAGTCGCAGTGGATATCAACGAGGGCTTGCCCCGCATGCGCGAGCAGTGGATTGCGCGCCGCGACGACCTCGAACAACTCACCGAAATCACCAGCGAATATGGCCGCGAGCGTTTGGCTGATAAGGAGTTGGACGCAATTCGTTTTCCCAAACGTTACCTGCCTCGTGTCGCTAAGGAGGGTAAGACCATTACCCAAATGGCGCTCGCCCGTCAAGGGGTGGTCACTCCCGAGATGGAGTATGTTGCCATCCGCGAGAACCTCAATAACAAGGAATTGGGAATCGAAAGCTACATCACTCCCGAATTTGTGCGCCAGGAGATCGCCGCCGGTCGCGCCGTATTGCCAGCCAACGTCAACCACCCCGAGGCCGAGCCGATGATTATCGGTCGGGCGTTCGCCGTGAAGCTCAACACCAATATCGGCAACTCGGCCCTGTCGTCGGGTATCGCCGAGGAGGTGGAGAAAGCCGTATGGAGTTGCTACTGGGGTGGCGACACGCTTATGGACCTCTCCACGGGCGACAACATCCACGAAACCCGCGAGTGGATTATCCGCAACTGCCCCGTGCCAATGGGAACGGTACCCATCTATCAGGCCTTGGAGAAGGTCGATGGCAAGGTCGAAGCCCTCACGTGGGAAATTTACCGCGACACGCTTATCGAGCAGGCCGAGCAGGGCGTCGACTACTTCACCATTCATGCCGGAGCGCTGAAAGCCCATGCCGAGATGGTGGGCGAGCGCATGACCGGTATCGTGAGCCGCGGCGGCTCCATCATGACCCGCTGGGCCGTGATTCACAACCAGGAAAACTTCCTGTACACCCACTTCGACGAGATTTGCGAGATCCTCGCGCGTTACGACGTGGCAGTGTCGCTCGGCGACGGCTTGCGTCCCGGCTCGATTTACGACGCCAACGACCGCTCGCAGTTCCTCGAATTGGATGTCCTCGGCGACTTGACCCAAATAGCCTGGAAGCACAACGTGCAGGTGCTAATCGAAGGTCCCGGACACGTGCCCATGCACAAGATCAAGGAGAACATGGATCGGCAGTTGGACAAATGCGCCCAGGCTCCATTCTATACCCTAGGGCCGTTGACAACCGATATCGCCCCCGGTTACGACCATATCACCTCGGCCATCGGAGCTGCCCAGATCGCTTGGCTCGGCACGGCCATGATATGCTACGTCACCCCAAAGGAGCACCTCGCGTTGCCCAACAAGGAGGACGTGCGCAATGGCGTGATCACCTACAAAATCGCCGCACATGCCGCCGACTTGGCCAAGGGTTTCCCCGGCGCCCAGGTGCGCGACGACGCTTTGTCGAAAGCCCGTTTTGAGTTCCGCTGGAAGGACCAGTTCAACCTGTCGCTCGACCCTGCACGTGCCCGCCAATACTACGTTGAGAGCCACAAGAGCGACGATCATTTCTGTACAATGTGCGGTCCCAATTTCTGCGCCATGCGCATCTCAGCAGCCATGGCTGACGACTGCGCGATAAAGGATTAATTGCCTATGTTTTACGACGAAATACAAAAATATTCTTGGGAGGATACCGTCAAGGAGATATCCTCCAAAACCGCGGCCGACGTCGAGATGGCGCTGAGCCGCTGGCGTCGGCCATCGGTTGAGGATTTTATGGCCCTTATCTCACCGGCCGCCGAGCCTTACCTCGAGGATATGGCCCGAATGTCCAGAATCATCACCTTGGAGCGCTTCGGGCGCACGATTTCGATGTACATCCCTCTGTATGTATCCAACGCTTGCACCAACCATTGTGTGTATTGCGGATTCAATCACCATAATCCATTGACCCGCACCACGTTGACGATGGAGCAAGTGGAGGCTGAGTGCAAGGCCATACGCCGGCTTGGTCCGTTCGAGAATCTGCTGATCGTTTCGGGAGAGTTTCCGGCACTCAACGGTGTGGACTACCTCGAGCAGGTGCTGCACGTGGCTCGACCCTATTTCAACAATCTCACCATCGAGGTGATGCCGATGAAGGCCCGCTACTACGAGCGGTTGACCCACTCGGGGCTGAACGGTGTCGTATGCTTCCAGGAGACCTACCATGAGAGCGAGTACCCCAAGTTTCACCCGCGTGGCATGAAGTCGATCTACCAGTGGCGCCTGAACGGCTTCGATCGCATGGGTCAGGCTGGGGTGCACAAGATCGGTATGGGCGTGCTGATAGGATTGGAGAAGGATTGGCGCGCCGACGTGACGATGATGGCGCGTCACCTTCAGTACCTTCGTCAGCACTATTGGCGCACGCGCTACTCGATCAACTTCCCCCGCATGTGTCCGGCCGAGGGCGGGTATACACCTAATGTGGTGATGACCGACCGCGAACTGGCGCAATTGACGATGGCGTTCCGTATCTTCGACCACGATGTGGATATCTCTTACTCCACCCGCGAGAATCCCGCGTTCCGTCGGGGAATGATGCAACTGGGCGTTACCTCGATGAGCGCCGGCAGCAAAACCGAGCCAGGTGGGTATCAGTCAACTCCCGATGCGCTGGAGCAGTTCACCGTTTCCGATGGACGCTCGCCCCAGGAGGTGACGGCCGACATCCGCTCAATGGGCTACGAGCCGGTCTGGAAAGACTGGGACAAAATCTTCGACTAGATCCAGAGGTCTTTGGGCATGTAATGCTGGTAGGGATGGTCGCATGCGGGGCAAACCTCAGGCGGCGTCAAGCCAGTGTAGACGTACCCACAAACCAGGCACTGCCACTCGATAGGCGTCTCGCGTTTCCACAGCGTGCCGGCCTTTACCATGCCCAGCAATTTGAGGAAGCGCTCGCGATGGTGGTTCTCGATCTTGGCGATGGCCTCGAAATGAGCGGCGATGTCGTCAAAACCCTCCGAACGAGCTGTGGCCGCGGCTTGCGTGTACTGCTCCACACCCTCAGTCAGCTCCTCATGGGCGGCTGTTTCGAGGTTGGAGGCCGTGTCGCCGATTATGCCCGCGTCGACGGTGAGTTGGCATGGAGCCGTACCGCCCTGTAGCATGCGGAAGAACACCTTGGAGTGGTGCAACTCGTTGTCGGCTGTGTCGCGGAAGATCTGGCCAACAGGATAATACAATTCTTTGTCGGCTTGCTGCGCGTAGAAAGTGTAACGCGTGTAAGCCGCCGATTCGCTCATGTAAGCGTCAACGATGGCACGCTCAGAGGCTGTGCCATGCAATGATTTTGTCGTTCCCATAGTGCAAATAGTTGATTTTATCCTTTATACTCTTGACTTAATCCTTAATCTACCAAGTGGTAGGATATCAGTAGAGCGCGCTCTACTGATATCCTACCACTTGGTACATCCACCCTTGCGGGGAGAAGACGTAGTTGTAGACGATGCCGTTGCTAACGTAGTAGGTGACACCACCCGACACGTAGCTCCATGCGTCGTAAAGTGCGGGCACAAGCATGCCGATAGGAGGATTCACGATCTGCCAACGGCCGGGACCTACCTGCTCGTAGTAGTTGCTACCGCCAAACCATAAGGTCAACGGGCCGAGGCTAACCGACAAGCCAAGTGAAGGCACGGCGCTCACGTAGCGCACCGGGCGTGGCGGAGGCGTGGTGACAAAGCGTCGAGCCGGGGCTGGACGCTGCGGGTGCATCGTCATTGGCGGACGCGGTTGTTGCGGACGGTGGCCGTAATGGTTGCCGGGATTGCCGTTGCCCGGACGACCATGGTTGCCATTACCGGGACGACCTTGCTGGCCACCGCGGTTGCCTTGCGGGCCTTGTTGATGTTGCTGGGAACCGCCGTTGCCGGGGCCTCCACCATGGCTGTTCTTAGCCTCGAGGGGGCATGTGCCGAGGGCCAGCAATACGGCCACTATCAAGCTTATCTTTTTCATCCTCTTTGTCGTTAAAAGGGTTATACTTAATCAACGCCTGCACTATGGCTTTTGTTGATGTTTATATATTAATTGACCATTTTCCTCGACAAAGGTTTAACCCAGCTAATGTTTACGAGTAGGGAAGAGACGCTCTTGGAGGGTTTGGAAGATTACAAAGAGCACAGGGACTAGCAACACGAGGGCGATTGTGCCAACAACCATGCCACCCACGGTGCCTACGCCCACCGAACTGTTGCCGTTGGCACCAACGCCCGAGGCGAACATAAGAGGAAGCATGCCGAAAACCAGGGTAAGTGAAGTCATCAGAATGGGGCGGAACCTCACGCGTGCGGCATCGATGGCGGCTTCGGTGATCGACATCCCTAGGCGCCGTTGACGGGTGGCGTGATCAGTCAAGAGTATAGCGGTTTTAGCCAAAAGACCGATGAGCATAATCAGGCCGATTTGGAGGTAGATATTGTTCTCCAAGCCCCACATCTGGGCGAAAAGGAAAGCTCCCAATAATCCGAATGGCACGGCGATGAGCACTGCGAGGGGGATCAGCAGGCTTTCATACAAGCAACAGAGGATGATGTAGATAAACACAGTGCAGATAATGAAGATTGCAGCCGTGTTGCCGGTGGATGTGGCTTCCTCGCGCGACATTCCCCCAAACTCGAATCCGTAACCCGTGGGCAACTCTTCCTTAGCTACCTCGTTGATGGCTTTGATTGCTTGTCCCGAACTGTAACCGTCGGCCGGTGTGCCATACACCGCGATGGCTGAGAACAGATTGAAATGCGACAGGCTCTCAGCGCCGTAGACGCGAGTGAGGGTGAGGAATTGCGACAAGGGAGCCATTTGGCCCGAGGATGTGCGCACATACATTCGGTCCAACGACGCCTCGTCCAAGCGATTGTCGGGCGAGGCTTGCACCATCACGCGGTAAAGCTTAGTGAATCGGTTTAAGTTGCTGGAATAGCTCCCACCAACGTACCCTGAAAGGGCCGAGAGTACCTCAGAGGGACTTACCCCCAATCGCTTGCACTTTGCGGCGTCGACCTCCACCAGGTATTGGGGATAGCTGGTATCGAAGGTGGTGTAGGCACGCGAGATCTCGGGTCGCTTGTTGAGAGCGGCGATGAAGTCGCGAGTCACTTGCAGGAGTTCGTCGGTGGAGGCTCCCTTTTTGTCTTGTACGTAAAGCTCGAAACCGCTGCTCATGCCGTATCCCGAGATCATTGGACGGGTGGAGGCGCGTATCTGGGCGTTGCGGATAGTGTCGGTGCGACGGTAAATTTCGGCTACGATGGAGTTGAGGTCGTCACCTTTGCCCTTGCGTTTGTCCCAATGCTCGAGGCGCAAGTCGAATGATCCGGCTGAGGATGATTGGTTATGCCGAGCGTCCTTACCGTCTACTCGGGAATATAACCTCACTTGGGGCAGGTCGCGGATGGCCTCCTCCACTTGGTTCATCACGCGGTTGGTTTCGGCGAGGGTGTAACCGGCCGGGGCCTGAACGTTGAGGTTGATCGAGCCCATGTCCTCCTGGGGGATTAAGCCGGTCTTGGTGACGTGCATCAGGTAAAACAATGCCCCGAAGGCCGCGACCAAAGTCACCACCACGACCCACTTGTGTCGGAACAGGTATTCGGCACCTCGTGAGTATCGACCCGAGATGCGGGAGAAGGAGGAATCAAACGCCATATGGAATCGCTGCATGAACGTTTTCTTTTTCTCACCCTCCTCGCGAGGCTTTAGGATCAAAGCGCAGAGCGCCGGACTAAGTGTCAAGGCGTTGAACAGTGAAATGGCCACCGCGACGGCCATTGTCAATCCAAATTGCATATAAAATGTGCCCGAGGTGCCCTCCATGAAGCACACGGGGATGAACACGGCCATAAACACCACGGTGGTGGTTACCAAGGCGTTGGTGAGACCTCCCATGGCGCTAACAGTGGCTTGGTAGGGTGATCTCTCGCCATGGTCCATCTTGGCTTGGACGGCCTCCACCACCACAATGGCGTCGTCGACCACAGTGCCGATAACCAGCACCAAGGCGAACAGGGTGAGCAGGTTGAGCGTGAATCCCACGATATGGATGAAAGCAAATGTGCCGATAAGCGACACCACAATCGCAATCGCTGGAATAAGCGTGGAGCGGAAGTCGTGGAGGAACAGGAATACCACTAGCACCACCAGCACGATGGCTATCAACAGCGTTTCCACAACGTTGTTGATCGAGGCGTCGAGGAAATCCTTGGTGGACATGATGTCGTCGAGTTGCATTCCTCGAGGTAGCGACTGGCGTATCTCCTCGCAAGTGGCGTCGATCTCTTCGATAATTTCGTTGGCGTTGGAACCTGCTGTTTGGGCAATCATGCAGTTTGCGCCGGGATGACCCGAGGTTTCGCTCAGCATATTGTAATTTTCGGCGCCGAGTTCTATACGGGCTACGTCCTTGAGCCTAAGCACCTCGCCGTCGGGAAGCGACTTTACGACCATCTCTTCATAGTCCTTCTCATCTTCGTATCGTCCTCGGTATTTGAGAACGTATTGGAAGGTGTTGTCCGATTCCGCTCCCAAGGTGCCGGTGGGCGACTCGATATTCTGCTCGTCAAGGATCTTGGTGATGTCGGAAGGGACCAGCCCGTACATGGCCATCTTCTGCGGGTCCAGCCAAATGCGCATTGAATAGCTGGCTCCCCAGATGTTCACCTCGCCCACGCCAGGGATACGCGACAGTTGGGGCTCGATGTTGATCTTCATGTAGTTGGTGAGGAAGTTGGAGTCAAACGTGCTGTCGGGTGAATGTAGTGACAGAGCCTTGAGCATACTGTTTTGACGCTTCCGGATGGTAACGCCCGACTTCACGACTTCGGCTGGCAGCACACCCTGGGCTGAAGCCACTCGATTCTGTACGTTCACCACGGCCATGTCGGGGTCGGCACCCTGATGGAAGTAGACACTGATTGAGGCCGTGCCGTTGTTGGTGGCGGTTGATGTCATGTACATCATATCCTCCACGCCATTGATCTGTTCCTCGAGTGGAGTGATGACGCTTTTCATCACAGTCTCGGCGTTAGCTCCAGGGTAAGTGGCTGATACACGCACTGTTGGCGGTGCGATTGTGGGAAACTGCTCAATGGCCAAGCGGCTTAATCCGATCAGTCCGATAATCACAATAGATATGGAGAGCATGACCGAGAGGATGGGACGGTCAATGAAGGTCTTAACGTTCATATGGGGAAATTATAGGGCAAAAGTACCAAAATATTCCCTAATATGCAGTGTTAAATAAATCTAACAGACCTACTCTTCAGGCTAATCCCTTGCTTCACCAGGCAGAGGCGCTGCCACGGGATCTCGAACCGCGCCGCGTGGGCACCATTCTCATCGACCCGCTCGAATGTGCCGCGGGCCAGTCGCTTGTGGTACACGATAAACCCGTCGCCGTCCCACCGCAGTATCTTCACCGCCGACACGTCCCGCGAGAAGAACACGAACGCGTCGCCCGACGACGCGTTCAGTTCGAACTCCCCCTCAACGATCAGCCCAAGCCCGCGGATACCGTTGCGCATGTCCACTGCTCCGCCTCCGCTCATCACCTCCACTATCTCCAGCGGGTTGTGCAGGTTGTCCACTATGGCTATGACCGGGAACTTGTATCCTTTGGCCTTCAGCCAATGCTGCTCCCACAATTGGATCGGTATCGTAATATCTCCCTACGGGCAAGGTAAATCCCAGGTACGCTTCCCCTTCAAAGCATTGAATGTGATCTTTTTGGGCATTCCATTTGTAACAATGAGAAGTATTCTGCCCAATTGCTACAACTGGGCAGAACAACAATATTAATAGAGTTTGAAACAGTTTCATTAATTGTCTATAAATCGTGTGGTTATACTAGATGCAAAATTAGAAGCAGTGTATAACGCGTACAAGGAGAAAGAAACCGAGACGGAAAAATCGGTGACTGAAACAGCTTTATCCTTGATTGAAGTCAGGTGGGGCGATAACACTTTCGCGCCTTCAATTCCCGAACATTCCGTTTCTTTGAATGGATGCGGCGAAACCACAAATAATAACCGGTCAGGGGGAGGGTCGCGCCCAAGAGCGCGGCGAGGAAGGTGAGGATTTTGGTTATCAAGCCTCCCCAGCTGCCCACATGGAGGGAATACACCCAGCCCCACACTTGTGTTTCGTGGTCAGCTTCAGCGTAAGGAACATAGCCTGTCAGTTCTCCGGTCCGGGTGTCGAAGCTGTATGTATCCGATGCCATGCGGTTGCCTAACCGGTCAAGCTGTATCTCAACTGAGCCATCCTTGATTGTCGTTTCAATACCCTCCTTGCATTGGGGCTCCAGTTCATCATACACCTTCTGCCACAACATATACGAGGGTGGAATAGTAGGCGCATCTTCTTTTCTTCCACGATGATGATTGCCGGTCGTTGTTTCCTCTGCCGCGCCGAAAAGGCGGTAGAAAGCCGTGCCATACCATTCAAAAGACCAAGTAAGGCCCGTCAGAGCCAAAATCAGCAATATTGCAGAGGCATAAAAACCGCCCGCCACATGAAGGTCGAGCCATAGCCGGTGCCAACCTTTGGTGAAATTCATCTTTAACCTTGACCTCAGCCCTTTGCGGTTTTTCGGAATCCAGACGACAATTCCCGTCAACAGGATCAGCACCAGCACAAGAGTGCTAATTCCGACAATCATCTTGCCATTGCGCACATTCTCGTCCAAGAGCCACCGATGGAGCTTGAACATGGTTCGGAAGAATCCGGCACGACTTTCCTGCCCTTTCACAATTCCGGTGTACTGGTCAATAAAGAGGACTCCGTGTCTGGGATTGGAGAGGTTCACTTTGTAAGCCAAACGTGGGTCAGAGGGGATTGTAACCCCTCTGACTTTCACGCTGTCCGGCAATGCTGATGCGGCTGTCTCAAGCAACGCATCAATGGGCAGAGGCTTTTCGCACATGGCTTCCACCTTGTACAGGTTTGCATTGGACAACCCCTTGATCTCGTCCTCGAAGACAAGCATTGCTCCCGAGAAACAAGTGATGGTCACAATCAGGCCGACAGGCACTGAAAGCCACAGATGTAGCCGTGAAAACAACCGTCTGATCATCGCACAGGTGTAACTTTGCCGATTGTGGGCACTTCGTTAGCCTCAACCGTCAATCCCTTTGTGGCCACTCCCTTTGCGGGATCAATTTTCCAAATCGCCGGTTTGGCATTGGCCTCATTGGTGGTGATTGGAATGAAGCAGAAGCCGTTTTCAACGAATGGCGCATCCCCTATATAGGAGATTGTTTCGGGAGACGGAAGGCCGGAAATCTTAATCAGTTTCTTCTCCGAGGCTTTGAATATCACGAGCTCGGTCGTAGGAACATCAGAGCGCTGGGCGATTACCTCGTCTATGCCGGCAGCGTAATTGTTGAGAAGGAAATAGTCTCCTCCCATGTGCCAGCAACGGAATAGGGGATGGCCAGTGGCCCCTGACATAGACTCAAGGTTGCAATAGTATGAGTCAAAGTCGGTCGCACCCTTGGGTATGCGCACCACGCCTGACGGCAACGTGCCTTTGGCTCGTTTGAGGCCGGTCTTGGCATCATCCTGTGCGGTACGCCCATGTCCTCCTGAAAACACATAGATGTTTCCGTCGTCGTCGCTCCAGATAGTCTGGTAATATTGCGAACGCATCCGCCCACAGGCATAACCGATTTTATCCGTGCGTGCTATTACCGGTTTCCCGTCGAAACTGTCGCCGGTGTATATGGCCACGAATGCGGAGTCAGGTATCTGGGTGGCAGGAATTTCGCCGGGCGTATATGCACCGGAACCCTGTCCTCCTTGCGCCTTCGCCACATAGTCGGGATTCAGGATTTTGTCGGGCCATGTGTTCACCCCATAGTGGCTCATGCCCATGGGGATGATGGCGGTGTAGAGTTTTCCGTTGGCCTCCACGAAGCCCGACATCGTGACTTTCTCACCGTTGCCGAGATAGTTTTCGGCAAGTATGTCGCGCATGTTGGTGGAGTTCGTGCCGTCTTCAGCGTTCATGTAGTTGAAGAGGAAGCCCTGTGCGGCGTTACCTTTCGAATCCCTCACCTTGGTGTCGCCGGTGGAGACGGTTATCACGTTCTTGCCCCACTTGCCGTAAGAACTGAACCTCTGGAAGTTGTAGCCGAACTTCTTTTGGGGCACGTTGTTGGCATCGAGGTAGTAGCAACCGCCTGTGCCATTGCCCCCCTTGTTGTAGGTGATTCCGAAGAAATAGTGCTTGTCGTAGAAAATCCAATAGGATATGTCGTCGTCAAACTCCTTGCCGCTCCCTATGGCGGACACTTCCCCGGATTCGAGGTTTGGCGCAGTCAGCAGATAGCAGGTGGAGTTGTCGCTGCTTCCCGCTGTCGCCGGGATGATGTAGCTGGCCTGTCCCTCTTCTGAAGGCGTGGGAGGTTTGGGATCGTCGTTGTCCGAACACGAGGTCATTGCCATCCCCACGACGAGGGTGACTGCAACGCCTTTGAGAATCATTGTCTGCTTCATGTTGTTGAAATTTTAAGTTTATGGCTTACCCTCCGAAACTCACGCGCACTTTGACATAAAATGCGCGTCCGGCTTTCTGAAGGCTATAATTGTCATATAGCTTGGCATCGGTGAGGTTTCGGCACTCTACCGAGAAATTGTATCGTCCGTGCAGCAATGAGTAGCCAACCAACAGATTGTGAGAAAACTGTTCGGGCACGCGTATCTTCGTCGATGCGTCGCCCAGCCCCTCCCAGTGCAGCGGAAACTCATGTTGCCAAAAGCTGTCCCAACCAACCTTCAACACATTCCCTTTCCTGAAAAGGTCATGCCAATGGAAATTGATGTCGAAGTTGGCGAACATATATGGCTGGTTTGGGATTCTCTGTTTATAGGTGAGCGACTTCTGGCCGCTTGTCGATGTGCGTTTCGATTCCATGTCGCGAGCATCGAGTTTGTTGAATGTCCCACCGGCATTAATCCAACTGCCATAATTGTAGCGCAGCGAGATATTGAACCCTTTGGTGACGACGCGTCCGTGGTTTTCATAGAATCCGTAGCTTGACCCTCCCACGCTCGAAAAGGCCCTCACTATGTAGTCGCTAGTGTTGCGGTAGATAAGCGAGCCGTCGACATACAGACCGTTCTGATCCCACTGCCGGTTATAGCTGATGTTGAGGTTGAGATTGTGGCTTCTTTCAGGGCGCAGGTTGGCCTTCCCGGCTTCCAAGTCGCCATCGCCGAAAAGCTCCCGAGCACTCGGCAGTCGCAATGCCTTCTCATACGACAATTTCACCTGCATATCAAAAGGGAGGAAACAAGTCCCGGCCGCTCCGTATCCGAAAGCGCTGGTGCTCTTGTTCACAAAATCCGTGGTGGAATTGTCTGTCAACTGAACCGCTCCCTCATTGTGGGATGCGTAATGCTTGCCGAAGACTGAGAAGTTACCCCAATCGCTTGGCCGCATCCGATAGGAAAGTCCGGTGATGTTCTTTCTGGTTATGGTAGGGACATCAAAATTTTCGAGCCTTGAATTTGTCGGTATCAGGCTGCGGCCAGTGCGGTCAAAGGAGCTGAACACGTGGTTGAGCATGAACAGGTGTTTGCTGCCAAGACGATATGATGCCGTGAACGCGGCATTCCAATTCTTGTCTTTTTGCTCATTGAAGATATGCCCCTGCTCTCCCGGGGTAGGACGTGGCAGGCGGTCGCCCAGCCAATTGTATCTCCACATGGCCGTGTCCACATTCGTGGTGAGGTTACGATTGTAGTTGGCGCTGAACACCACATCCAAACCTTCTATGAGAAGATTGCGTTTCTGATACTCGACCGATGGCGAGAGCGAGTGGCCGTGCCGATGTTTCTCGCCGAATACAATCCTCTGGTACACCCCTGTCTGTATTTCCTTGTAGAAATGCGACCAAGTGAATCCGAACATAAGCCTGTCGGTCCAGGACCTCCCTATAAACCCGGCTTTGCCGGTAACGGCCTCGTTATGGAATGTGTCATTAAACCGCCTGACGCGGAGCGTTTTGTTCTCATCCTGGATTGATGTGTTGTTTTCGTGGTTGAACACCTCCACCCAGTTGTCAATGTGGTAATCGTTGTCAGAATAGTTTTGGAATGCGTTTATCTCATACGAGAACCCACTGTTGAACGTCTGTCCCAGATTCACATAAGAGCGATGGGTGTTAAAAGAGCCATAGGAATAGGAGGCGTCAAGAAACCAGCGTCTCCGGCTTTTGTCAGTCACGATGTTAATCACCCCGCCGATGGCGTCAGACCCGAACCCAACCGGCACGACACCCTTATAAACCTCGATGCGGTCGGCGAAATTGACAGGGACATTGTTGAGATCGAAGGCCGTGCCAGCGCCCTCCTGAGGAACCCCGTCTACAAACACCTTGACGTGGCGTCCGCTGAAACCGTCGAGCATAATCTGCATATCCGATCCTACACCTCCGGTTTCCCTCAGCTTCATTCCCGGCATCTTGGTCAAGGCCTCGCCCAAATTTTTTGTGGAGTTGTGCAAATCTGTTGCATCAATGGCAATAACATTGTAAGCCGACTGGTTGATTCGGCTGACGCCGCTTGCAGTCACTATGACTTCGCTTAGTTCAACACTTGCCTCTTTCAACTTTATGTCTTGGTGAATCTTTTCATGACGGCACACCTCAATTTCCAGCTCTGCGGTTTCGTATCCAATTGCCGACACCACAAGTGTATGTTTGCCGGGAGGCACAATCATTTCGTATTTGCCCTCTTCGTCGGTGGCCGTTCCAATATCCGTTCCTTTCAAAACCAGAGTGGCGTAATCAATAGGAGTTTGATCCGGCCCGGTCGAGGTCACGATACCCCATAACACTGATTTGCGATGCCCTTTGCCATGGACTGTGTTGGCAAAAGACAGACATAGAATCAATAGTACCGTTATTGTCAATTTTTCTTTCATACCGATTGAATTTTCGGAGCAAAGTTAGGCATGAAAGAATGAGAGCACAATACCTAAAAATGGTGATATTTGCTTGTAAATCAACCTATTAAGCAAATATTTAGACACAGCAATTCAACCGCGAATGATAGATATCCGCGATTGGTCAAAAACACTTTTCAACATCTTCCCAGCCTATGGCTAAGGGTGAAGATATATGCAAAATTATTCCGCTTCGGGGTGCCGTTCAAGGGAAAAGAAACCGAAACGGAATAATTTGCGTCTGAAACGGCTAAATTGTTTGGTTCTTTACTTTCATAAGGATTCGTTTGTAATCAAAAACACATTCCCAGCCAAGAAAACAACCCGCCGGAGAACATCGGTTTTGTGAAATATCGTGGTCGGAAATTCTCGATGGGCAGCTTGCGCATCAGCCTTTTGAATTTCCCCAGGTTGAAATCTTCCTCCAGACAAAGTATCTCGAAGTCGATGCCGAGATATTTCATGCATTGGCCGGTTTCGCGGTAGCCATTGCGCATGTAGAACTTCTTGCGCGAGAGTCGCTGCAAGGCATTACCCGCCTTGATGTCGGGCCTCTCCAGGTCCACGATGTGCGTCATATTAGGATAGTGCAGGGCAAACAGCGCCAACGCTTGCCCTCCGTAGCCTTTTGACCGGCAATCCGAGTCCACGGCGAGGAAAAAAAGGTAGGCCATCTCCTCATGCGTCATCGTCACCATGAATCCTATGATGGCCTCCCCGTCCTTCAACGCAAAGAATTCCAGCGGACCATTCTCCGCCATTCTTGCGAGCTCGGCCGGAGCTATATACTCTTCAGGAGGGAAGGCCTCCCGGGCTATCCGGTCAAGAAGCTCCATGTGGTCGAAATCAGATGTTATCTTTACCAATTCCATAATCATATTTTTGGGAAACGTCGACAAAATTATCATCATAAACAGGGATGCACAATCGTTTTCTTACCGAAACGGAATAATTGGCTTCTGAAACGCCGAAAACCTTTGCATGAATTTTTCAAGGCTCAATTTCAAAGAATGAATATCAGAATCGACACATGTCGCTTTTTTTCCGTTTCACGCGTCAATTTGGTGGTTTGGGGCAGATTGTAGCGCCAAAGCCGCCTCAATTCAGTAAATTTGCATAATAATTGCGTTATATGACCGACGACAAAATCAAAATATTGAATCTGAGGCATTGCCTCGTGCTGTTACTGGTGGCGTACCTGCTTTCCAACCTGATGTGGTGGATGGTGGACGACACCCCTTTTTCTGCAGGTGGCAGCGGCCGCGAAATCGCCCTCTACTTCCTCATCGACTTTGTTTTCTGCACGTTTTTCATGGCGGTGTCCTTGCTGTACACCCACTTCCTGTTCCGATTCCTCCCCCATCACCCGTATTCCTACGTCAAACTCGTGGCTTATTCATGCGCTCTGTTCCTCATCAACAACCTGTTTGCTTACGGAGTGACTGAGGCTCGCACCCTGTTTGACGGCTCAACTGCAGGGGAGTCTTTTTTCATGAAAGATGCCTATATCAACGGCATGATTGCCGCGTTCATTTCCGGCATATATTCATGCACGGTCTATCTCAGGTCGTACCTGAAAGCCGACTCCGACAAGAACATGCTTGAAAAGGAGCTGATGCGCGAAAGGGAGGTTGCGCTTCATTCCCAGTTGCAGTCGCTGAAGGCGCAGATTGACCCTCATTTCATGTTCAATAACTTCAGCATACTCTCCGAGCTTATCCAAGACGACCCTCCCTTAGCAGAGAAGTTTCTCCACCATCTTTCGCGGGTCTATCGCTATATAACACAGAACCTTGAGCGCAGTCTCATTCCGGTGTCGGAAGAGATTGGATTCCTCGGACACTACCTCTACCTAATTAAGATGAGATACGGTGAAAATGTGAAGGTGGAGATAGACCCTTTGCTGAAGACCGCTCAGGACCATATTCCTCCCGCGTCGCTCCAGCTGCTGGTCGAGAACGCCATAAAGCACAACGGCCATTCCCCAGAAACGCCGCTTGTGATCGGCATTAGCCGAGAGGAAAGCACCATAGTTGTGGAGAACAACCTTGTCCCCTTGATGTCGAGAATCGAATCGACGGGACTGGGGCAGAAAAACATCAAAGACCGTTATATGCTATTATGCTCCGATGCCGTCCAGTTCAACAAGACAGACCGATCATACCGAGTCCTTCTTCCCATCATCAACAAAAACAATTCAATGGAATGAACATACTCATACTCGAAGACGAGCAGCGCAATGCCGACCGTCTTGTCAGGCTCTTGAAAGAAATCTGCCCCGATGCCTGCATCGTAGGTCTATTGGCCAACGTAAAGGAGGCCATCAAATATTTCAAGGAGAATCCAGCTCCTGATTTGATATTGGCCGACATACGCCTATCCGATGGCTTGAGTTTCGACGCCTTGAAAGAGGCCGATGGCAACACTCCGATTATCTTCACCACGGCATACGACGAATACGCCGTGAGGGCTTTCAAGTTCAACAGCTTTGACTATCTGCTGAAGCCCGTCGACCGCGACGAACTGGCCGAGGCCATAACCAAGGTGAAAAGAAGGACGTTGGGAGAATCGAGCGAAAAAAGAGAGAGCTTGCGAGAGCTCATCGAATCAATGGCAAGAAACAACTACAAATACCGCGAGCGCTTCCTGATTCCATACCGCGACGGCTACAAGACGGTATCGGTAGTCGACATAAGCCACATATTCACCGAGAACAGGATAGTGAAGCTGTTTCTGCGCGACGGCAAGACGGAGGTTGTCGGCTTAAGCATGGACGAATTGGAGGCACAGCTCAACCCCAACGTTTTCTTCCGTGCCAACCGCCAGTACATAGTTCATGTAGACTGCATACGCCACCTCGCCAACTATTTCGGTGGCAAGCTCGTGCTGCATCTCAAAGGTCCTTCTGACCCCGGGATAGTGGTCAGCAAAGAGAAAGCCGTCCAAATCAAAAACTGGCTCGACCGCTGATAGGACTTTTTCAATTTGTCTGCATCACACCAATAGAGAGACACCATCACTTGGTGCTTACGTTCGCGGCGTGACTAATTTTTGATTCTAATTTTGGCAGACCAAACAATAAACATAACCTTAAAACAAAACCGTAATGATAAAATCCCTTTTATTGGACGCGTCGCCGAGATCGGTCAATTGGATGAGGCGATGCGCAGTGGTCGCTCCGAGTTCGTTATTGTCTGTGGGCGTAGGCGCGTAGGCAAGACCTTTCTAATTGGGCGATTTTTCGACAATCGGTAAGACTTTTCCTTTGTGGGGGTCCACGGGGCGCGAACTTCCAACCAACTAAGAAATTTTGCCAAGGCGCTCGCACACTATTCGGGAGACCAACGAAAGAAATTCCATGACTGGTATGATGCCTTTGACGCGTTAGAGGAATATCTTGAGCATAAAGCGACTACAGGTAAGAAGTTAATATTTATCGATGAGATGCCGTGGATCGACACGAAGCGTTCCTCATTCGTGGAGGCCCTGGAGAACTTATGGAACGGCTGGGCTAATCGCCGCAGTGACATAGTTTTGGTAGCCACGGGATCAGCTACTTCTTGGATGGCCGACAACCTGATTGAAAACCAAGGAGGTCTTCACAACCGCATTACCCGGCGCATATTTTTGGAGCCGTTCACCTTGGCAGAGACCGAGGAATATTACGGTAAAATGGGTTTCGCCTGGGAGCGTGGTGATATTCTGGAAAGTTATATGCTCACCGGTGGCGTACCTTATTATATGGCTATGATGGCCTCTACGCTTAGCGTTTCCCAGAACATCGACGAATTATGGCACAATTATCGGAGGAGAGGATTTTGGGGATTTGGTTGCCGGTGACGGCGGTCGCGGCGATTGCCGTGACGCTGGTGGCGATTGTAACAAGGGAGGTGGTATAGACGACGGCAACACTCGATCTGGGAGGTTGTTCGGTGGCTGCGTGGTTGGCAGTGGTGGTTGAGTTTATGCTCGTTTATGAGGCGTTGGGACCGGGAGGAGTACAAGCGACAGAATCGAAAGCCGAGATGCTGGTACGACTGGACACGCCGCTATCTCAACTTCGAGATCACCCCCGACCGCAAGATGCGCCCGCTGGACGGCACAGGAAAAATCGGTCGAGCAGCGTTTCAACGAGCGCATGGAGCAGTTAGGCATGCCACCGCTCGATATGAACAAGGATGCGAAGGTTGCAAAGATATGGTATCAGCCGCGAGCTATGTTGCGGTAGGAGGTTGGCGAGGTTCCCATGATTTTGGTGAAAAGGCGCGTGAAGTAGCCCGTGTCCTCGTATCCGAGCTTGCCTGCGATTTGGTTGACCTTCATCTCGGTAGAGTCGAGCATCTGCGCAGCGGCCTGCATTTTCAGTAGATTGAAGTAGGATAAGGGGGCGTGTCCAATCGCTTTTCGAAACATCGTAGCGAAATGGTTGGGCGTGTAGCCGGTAAATTCGGCTAGTTGTTGGAGGGTGATATGCCGATTGATGCGCTCCTTCATAAAATGGATGGCTTGCTGGCACACATCGATTTGGCTTTCCTGTTTTGTGGAGGCTGAGCCGGCCTGCCGAAACTCGCGAATAAACAGCAGAGATCCAAAATAGTGGTAGAGTATCGAGTGGGCATATTTCAGGTTTTCGATGTTGTAGCCCGCTTTGAGCGTGAAGAAGATCTCCTCAAACATTTCGTGACGTTGCTGGATGCGCGACTCGTGGGAAAGGGCTATCATGTGGGGAACATGCATACCTTCGGCAATCAGCGTGGCCATCTCGCCCTTGAAGTGAATCCAGTAGATGCTCCACGGCTCGGGAGCCGACGAGCCGTAAGAGTGTGGCGTGTTGGCGGGAAGGATGAAGAATTGCCCGGGATGAATCTCTTGCTTCACCCCATTAAGGCGATACCATCCCTTTCCGTCCACACAATATATAAATACGTTTTGGTTGATAGGCTCACGCCGGTCGATGAAATGGTGACGGGCGCAGGGGTAAAATCCGATGTCGGTGATGTGGAGTTGTCGGCAAAACGGGTCGTTCTCCATGAAATCGACAATCATTTTGGGGATGATAATCGACCTCTCGCCCTTAAATCCATCTTTTATGCGTATCATGGCAATCGTTTAAGTTACAGCGGCAAAGATAGCAACAAATTCGTAATATTGTCCATAAAAGTTGCGAAAAAATCCATTGTGTCGATTTTTCTTTGCCGTTACCTTTGCCACCATATTAGAAATGCTGCGTGAATCTTACCTAAACACCGTACAATAATGTTAAACCGATTACTTAGATTAATCGTCCTACTGTGGACGCTAATGACTGTACCTAGCATGTGGGGCGCATCCTCCTCGTATTATCTTTACCTTTATAGCGTTAACACCGCAGGCCAATTCATTGAGCTTACAAGCAGCGATGGCAATGTCTACCATGCCACAGGGCAATCGTGCAGCGACACTTCCTATTGGGGAATCACGATTTACACCGACAAAACCACTTGGACCGTGGCTTACGGACCTGAAGCCAGTTCGTGGCCTGACATCACAGTGGGCACTGAGCTGACACTGGTTTCCGGTGGCACGGGTTCTATGCAACTCAAAGAAACCATTACCTCCGACATGCACTTTTGGTTCAACAAGTCAACGGGAGGTTTCCTAATCAACTACTCGTCGACCAATCCTTGGGATGTCGCTTGGGTCAACGGCTCGCCTCTGTATATCTTGGGAGCTGGCTATGGGCTGGATTCCGATTACAATTGGGTGTACTCCGATGCTCAGGCACTGACCTACGACGAGGAATTTGACGTATATAAAATAGCGATACCATGTACTGCCTTGTCGTGGAACTTCTTGTTGTCGACTACAGCTGGCGACGATTGGGACAGCTATTCGACTGGCGCTTACTCGGCAGGTACGACTTGGGCTTCCCCGTTGGCATGCAACACCTGGACCACGATTTCATCAAGCAGCGCGGGTGACACTTTTGGCTCGGCTGGCAACTACACCCTTCTCGTGCGCGGCGACTTGAGCGAGATGATGTTGCGCGCGGATGTCAACATGCCCCTGACTCGATCGGATTTCAGCGATTCCAAAGCACACTATTTCTTGACCGGCTCACACATGTCGGACTGGCGTTTGCAACCCGAATGGGAGTTTGAAGGCTCGGGCAACACGCTCACTATCAAAGGCCGATTCATGTTTCCCGGGTTGTTCGCCATCGCTAAAGTAGATTCTTACGATGAATACATATTCCAATGTTTCGACCTTTACTCCAATCCACAAGGGGACATTTCGCCTACCAATCTTACGGTGTCGAACCTGTCCCTCCAGCAGGCCGACGCCCGCGCTTATTACGATTATTGGGCGCAAGCTCCTCTTGACAAGATTTACAAGAAGGGCGAGAATGTCAATTGGTTTGGTTACGAGGACGGCAACTATTCCTCGGTCACTGCCACCGAAGATGGAGTTGAGGCCACTTACTCGGCCGACCATGAGGCCCAGCTGCATAGTAATGGCGTGTGGGTGGGCACAATCACTCTCACCTTGGACAGCGAAGGCAATCCATCATCGGTAACCTTCAGCGACTTGGCTTCCAACAACGCCGCTCAGCGCGTATTCCAGCTCGTGGGCACCAATATCTGGAACAAGAATTACAACAACGGAAGCAGCTCCGACAACATTTACACTCCCAACTACAAATATTACCCTTGGGACGGCTGGGAGCAATCTTACATCCAATACGATACAAAGGGCCGTCCCTACTACGATGCCAATGGGCATTATGTTTACCAGACGGTTTACACCGCCGATTGGTTTGAGGACAACCCATCTTATTTCAATGTCGATATCGCCAGTAAAAACTTAGCGTTCAACTCCCGAAGCATCACATTCGTGAAATCCTCGGAGCTCGACGATCTCGAAAGCGACCCTTACCGCGAATATTACTCCACGAGCCACAATTCCAAGAAATTTGGCGACAATCAGGAGGTGAAAGGCGGAGACGAAAACCTGACAACCGATTATTGGAACTTTGAGCATCTCATCATGGATGAGAACGGCACCCAAGGCTCCCGAACCAGTGGCGATGGCTGGGAGTGCTACGTAATACGCGATTGCTGGCTTTCGGGTCCGTTCAAGATTTGGAGCGGCGGAGGCGGCAACATGATCTCTTATGAGGAAGGAGGCCACATGAACACCTACGATTCAAGTGGCAACCTTGTAACATCGGGCGAGAACCGTCCCCGCTGGTATGCCGTCAATGGCGGCACTTCGGGTCAAGAGGTAACCATCGCTAGCTTTGATATAACCAATGGAGAGACCATCGACCTATACGCTGTGTTCAAGAACAACGACTACGCCAACTTCACCACTGGCTATCAGGAGGATGCCTCCTCATATCAAGAGATGTTCTTCAACCGCATCCTCCTTTGGTACGACGGCTCGATGAACAACGCTGTTATCCAATTTATCTCAGAAACCGCTGGGCCTCAAATACAGGCCTTCACTATCGAGGACAACGAGGACGCTCTCACCTACACTTGGCAACTCAACACCTCCACCGATGATTCATCGCTTTCAATTACAGGTTACCGCATCGAACGTTATCGCGTGACGGCTGAGGGAGAGGAGTTCTCGGGGATTACCGAGGATGTTACCCTCTCCACCGCAGTTAACGTCAACGTTTTTGGCACTCAAACCTTCCCTTGTGATGACAATCTCCAGGCAGGCACATACTTATATAAAATCACGGTGGCCTTGGTGGATTCCGATGGCGTGGTTAATACCAAGAGCTCTAAATCCAACCAAGTGACGATTTACAACTCCGACAACATCATCTATCCCGAGCCTATAGCCGTGCAACTGCTTGAGCTTCTTCCTGAGGGACTGACTGTAATAAACAACTCGCTGGACGCCAATTCGAGAATCGTTACCAACGAAGGAGAGAAGCATTATCTCACTTACCGCACCAGCTCCAACGCTCCCTATTGCGTGTTCACGATGGACGCTGATGGCAATATAAGCGCGGCTGAGGATGTCGATCCCGATGTTGCCCGCAAGCAGGTGATTCCCAATCCGTCGATGTTCCTGTGGACCTCGATGTTCTATGTGCGCGCCCTCGACTATACAGCATTCCAAGAGACTGTTGCCGACTATCGCGCCGATGGGTTGATTGCCGAGGACACAGAGGTGACGCTTTCGCTAACGATCAAAGAGAACGACGCGTCCACCTTGGGCATCGATCAACAACTCACTCCCGAATTGTTTACCCTTGACGGCAACCAATATTATGGTGCTCTGGTGGAAAGAAACGGTAATCTCGACAATGGCACCTTCATCGTCGATATGACCTACAAGGCCGGTAATATCACCCGTAATCCATCGGTTGCGGTGAATTTCCAGCCTGTAATCGCCAAGCCCTACTCACCCTCATATACCTATCAATACGAGCAACCGCAAGTTGACTTGACCGAGACCTATGGCGACAACTATTTGAAATTCAACGTAGAGTCAACAGTTGACCTTGTCACTGGAAGTTCGCACGGTCCTCAACCAATCTACATCCAAGCATCGAAGCTCGATCCGCGCCTGCTCGATTGCGTAATCAAGTTCCGGCAACCTAATGTCACTGAGGCCATCCTCTCTCACTACGACATCCATTATACCGTGTCGCTCGTCAACAACTTGGGTGACGTTATTAACGACAATGTGGTCTATTATGACCAAGCGGAACATGAATTGGCCGCTCCATACACCTTCACGATTGCCAATGTGCATCCCTCCCAAAGTATCTACCCCATCTTCCGAATCGTCAAAACCGAATATGTGGCAAACAGCGATGGCTTACAAGCCGACTTCGGCTCCTCCCTCGCAGCCACTTACGGAAGCGACATCACAGTGCGCGCCATCAACAACACGTTGAAGCAAACCGCCACCATCGGCAGCTTATATCTTGACCGGTGGTATAGCGGCCATAACTCCTGGAACTGGATCTATTGTGGCCATGTGGAATTTGACGATCCCGGTGATTATGTCGATACCGACAACAACACTCTGTTGACCTCCCGATTCTACCATATCGAGCTGGCAGTCGAAAATGATTACAACGGTTATGAGTATCTGGTCGAGCATATCGCAGGACACAACTCTTACAGCTCGACTAATCTTCCCCAACTTGATGAATCAGGACGATTCCTTAACGATACTGATCCCCTGATTGGCACCATAATCGCCCAGGAATTTAATTCGCCCAACATCCCTTGCGTTTATATCACCCCGGTATATATCTTCAGCCGTACGCGACAAACCGGAAAGGATGATGAAAACCTGCTGACCAATCTCACCGCCCTCTCCGCGGATAACCAATCGGAAGTTAGAGCACGACCGATGGCCCTCCCTTCCACTGGTACTACCCAATCGGGAACCGTTGAACTCACAGCAAGCGAGGATTATGTGGTGGTAAAAGGTGGGCATGCCATCTTCCAAGGCGATTGGGGCACTACCACCGCCATCGAGAGTATATCGGCCAATGAACTTGATTGCACTCAGCCGATTTACAATCTTCAAGGAATGCGTGTAAACGCTGATGACGCCAAGTCTCTCCCCGCGGGAATCTACATCCAAAGTGGACAGAAGATTTTGGTTCGCTAACTTCACATAGCTTCCTTAATGGGTCGGGGACATCGATACACATCGGTGTCCCCGATTATCGTTAATCATAGAAAGCGAATAATCGTAAAATTGTCCATAAAAGTTGCGAAAATGTCCATTGTAGGCTTTTGGTCACGGTAGTAACTTTGCAACGTGAAGATGAACCAAACAAATTTTACAACCATAAATCGCTTTTCAACATGAAACAAATAGTACTCCTCGCCACCGCGGCTTCCATGATGTGCTCCCTTAACGCCAAGGCTTACGATTCACTGTTTATGTACGCCTACGACAAGGCCGGAGCCGAAAACAATTACATCGAGCTTACCACCGACGACGGTGACATGTACAGCGCCACCGGCAACACGTTCACCAACTCAGCTACCGACCTCAGCGGCGTGCAGGTAGTGACCGCCGACTGGTCGACAGTCTACTGCCCCGACAACTGGCCCGAGGTTAAACTCAACACCGTGCTCGACTTCGACGGCGCCGGTGGCAACGGCCAAGGCGGTTGGATTTGGGGCTGGACCCTCTCGGAAAGCAACTACATCTATTTCCAGAAATCCACAAAAAAATTTGTGATCTCAGCCAACTCCGATAACCCTATCATCATCGGAGAGCCCGGCGACGAATACACCGACCTCTCTCTCTATGCCTACGACGTGACCAACGAGGCCAATATCAACATCCCCATGTCGTCGAAGGATGGTATCATTTACACCGCTACCGGCTATGCTTTCCCCGCCGGCGCTATCGACGGCTATAAGGGCATCCAGGTGCATAACGCCGACTGGACCGAGATTTACGCTCCCGCCGACGAGACCTATCCCGCAATCGTCAAGAACGAGCCTATCACCTTGGTCCTGGGTGGAACCGGCGAGGCTTGGATTACCGATTGGTGTCCCGAGGCATCCGACACCTTCACCTTTAACAAGGAAACAGGTGCCTTGACAATCAGCGGCGAAACCTCGGTGACCAACATCTTTGACGACAACGAAACTTCCGATCCTATCTATTATAATCTTCAAGGTATAAGGGTAATGAATCCTTCTCATGGTATTTACATCAAATGTCAAGGTAGTAAAACAACAAAGATCAGATTCACTGGTAAATAAAGATTGTATGTAAGTTAAGAATGATGGGGCCGCGAGGCCGCGGCTCCATCTTTTTCGCTAACTTCGCGTTATTGTAGAATCTTATCAGGCACCTCCTATGAAACCAACGACATCCAAAATATTATTCACCGGTCTGCTGGCTGTTTCGGCTCTAACCATGACCGCGGCCGACGCGACGATGACACCGGTTGACGGTTATCCCCGGTTAGCGCTCGGTGCCGACGTGTCGTGGACACCGTATATCGAGACCAACCATCTACACCAATATTACACCGGAACTGAGGTAACCTCCGACGCTTTGACCACCATCCCGGCGATGCTTATGGATCACGGAATCGACGCTGTGCGCCTGCGTGTGTGGGTTAACCCTAAGACCGATATGGCCATGTCGGGCTTCACGTTCACCGCCGACGGCTATGAGTACGAAGAGATGTCGACCTACGGCACCTGCTCGGTGGATGAGATGGTCGCGCTCGCCAAACGACTGGCCAAGCAAGGCCACCGCGTGATGGTGTCGTTCCAACTGTCGGATATGTGGGCCGATCCCGGTCGCCAGTTCATCCCTGAGGCTTGGAACGATTGCACGTCGGTTGACGACCTGTCGGCCTACGTCTGCGGCCATATCACCGAGGTGCTAACCCTCTTGCACAACGCCAACGTCAACGTGGCATGGACACAAATCGGCAATGAGGTGAACAACGGCATGCTGAAATGGAAAGTGCCGTCGGCATCGGGCACCACTGTCACCAGCGAGGAATGGGGCTGCGAGATCTCGCAAAAAGTGCCCAACGTGCCGAGCGAGACCACAAAAAATTTCGTGCGCGTGTTCACCGACGCCTCCCGTGCCGCCAAGGAAATTTATCCCGGCACCAAGACGGTGCTACACCTTACCAAAACGGTCAACTGGAGTACCCTAAACTGGTCGCTCAACCTGCTCGACAAGGCCGGTTTCTCAACTGACATTTGCGACTACATCGGCCTTTCGCTCTACCCCGGATTGGACGACGGTCAGGACGTATACACCGCCAAATGGAAAACATACGCCGACCTGGACATTACCACCATCAACAACATCTACGCTAAATATGGTTTTCGCACCATCCTCGCCGAAATGGGAATGAACAACGAGTATTCACTCTCAGCCAATACCGAGGGCGTGTCTGCAGCCGACCTCCAGAAGTGCTACATCGACCAGTGCAACACCGATGTGGCCGCTTTCACCCAATACCTGATCGAGAAATTGGACACCGACGAGAGCACTTGCGACGGCCTGTTCTACTGGGAGCCGGAGACCGATTACATGAAGAATTACGCCAAGGGCGCATGTGTGTCAATCACCCCGGGTGCGTCTTGGCCCCGCGACAAGGTCACGGCCAACGCCTGGTGGACCACTGTTGAAGCTCATTCCACCTTCCCGGCGGGCGGATTGGAGGAGTACCGAATCAACGACGACACCACTCCCGATTTCGTGCCCGACCCCGATCTCAAGCTCTATCTCTACTATTACACCAACCAGAACAATTTCGTGGAGATGACCACCACCGACGGCCTTCTCTACACGCTCACCGGCTATGAGGCCTCGCAGTGGTTCAACTTCAAGGTTGCCACCGAGGATTTCTCCATCGCCTTGGGTAACGCCGAGGTTGGCCTCAACCAGCAGGGAATCCTCAACGATGCCAACGATTGGACCGCCTGGACTTCAACAGCAGTATCAGCTACCGACACCTGGTGGTACCGTCACGACACCCACGCGATGTCCATCACCGCCGACACCGTCTGCCCCTGGAGCGATATCGACAGTGGCGTGTCGACCGTCGTTCCCGACCTCGATTCCACCACCCCGGAATACTACAACCTTCAGGGCCTACGCATTCCCGCTCCGATTTCGGGATTTTACATCGAGCGGCGCGGTTCCCATACATATAAACGCCTTAATACCAACTAAATCATAATTCCATAACATGAAGAAATGCTTGCTTATGCTGGCTGCGATACTCATCGCGGCAGGCTCATCACACGCTTCCACGCCCACGAAGGCACCCGCCAACGGGTACCCTGATTTCGCCATAGGAGGCGACTTGTCGTGGCAAAAGTACATCGAGGACAACAACTACTACACCTATTACGAATCGACCTCGGCCACTACCCCGTTCACCAACCTCGAGACCATGTGCGTCAATTACGGCTTCGACGCGGTGAGGTTGCGCGTTTGGGTTGACCCCACGCAAACGCTTGTGAAGAACGACTTCTATTTTTACAGTGCCGACAACGGGGCTGTAGCCCAAACGCTCAGCACCTACGGCACCTGTTCAATCTCGGAAATGCAAGCTTTGGCTAAGCGTTACGCCGACATGGGCATGCGAGTGATGGTGTCGTTCCAGCTCTCCGATACTTGGGCCGACCCCGGAAAGCAGTTTGTGCCCAAATCTTGGGAAAGCTGCTCAACCATTTCCGAGCTTGCCTCCACAGCGGCGAAGCATGTATCAGATGTGCTCCAAGTGCTTCACGACAACAACGTCAACGTGGCATGGGTGCAGATCGGCAACGAGACCAACTACGGCATGCTCAAATACAAACTTCCCTCTAAGGTGGGATCCTTAAGCAGTTACGACACCGTCACCGAATGGGATCTCAGCTGCCGTATTCCCTTTTATACCAACAGCGGAACGGCTTACACCGACACCCAGACAGCCAATTTCGTGACCGTGTGGAACGCTTGCGCCGACGCGGCCAAAGCCGTTTATCCCGACACCAAGACAGTGCTCCATCTCACCAAGACCACCAAGGGCGTGTCGAGCGACTCCTGGTGGGGCGTCTGCGAGGTGCCTTGGGTGATGAAAATGTTGCAGAAGAACGGTTTCGGCTTCGGCACAAAGTGCGACCTCATTGGCCTATCACTTTATCCCACCCTTGAATACTCCGACGCCAACGCCACCGCCACTTGGAAGTCCGGATCGGGTTGGTCCAACTCCTTGGCCGTTATCAGCTTGATCAACAGCACCTACAATATGCCCGTGATCATCTGCGAGACCGGCATGAACTGCAATTATAGCACTTCCAACAGCTCCAGCTCCAACTATTACAAGAGTGTTACCCAGTGCAACACCGATGTCACCAACTACGCCTCGGAATTCTTCTCAACCCTCCGAGATGGCTCCACCTACAACTGTGTAGGCGTGTTCTATTGGGAGCCGGAAGGCAGCAATCTTATGGGATATGCCCTCAACGCTTGCTATACCAAGGATTACGCAAGCTATAGCTCCAATAACTCATGGCCATCCACCTACGTTGGCGTTAATGTCGTCCCTAACCCCTGGTGGGACGCCTGCAAGAGCAAATCGGAGGTCGACCTGACCAATCTGGTCGATTTCTCTTATTCCACCACCGACGGTGGCGATAACACAGGAGGCGACGACAACGGTGATGAGGACGAAACTCCCGCCACGATTTACTATGTGGGAAGCGACAATTCGTGGTCATACACCTCTCCAACGGCTCTCACCTACGACTCCACCACAGGGCTTTTCACCGGCTCGTTTACCACTTACTCCACAAATGAGTATGTGCTGCTTTGCACCGCCTATGGCGATGAGGACACTTGCAAGGCCGCTGGCGTGGCTCCATCAGGTGAGGTGAAAAATGGCGTGACCATGAGCTACACCAACATTTGGTCGGGTGGCTTCCAAATCCCCTACGCGGCCACTTGGACTGTCACGGTAAATCCCTCAGCTCTCACCATTAACTTCTACACCGCCACGACCGCTCCTTCCACCGGTGACACCACCGATTACGATTCCTACTCGCTCTACGTCTACGATAGCGGCAACGCCTATTACGAGATGAGCACCGACGACGGCAATGTCTACTATGTTTGTCCGGGCGTGAAGGTTTCATCGGGAGCCGCATTTGACTTCTGCAAGGACGGCGCTTGGTCGGTCTATTACGGAGGCGCTTGGGTCACGGCTTTGAATACTGATTTTTCAGTCACTTCTGCCACGAGTTGGAATAGCGACTTGAACATTGCCATAGCATCAACCTGTTATTGGTGGTTTAACAAAGAGCTCTCCAAATGCCAGATCACTTCCGATTCCACTAACCCTTGGGAGAGTGAAACTGTCACCTATACAGGGTATACCGTGGCTTATAACAACGGCTCGACCACGTGGGAGGTTGTTTTCGTTGACTATCTTGATGCCGACGGCAACTCGTTGGTGGGCGTTACTCCCGGCATGCGCATGACCTACGACTCCACCACGGGCTACTGGATAGCCTCGGTTGAACTCTCCACCGAGCCAGCAAGCGTGAAATTCTACAATGGCACCACCACTACCACCTACGGCCCCGCCGAGACATTCCAGGATTACTCATCCACCGGCCACGTCTACGGAGCCAACGCAGGCGAAGGCGGCACAGAGGAACCCGGAACGGGCGATGAGGAGACCGATTATGGCGATTTTTATCTAACTGGCGGGTTCAACTCATGGGGATTAACCAACAAGATGACCTACGCTGGCGACGGCCTTTACTATATCACTGGAATCGATGCCGACTGCACGGAGGCTAACGGCTGGGGCAACTTCCTGATTGTTGACGATACTTGGACTACCATGTACGGTTCTTCCACTTGGTCAAAAGTCTCTCTCCCTGGCTCCCTAACTCTTGAGGCAGGATGCACAGGCAGCACGGCCGCTTACTTCGACGGCGACGTCAAGGAGAAATACATGATCACGTTCAACGCCAAGACCTTGGAGGTGACCGTTTCCTTCGTTTGGCTCACCGACTCCCATTGCGGCGACAACGGTTGGGCTACAACCGACTCCCAACTGATGACCCCGGTAACTCCCGGCATTTACACGGCCACGGGTTATTATGGCGCAAAGGGAGAAGCCACAAATCCCCGATTCGTGTTTGATGCCAGCTGGACCACTTCCTACGGTGGTGGCTTGCGTCAGGGTCAGACATTGGAGGTAACCTCGGGTTACAACTGCTGGCTGGAAAGCGACATCTGGGAACACCACACCATCACGCTCAATTCCAACGACAATACCGTGACTGTTTCGGGCCCAGAGGTGCTTTACCTCAGCTTGGCCGCCAACAATTGGTTGGTGGCGTCCACCGATGAGGCTGCGACAACATCCGTTCGTCCCAAATCCACGTCGCTCACTGACGATTACGATGCTTATCGCCTCGACTACGACAATACCACAGGTCTCTATACCCTCACGTCAGAGAATGGCATCTCCCTTGCGGCTAACGAAACTTTCGCCATCGCCGACAAAAACTACGATTCCAAGTATGTTTACACCACCACGGGTGTTGATGAGGGAAGCTATTACACTCTTACCAACGTGGCTCAGGACGGCGACGAAGAGACAAACAGTCTCAATTCGTGGGCTAATGCCGCTATTACTGTTAAGAAGCTCACGTATGAGCCCACCGGTCAGGTGATGCTGATCAACGACGCCACCCAGACGGGCATTGAGTCCATCGGCTCCAACGATGCGCCTGTGGAATATTACAATCTCCAAGGTATCCGCATAAGCCATCCCTCGACTGGCGTTTACTTGATGCGCCAAGGTACCACTGTCACGAAAGTCCTCATAAACGATAAGTGATATAGATATAGATTAGAAATGTTGTACCTTGAATCCTCGCGACTGCCTGGCGTGATGCCAGGCAGTCGCCGTTCAGGGGACATCGTAAGATTGTCCATGCAAACAATTATTTTATCCATTGCAAGCGGCATTTTTACGCGTTAATTTTGCATCATAATCTTAGAATCTCATCACATGAACCAGTACAACCGTCGTTTCATCTACTTCATCTGCATCGTGTCGGCCATGGGCGGACTGCTCTTCGGCTACGATTGGGTAGTGATAGGAGGCGCCAAAATCTTCTACGAGCAGTTTTTCGGCATAGCATCCGTTCCCGCGATGCAGGGCTTGGCCATGAGTATCGCCTTGGCGGGCTGCTTGATCGGAGCCGTTACCGCCGGTAACGTTGCCGATCGCATCGGGCGCAAGAAGCTGTTGATAGTGTCGGCCTTGATATTCGGATTCACCGCCTACGGCACTGGCGCTTTTGACGCTTTTGGCGCATTCTTGACCGTGAGATTCCTCGGTGGCGTGGCTATCGGTATCGCCTCTGGCTTGTCGCCGATGTACATCGCTGAGGTGGCTCCTCCCCATATTCGCGGCAAGTTGGTGTCGCTCAATCAATTGACCATCGTCATTGGCATTTTTGCCGCTCAAATCGTCAATTGGTTATTGGTGAGCGACGACATGCAGTGGAATATCCACATGGCGTGGCGCTGGATGTTCTGGGCCGCGGCCGTCCCCTCGATCGCCTTCTTCCTATTGGCCCTCTTTATCCCCGAAAGCCCTCGCTGGCTGTTTATGAAAGGCCGTTATGATGAGGCTAAGGCCATCCTTAGTCGCATCGGTGGGGAGCACTATGCCCAAACGGAGTGCGATAACTACCAATCAACCTCTGCCAACACCCAGGAGCGGGGCGGGTTGAAAGTGCTGTTCAGCCGTCCCTACCGGTTGGTGCTCATAATAGGCGTCGTGGTGGCCATGTTCCAACAATGGTGCGGCACCAACGTTATCTTCAACTATGCCCAAGAGATTTTCCAATCGGCCGGATACGACGTGGATAATACCTTCATCAACATCGTCGTAACGGGTATCGCCAACTTAGTGTTCACCTTTGTGGCCATCTACACGGTCGACCGCTTGGGTCGTCGCGCACTGATGCTGATTGGTGCAGGCGGGTTGGCTATAATCTACGGCATCCTCGGCGGTTGTTACCACATGCACCTGAGCGGCATCGTGATGGTGGTGATGGTGGTATTGGCGATCGCTTGCTACGCCATGTCGCTAGGTCCCGTGACCTGGGTACTGCTTTCCGAAATTTTCCCCAACAAGGTGAGGGCCGTGGCCATCGCCACCGGCACGTTTGCCTTGTGGGTCGCAAGTTGCTTGTTAACCTATACCTTCCCCTTCCTCAACGCAGCCCTTTCGACGGGAGGCACCTTCTGGGTGTACGCCGGTATTTGCGGTGCTGGCTTCCTATTCTTCTGGCGCAAACTCCCCGAGACCAAAGGCAAGAGCCTTGAGGAACTTGAATCTCAATTAATTTCTAAACAGACTTCCACGATTAAAACTATTTCCTGATGGTAAAAGCATGGAGAGAAAAGGTGGTTATTCCCACCTACCTTCCGGGGACACCGGAGAAAAACCCTATATTCCTTGAGAAACGTGTATATCAAGGCTCAAGCGGGGTGGTTTATCCCTACCCGGTAATCGAGTCGATCGCCGACGAGAAAACCGATGTAGAGTACAACGCCATCTGGCTTGAGAACGAATACCTGAAAGTGATGATCCTCCCCGAATTGGGCGGACGCGTTCAGATGGCCTACGACAAAATCAAGGAGCGCCATTTCATCTACTACAACCATGTGATCAAGCCCGCTTTGGTGGGACTCGCTGGCCCATGGATCTCGGGAGGCATCGAGTTCAACTGGCCCCAGCACCATCGTCCCTCCACCTTCTTGCCGGTCGACTCGGCGATCGAGGAGAACGAGGACGGCTCCGTGACGGTTTGGGTCAACGAGCGTGAGCGAATGTTCTCCCAAAAAGGGATGGCTGGCTTCACGCTTTACCCCCTTAAGGCCTACTTGGAGATCAAGGGCGTGTTGTACAATCCTACGCCGTTGCCGCAAACTTTCTTGTGGTGGGCCAACCCCGCCGTGGCGGTCAACGACGACTACCAAAGCGTGTTCCCCGCCGATGTCAACGCCGTATTCGACCACGGCAAACGCGCTGTCAGCTCTTTCCCCATCGCCACGGGCACGTACTACAAAATGGACTATTCTAAGGGTGTGGACATCAGCAATTACCGCAACATCAAGGTGCCCACGAGCTATATGGCCGTCAATTCCAAGTACAACTTCGAGGGCGGCTATGAGAATGACACCCGCGCCGGCATGCTCCATGTGGCCAACCACCATGTGTCGCCCGGCAAAAAGCAGTGGACATGGGGTAACGGCGATTTCGGGCGTGCCTGGGATCGCAACCTCACCGACAACGACGGTCCCTATATCGAGTTGATGGCTGGCGTGTACACCGAAAACCAGCCCGACTTCACTTGGCTGATGCCTTACGAGGAGAAGTCGTTCAAGCAGTATTTCCTCCCTTACCGCGAATTGGGCGTTGTGAAGAATGCGTCACAAGACATTCTTCTCAACATTGACCCGGCCGGCAAGGATCGGGTTAATCTCAAACTGTTTGCCACATCGCAACTCACAGTCAATGTTGCCGTTACGACCGACGATGGAGCAACCCTGTACGACCAACCCATGATGATGTCGCCCGAATTGCTGTTCGACGAGGTGATCAACGTGGGGAAAGCCCCGTGGAGCACCCTCAACGTCGTCGTTACCGACACGACGGGCAAGGTGCTGCTCTCTTGGCATGCCGAGCCTGATGAGGTGCGCCCCATTCCCGACGCCGCCGAGGCTGCCCTGCGCCCCGACGAGATCAAAACCGTGGAGCAACTTTTCCTCACGGGGTTGCATCTCGAGCAGTACCGCCACGCCACCTTTAACCCCGTGGAATACTACGAGGAGGGGTTGCGCCGTGACCCCAACGACGTGCGCTGCAACAACGCCCTTGGCCTGTGGTATATACGCAAGGGTCGCTTCGAAAAGGCCGAGAAATATTTGCGAAAGGCCGTCAAAGTGCTGATGAAGCGCAACCCCAACCCCTACGACGGCGAGCCGCTGTTTAATCTAGGTGTGGCACTGAAATTCCAAGGACGTATGGACGAAGCCTACGACTGGTTCTACAAATCCACTTGGAATGCCGCATGGCAAGATGCCGGTTACCTCGCATGCGCCCAAATCTCGGCTGGCAAGGACAACCTCGAAGACGCCCTCTATGAAGTGGACCGCTCCCTCATCCGCAACTGGCACAACCACCAAGGACGCTCGCTTAAGGTGAACATCCTTCGTCGCCTCGGCCGTGACGAGGAGGCCACCGCCTTGGCCAAGGAGTCGCTGGATTTGGATCCCTTCAACTTCGGTTGCCTCTACGAATTGGAACAATACGATCTCATGAAAGAGATGATGCGTCGCGACGCCAACGATTACGACCAACTGGCTCTCGACTATTGCGCCGCCGGCGCTCATAAGGACGCGTTCAACATCTGGCAAATGGCCATAGATGAGGGTGCCATCACCCCGATGACGCGCTACTATATGGCTTGGTGCATGCACCTTGCCGGTGACATTACAGGCTCGGAACGCCTGTATGAGGAAGCCGCGACGGTAGCTCCCGATTACTGTTTTCCCACCCGGTTGGAGGCCGTGCTGGCGCTGCGCAAGGCGATGGAGATCAACCCCCAGGATGCCCGCGCTCCGTATTACCTCGGCAACCTTTATTATGACAAGCGGCAGTACAAGCTCGCAATCCAGCTTTGGGAGAAATCGGCGCAACTCGACCCGTCATTCCCCACCGTGTGGCGCAACCTGGCCCTTGCGACCTTCAACAAGCTCAACGACCACACCCGTGCCGTTGAGCTCATGGAGAGAGCTTTCTCCCTTGACGAAACCGATGGCCGGGTGCTCATGGAGCTTGACCAGCTTTACAAACGTCTTAACCGCAGCCACGCAGAGCGTCTGGAGCGCTTGCGGAAATATCCCAAACTGGTATCCAGCCGCGACGATTTGTTGCTGGAGTTGATCACCCTGCTCAACTTTACCGGGAATTACAGCGAGGCGATGAAAGCCCTTGACGGCCATATCTTCCACCCCTGGGAAGGCGGCGAGGGAAAGGTGCCCGCTCAGTACCAGTTGTGCCGTGTTGAACTTGCCAAGCAAGCCATCCTCCAAAACCGTCCCCAGGAGGCCATAGCGTTGCTGAAAGAGTGCTTGGTGTATCCTCATCACCTTGGAGAGGGCAAACTCTACGGCGCCCTCGACAACGATTTCCACTACCTGCTGGGCTTGGCTTATGAACTCAAAGGCGATACCCCGGAGGCTCGCAAGCATTGGCAACTTGGCACCGAGGCCCCGATGGAGCCTGCCGCCGCTCTTTACTACAACGACGCCGCTCCCGACAAGTTGTTCTATGCAGCGATGTGTGAGCGCGCCCTTGGCAACGAGGATGCCGCTCGCTCCCGTTTCAACCGCTTGATCGCTTACGGCGAGAAACACGTGTTCGACGATTGCAAGCCCGACTACTTCGCGGTATCCCTTCCCGATCTGTTGATCTGGGATAACGACCTCAACGCCGCCAATCAAGTGCATTGTCGTTATATGATGGCATTGGGGCAATTCGGCATGGGCAACGAGGAGAAAGCCCGCCAGTTCCTCACCGATGCCGACGCTATCAACCATAATCACAACGGTATCTACGCGTTCTCCACTTTCATCGACTTCTCTTCCAAGCTTCAAGAGGAGGAAGTGGCCATTTCTTAGAAATCTTTAATCAGTATATACACATGAAACTCAAATCATTAAGCACGTTGGCCATTACTTCCTTGCTGATTGTCACCGCGGCCTGCGACGACCACGACAAGGACGCTCCGGGTCTCTACACCGAGCTTGAGGAGATAGCCACATATCCCGGCGACGCGGTGTGGGTAGAGGGACAGGTGTCGACTTACACAGGCATCTCCCGTATCGACATCTCCTGCGACGCTTGGGGCGTGTCAAAGACCATTATCCCTAAAGGCGAACCCACAGTGTTCAACTACTCGTGGCAGATGTCGGTGCCCACCGACGCCACTTTTCCGCAAGTGCTCTTGGTGAAAGTGACCGACACTCACGGTAACACCTCCGAGCGCAGTGTTGACCTTACTTTCGCTCCCGACGTTACAGCCCCATGGACAGTTACCGAACTTCCCGCGCAAGTGAGCGTGGATTTCGAGCCTGACCTGGCAAAGGGGGTATGGGAACTGTCGCTGGGCGTGGAGGACGACCGCGCGTTGACCTCAGCTGTTATTTCCATCCCCGACATCGCTTATAATGAAACGATCGAGTTGACTGGCAAAGCCTCCACAATTACCCGTTCAATCGATTTCACCTCCGCGGGTACTTTCCCGGCTCATTTGGCTTTCACCGACGCTTCCGACAACTGCCTCGCGCTCGATGTTGATGTGGTGGTGATGCTGGCCGAGGAAGAGGATCCCATCGACCTCTACGACCAGATGTACGCCGTTATCGCCACCGAGAACGAGAGCGATTACCTCAACGGATACTATCATTTCATGGATCCGTCCTACTCCGACGGCGAGCCTGTCAACTACACCTACATTTGCAAGCTTTACGCTCCCACGGACGGCACACAACTCTACTTTACCCCAACCAAGAGCTTGGACGGCGACTTGTTTGGCGCAAGCCCCTTCGTCAGCTCCAAGCTGTTGAACAAGAACGGATATGTGGTACCTGTCGTGATTGAGAAAGCCGGTTACTACTACGTGTGGATTGACATCGCCAACCATTGCTACTCTATCGCTCCGCTTGAGGCCGAGCCTGGTGTCACCGAGCAACTGTTGCTCTCGGGTACAGGGTTCGTGTTCGGCGACTGGGGAGCTCCCCTCGACTACATGACCCAGGTAGCTCCCGGCCGCTACGAGATGACCACCGAGATTGTCTCAGGCTATTCGGGCGATATCCAGTATTATTTCTACACCGATGGCTGGGCACGCGTGTTCCGAGCCGACGCCGCCGGACAATGGTGGTTTGAATCGGCTACCGGCGCCTGCTGTGCGTTCCGCACCGATTACTCCGGGAAAGTGCTCGTTACCTTCGACTCCACTGAGTGGTGGGCAACTATTCGTAAAGCCAATTAAACCGCATTCCAATCATGAAAAATATAGTAGCAAAATTTAGTATATTCGCTCTGTCGCTGGCGCTGGGGTTCGCCCCGGCACAAGCCCAGAACATCACCGTGCACGGCACCGTTTCGGGTAGCGATGGCGACCCTCTGATCGGCGCTTCGGTGAAAGTGAAAGGCCAACCGATAGGCGTGGCTACCGATATCAACGGCGAGTTCACCCTTTCGAACGTAGCACCCAAGGCCGTTGTGCAGGTGTCATACGTTGGCTACCTGTCGCAGGAAAAAACCGCGTCAGCCGAGATGACCTTCGTGCTTCAAGAGAACGACAAGATGCTCGACGAGGTAGTGGTCGTAGGCTACGGCACCCAAAAGAAAAGCACCCTTTCGGGAGCCGTCTCAACGGTCAAGGCCGACCAGCTCCCCTCAGCCGCTTCCGAGTCGCTTGGAACCATGCTCCGCGGCCGCGCGGCCGGCATGAACATCACCCAAAGTTCGGCCAACCCCGGTGGAGCCATCAATATCTCAATCCGCGGCGGCCTGAGCGGCCAGCAACCCCTGATTGTGATCGACGGCGTGCCTCAAGTATCCTCTTCCACGCTTTCCACGGGCACCGCCTATAGCGGTGGCGACAAGGAAACTTCGCTGATCAACCTCAACCCCGCCGACATCGAATCGGTTGACATTCTAAAGGATGCCTCGGCTGCCGCGATTTATGGCTCCGACGCTTCGGGTGGTGTAATCCTGATTACCACAAAGCGAGGCCGCGAGAGCAAGCCCACTATCAACTACAGCGGCTCGGTTTCTCTCCAGTGGCTCAAGGACAAGCCCAAATTCATGAACGCCAAGGACTTTATGACTGTCCAAAATCAGGTGTTCGACGAACTTGGCCGCGGCAACGAGAAATATTACACACAGCGTCAGATCGACGAGTTTGTTGGCAACGGTACCGACTGGCTCGACGAGGTAACACGCACCGGCGTGCTCACCGAACATTCCCTCTCGGTAACCGGCGGCAGCCAAAACACCCAGTACCTGTTCTCCCTGGGCTACATGGATCACCAGGCCATCGCCAAAAACAACTCCATGGATCGTGTCACGGGACGCATAAACCTCGACCAAACTTTCTCAAAGAAAGTGAAGGCAGGCGTGTCGAGCAGTTTCACCCAGATCAAGTACAACGACGTGCCACTGGGCGATGCCCGACAGGACAATTCAGCTCTGATCTACTCAGCGATGACGTTCAACCCCACGGTGTCGGTATACGATGAGAATGGCGACTATTCCGGCAATCCTATCCGCGACATCTATCCCAATCCCGTGTCGCTGCTCGACATCACCGACGAGACAACCTCCCGCGACCTTTTCATTACTGGTTACCTTGACTACAAGCCTTGGTCGTTCCTCTCGTTCCGCGTAAACGGTGGTTTTGACATGAAGGACACCCAGCATGACCAATATATCCCCACCACAACCAAGAAGGGGTACTCCATGAACGGCATGGCGTCGAAACAAAACGCACGCTGGCAGATGAACATGGTGAACATCATCACCAACTTCAACCACACGTTCAACGCCATCCACGACCTTAGCGCTATGGCAGGTTGGGAGTACAAAAAGCAGTCGTGGAACGGTATGGGTATCATCGCCCAGGATTTCCCCACCGACGGCTCGCTGATGAACAACATCGGCACCTCCCAGCAGGAAAATCCATCCATCTCCTCTTACAAGGGAGCCTCGGAAATGGCCTCGTTCATCGGCCGTGTCAACTACACCCTGATGGATCGCTACATCGCCACGTTCAACATCCGTGTTGACGGCTCGTCCAACTTTTCCAAGAAACACCAATGGGGCGCTTTCCCCGGCGTGTCGCTCGCTTGGCGAATGAAGCAGGAGAGCTGGCTGCAAAACGCCACATGGCTCAACGAGTTGAAAATCCGCGCCGGCTTCGGCCAGACCGGCAACCCCGGATCATTGACAGGCACCAACACGTTCTACAAGGTAAGCCCCTCGGCTTTCGCTCCCGGCGGCTCGCTCCAAAACGGCATGGGCATGAGCCAGCTTGGCAACCCCAACCTCAAATGGGAGACTCTCGACGACTGGAACCTCGGCGTGGATGCCGGATTCTTCAACAACCGCCTGCAAGTGACCATTGACGCGTTCCTGCGCAAACGTCGCAACGTAATCCTCTCCAAGAGCCTCATGAGCTATAACGAGATCACCACGATCGACTACAATTCCAAGGCCGTGTACGAGTCGAAAGGTATCGACTTCAGCATCACAAGCTACAACATCGACAACCGCGACTTCACTTGGCAAACCAACGTTAACCTCTCGGTGTACCGCAACCGCACCACCGCCCGAGACCCCGAGTTCATCCCCTCGGTTTACCAAGGCTGGGTGGAGGAATGGGACAATATCTACGGATATCGCACCAGTGGCCTCGTGCTCAACAACCAGGCCTATGCCCATCTCCCCAAATCGGGCAACGGCGCTATCTACTATCTCGATCAGTACAGCTGGGTTTACGACGAGAACGGTGAGCGCATGCGCGACTCCCAAGGACGATATCTGCGCCAGAGCGGCGCCGACGGCGTGCTCGATGATGCCGACATCGTAAAATTGTGCAACAACACCCCGATACCCTTCTCTATCAACAACACTTTCCGCTGGAAAAACTGGGATGCCAACATCTACATCTACGGCACCTTCAACGGCTGGAAAATCAACGAGGTGAAGCTGCAAAGCGTCTTTGGCATCGAGGATATTACATACGGCGTGAACGCTCTCGACGTGGTGAAGCAGCGTTGGCGCCCCGACAACCCCAACGGCACGCTCCCCGGTGTGGCGGAGTCTACCTCGGGCGTTGATCCCGCCAATAGCGATTTCTTCTTGGAGAAAGCATGGTATCTGCGCCTCGACAACGTGTCGATCGGCTACACGTGCCCTTCCAAGTGGTTCAACAACAAGATTCAGAAACTCCGCTTCTACATTGCCGGACGCAATCTCGCCGTTATCACCCCTTACAAGGGCATGGATCCCGAGACCGGAAACGGCATCGGTGCTTATCCCAGCCAATGGTCTATGGCATTTGGTCTTAACCTTCAATTCTAACGAAAGATGAAAACCTTCAAATATTTTCTCCCCTGTATCCTGGCTTTGGCTCTCTCCTCCTGCGAGCTCGACCGCTTGGACTACACCGAGATTTCCGAGGACAGCTTCCCTCAGAACGAGAACGACTGTAAGCTGCTTGTCAACTATCCCTATTACGACTTCAACACCGGTTGGTGGGACGGCGTTTATGCCGCCGACTACGGTGGTTATCAAATCCTCAGCGACATGACTACCGACGTGGCCTGGACTTGCTGGGCTTGGGAAAGCGACGAAATGTATTACCATCAGTGGTACGCCACGATGAACGGCAACTTCCAAAACAACATCTGGGACTGTTTCTCGCGCTACAACTATCTGTCGAAGGCTCGCAATACTATCCGACGCATAGAGTCGTGCAACGCCTCCGACGAGGCCAAGAAACTCTATGCCGGTGAGGCTCACGCGCTGCGTGGCTGGATGGCCCTGTTCCTCTATGACATCTTCGGCCCGGTACCCGTCGCCAGCGATGAGGTAATCGACGATCCCGAGACATTCTACTATCTTCCTCGTCTCACTGATGAGGAATACGACGCCATGATGGAGGAAGATCTCCGCACAGCCATCGAGTGGCTCCCCGACAAGGCTGAGGCTACCGGTCGTATGTCGAAAGCCGTCGCACGCATGATCCTGCTCAAATACTACATGATTCGAGGTCAGTTTGACAAGGCTGAGACGCTTGCCCGAGAGTTGGTGGCCATGGAAGGCACCTACACGTTGCAATCCGACTACAATTATGTGTTCTCCAAAGAGGGCAACGGCAACTCGGAGGTTATCCTGTGCATCCCCTCTACCACAAGCGATAGCGGCTACAACAACTATATGACTGCCGAGGCCCTCCCCGCCGATTATCCTTGGGCCGAGAAAGCCGAAGGTTGGGGCGGATACGTGATGCCATGGGATTTCTACTACACTTTCGAGAAAGGCGACCAACGCGCATTGAACCTGATTGAGTCGTATTACAACAAGAAGGGCGTTCTCGTTGACGCCTCGACTTCGGCCCAACTCGCCAAAGGCGTGTTGCCGCTGAAATACGGCATGGATCCCGACATGACCGGCTCGGCATCGAGCGTGGATTTGGTAATCTACCGTTTCTCCGACGCACTGCTGTCGCTCGCTGAGTGCATTGTGCGCAACCAAGGCTCGGTTTCAGGCGAGGCGGTTTCGTTGGTCAACCGTGTGCGCAATCGCGCGGGCCTGGGAGATCTCGACGCCTCAGCCACCGGCAGCTACGACGCTTTTATGGAGGCGTTGCTACTGGAACGCGGCCACGAGTTTTGGTTTGAGGGCTTGCGCCGTCAGGATCTCATTCGTTTCGGAAAATATGTGGAGTACGCCAACCAGCGCATCGCCAAAGCCAACGCCGAGGGCGCAAGCTATTTTACTGTTGACGACAGCCACAACCGTTTCTGGATTCCCCAATACTTTATCGATGAATCAAAAGGTCAAATCAAACAAAACGCTGGCTACTAATGAAATCCTTAATCTTTTCAATATGCCTCCTTGGCGCCACCTCGGCGTGGGCCTCCACCAACTACGTGCTTAATGCCCCGGATACTTGGGTACCTATCCACAACGAGCATCTCGACATGGGTGGCTCCGCGCCCGACGGTGGCACCATCGAGGTCAATAACTACTACATTATCCGCGACGGGAAGCCTGTGATCCCTGTTATGGGTGAGTTCCACTACGCTCGCTACCCCCGCGAGCAGTGGGAGCAGGAGATCTCCAAGATGAAAGCCGCCGGTGTCAACGTGATCCCCACTTACATCTTTTGGAGCATCCATGAGCCGGTGGAGGGCGAGTTTCATTGGGACGGCAACCGCGACTTGCGCCATTTCGTTGAGCTTTGTAAAAAGTACGACATGGACGTGATCGTGCGCATCGGCCCCTTCGGCCACGGAGAAATCCGCTCAGGAGCGCTTCCCGATTGGCTGTTCACCAAGAATCTCGACGTGCGTTCCGACGACCTCACTTATCTTGCCTACGCACGCAAGCTTTACCATGAGATAGCCCAGCAGATCAAGGGCCTGTATTATCAGGACGGTGGCCCCATTATCGGTTGCCAAATCGAAAACGAGCACCAGCACTCGGCTGCTCCTTGGGCTATACACTACAACTATGAGCCTATCAGCGATTTCACCGCCGCAAGTTACGACAAGGGTATCACTCGCATAGGCGTGATGACCCAGGATGAGGAGATCAGCACCGCCGAGAAGGGTAACCGTCACATGCTCTCTCTTTTGGGCATCGCCCAGGAGGAAGGCATTATCACTCCCTTCTACACCGCCACAGGATGGGGCAATGCCGCCGTAATTCCCGGCAAGACCATCCCCGTGACAGCCGGTTATACTTATCCCACCTGGTTCCCCGACCAGCGCAAGAGCGCCTTTTGCATGTTTAAGAATCTGTGGGCCGACCCCGATTACAGCCCGGTGCGATATGTTCCCCTTGACTATCCCTCGGCATCGGCCGAAATGGGCGTTGGCATTCAGATTGTTTACGACAAACGACCCATCTGCACTCCCGAAGCCGCCGAGGCGCTGATGCTGCGTTGTCTGGCTGGAGGGTCAAATATCATCGGTTACTATATGTATCATGGGGGTTCCACTCCCCGCATGAACGACGGTTACGGCGAGTTTTACAGCGATCAGCCCATGGGATTGCCCAAAATAAGCTACGATTTCCAAGGTCCGCTTGGGGAGATGGGGTTGGAGGCACCTTCGTTCCGCCCCTTGCGAGTGATCCACAACTTCCTTGACGATTGGGAGGACGTTTTGGCTCCGATGCAGCCCGTGATTCCCGACAATGCCAAAGGTATGACCCCCGAAAACGCCGATGACCTAAGATATGCCGCCCGTATGGCTCCCGACGGCTCTGGATTCCTTTTCCTTATCAACACGCAGGACCACGCCGACAATCGTCACGACATGATCGACCTCAGCGTTACCGTGAACCATCCCAATGGCTCGCTCACAATACCCGCTCAAGGTGGCTTTAACCTGCCTAAGAACACTTCAACGGTGCTACCGTTCAACCTGCCGATGGAGGGAGCCACGCTGAAATATGCCACTGCCCAGCCGTTGATGAAAATCGACGACAACGGCACGCCCCACTATTTCTTCTTTGTGCACGATGGCATGGCGCCTGAATTTGTGTTCGACAGCACAACGGTTAAAGGCAAATCCTCCTTCACGGGCATTACTCCCGGCCTAAAGAGCACAGTAAAGGTCGCTCCTAAGAATGGCAAGCCGTTCAAAATTACCACTTTGCCTTATTCGATAGCGCTCAACGCCACCAAGGTTAACGGCCGATTGCTCATCACCGACGCTACGGTTTCCCCCACTGACGGCAAGGTTAACCTGCTCAGCCTCGACAATCCCACTGTGGAATACATCCTCTATCCTTCGGCCAAAGGATTCGCTACCCAAACGCTTTCGGTTGATCCAGTATCTCCTCAAATGAAAGTTGACAAGTCGGTTCCCTTGCGCATGGAGGTCACATTTACTGAAACCGCGGCCGACTCACCACAGGTTAACGAGTACTTCCTTGAAGTGCCTTATACCGGCGACCTGGCTTTGGCTTTCCTCGACAACACCATGGTACTCGACCACTTCTGGCAAGGACAACCTTGGACAATCGCCCTCAACCGATTCACCCCCAAGATGAAAGACGGCAAACCTCTGGGATTCTACTTCCGCGCCCTGCAGCCCAACTCAGTATTTCTTAACGACCTCCCGGCCGACGTAATCCCCGACCTCTCCCACGGCGCAATCACTGAAATTGGAGAACCCCGCCTCATCCCCCAATACATTGTAACCCTTCCCCTCTAAAAGCTTTGCGCTATGAATCTCCAAGAAACCATCACAAAGCGTTTTAAAGAAGTATTCGGAACCGATGGCACCCTCTACGCATCGGCTGGCCGCATCAACCTCATAGGCGAACACACCGACTACAACGGCGGGTTCGTGTTCCCCGGAGCCATCGACAAGGTGATCATGGCTGAAATCAAGCCCAACGGCACCGACCGCTGCCGCGTCGTTTCCATCGACCAGAACCAGACGTGCGAGTTTGGCTTGAACGAGGCCGACGTACCCAAGGAGATGTGGGCAAGATACATCTTCGGCGTGTGCCGCGAAACGATCAAGCGCGGCGGCAAGGTAGAGGGCTTCGACGCTGTGTTCGCCGGCAATGTTCCACTGGGGGCTGGCCTCAGCTCGTCGGCAGCACTGGAATCGTGTTTCGCTTTCGCTCTGAACGACCTCTTTAACGACAACTCCATCGACAAATTCGAGCTTGCCCGCATCGGCCAATCCACCGAGCACAACTACTGCGGAGTCAACTGCGGCATCATGGACCAGTTCGCCTCCGTGTTCGGCAAGAAGGATCATCTGATGCGCCTCGACTGCCGCTCGATGGAATATGAGTACTTCCCCTTCGACCCCAAGGGCTACAAGCTCGTCCTCGTGGATTCCGTTGTTAAGCACGAGCTGGTTGACTCCCCCTACAACAAGCGCCGCGAATCGTGCGAGCGCGTGGCCAAGCGCCTGGGCATGGAGACCCTGCGCGACGCCACCATGGAGGACTTGAACGCCATCAAGGGTGACATCACCGCCGAGGACTACCTGCGCGCCAAGTTCGTAATCGGCGAGAAGGACCGCGTGCTGGCCGTGTGCGACGCTCTTGAGAAAGGCGACTACGAGACCGTCGGAAAGAAAATGTATGAGACCCACGAGGGCCTGTCGAAGGACTACGAGGTGAGCTGCGAGGAATTGGACTTCCTCAACGACCTTGCCCGCCGTGAGGGCGTGACCGGCTCCCGTATCATGGGCGGCGGCTTCGGCGGCTGTACCATCAACCTCGTCGCCGACGACAAATATGACCACTTTGTGAAAACCGCAGTCAAAGAATTTAACGAGAAATACGGCCACGAGCCCAAGATATACGACGTGGTGATCAGTGAAGGCGCCCGACGCCTGTAATCCCCGTTCGCCACCCCTCATCTCACCCTCCTCTACCTAATCCGAATCTCCACCCATATCAACTATTCCTCCTTACGAGGCTTGCCAACCACCCTGGCAAGCCTCGTAATATTTTACCTTCATTCACACAAGAATCAAAATTTTGACCCTCTCAATTATTTGTTATTGTTTTGTTACCTACTAATTGAGTAACAGCATTTATAATCTTATTTTACAGAATATTACCTTATTTACAATACAAATTAGCATACTTCCCCGTTTTGTAGCCAAAATGGGGACGGCTGACCACATAGGAGCTCATCGCGCAAGCGCTTTGTCAATGGCAAAGAACCTCAGTGAAGAAAATTATTTGTATAACAATCTAAAAACCAATTGTAAATCATGAGTATAAATAACAAGAATAAGCAGGTGCTCGACATCGACAGCAGCAACGGCAATTACGACCGCTCCCGCGCCCAATACGCCCAAACGGCCATCATGTAGGCGGGCTTCGAATCCGTTGTGGCCTCGTTCGGCAAACTGGTCACCCATCACTCCTCCGAGGAAGGCAAAGAGTCGTTCGACGGCACCATGCTGAGCGACCTGGCCAAGAACGGCTCCAAAATCGTCACCTGCGCGGGGCTGCTCTTCGCCGGCATGGTAGACAAGGCCACCGACTTCGCTCACTCAAACGGTGGCGGCGGTTGTTCCTCCGACCAATCCCCCTGGGGTCGCGACCCCAAGGACGACGACCGCATCTGGGCATTGAAGTGCCTCCATCAAGCCCACAAGATGATGAAACCCGTTCCCGTCAAGCGCGCCGAGACCTTCTCCCGAGGTCGCCGTCGCTAAACCCACATCCTCACCCAAGTCATCCGAGATGCCATCCCACCCAGGGACTCCACCTCGGATGGTTTTATTATATGATTACCAATCACCCAACCGAGGCCATGATCACTAACCAAAACATAAATCGGCTACATATTATAACGTTTTAATATTCAGTGGACTACAAGGGGATGGTTTCAAAGCGTCCCCCTTGCGAAGTGCAAAAGTGCACAAAGTGCACAGTGCATTAGACCCTCACCCGCTGCACTAATCGTAGCTTGGCGAGGTACTCGCCAAGTACCCTATCTTCTGTGATAATCCCCTCCCTTAGGTGCATTATCTAAGGATTTACATGCCGAGTATACCTCTTAATAATTCAGCAGCTCACCCTCAACATTCGAGAGTGAGCTGCTATAATTATTGGGATGCTGTAATTCAAAAAGGAGGTCCACTTCAGTGTATTTATACTGGTAACACTATTGCTCCCAATTCTTCATATGACCTTGATCATTTTTTGCCATGGAGTTTTGTCGCCCATGACCTAATTTGGAATCTTATTCCCTCGGATGGTTGCATCAATTCATCCAAGAGTAATCGCCTGCCTGATCTAAACCAATTTCTCCCCAAATTCATAGAAACTCAGCGACATGGTCTCTGCACGATAATTAAATCCAATCCGAGTGCTAAAATTTTGGAAGACTTTAATCACCTACAATACACGGCGTATGACTTGTCATTGATGGATATTGCCGACTTTCGTCAAGTTTTTGAACATACTTTCTTGCCTTTAAATCAAATTGCCTTAAACATGGGTTTTGAAACCTGGACTTGAATCTTATGGATACCCCAAAAATTAACCATCCATATCTGACTGCCATTAAACGTACAGATATATCTGCCCCAACTCGTTTCTTACTCAAACAAAAACTTGTAAAGGGGAGAACATTAGATTTTGGTTGCGGTTATGGGTATGATACTGACGAATTACTCAAACAAGGGTATGACATCATCGGATATGATTACTATTATCGCCCGGACTATCCAGAAGAGAAGTTCGATACCATTATCTGCAATTATGTCTTGAACGTTTTAGAACCCTATGCTCAAGCAGAAGTGCTCATGAATGTAAGCAACCTGTTAAAACCAAGGGGCACGGCTTATTTTGCAGTCCGTCGAGATCTCACTGAAGAAGGATTTCGCATCCACGCAATTCATAAAGAATACACATATCAATGCAATGTTATCCTGCCGTTCCCTTCTCTCGCCAAAAATAAAAGTTTTGAATTATATCAATATAATCATTTTAATCAGCTGCCGAGGGAAGAGAATTTTAAAATGCCCATTCTGTCGTTTGTCTCGACGAGTGGAAGTGATTTGTGAAACTGCCACTTGTGTAGCTTTCTATGATGGCTACTCTGTCTCACGTGGTCATGCCCTTATTGTGCCAAAGCGCCATGTCGCATCATATTTTGATTTGACAAATCATGAACGTGAGGCCATGAATGTCATGCTGCAATATGTTAGACAAAAGATTGACACTGCTCACCAGCCTGATGGTTACAATATAGGAATCAATATTGGTGAGGCCGCTGGCCAATCAGTTGGTCATGTACATATGCACGTAATACCTCGTTATAAAGGTGATGTTGAAAATCCTAAAGGTGGTGTACGTTGGCTAATCCAACGCAATGCAAAATACACTAAGAAGGACAAATAGGCGTAAGAACACCCGCCCTCTTGACCCCTCTGGGTCTCTGCGGGCGAAATGTAGATGCAAAATTACAGAATTTAATCCACAAATCCCATAGCGGAAGGATTGAAAATTGTTCACTCCTTAAATTTTGGTTGTGCAATTGTTGTGCAAAAGCGGGGATTAAATAAAACAACTTGCTGATTTTCAGCAAGTTGTTTTGGGTGGAGGGAGCCGCGAGTGGGACTCGAACCCACGACCTTTTCGTTACGAATGAAATGCTCTACCAACTGAGCTATTGCGGCTTGCTATTTTCCCCGCTGTTCCCGGCAAGGTGGCTTGCTAAGCTAACCTCGAGTGGGGGTGGCTTTGTGAGCCAACGAGGCCTTTAGTGGGGTTGCGGGTGCAAAGGTAGGAATTTTTCGCGAGATATTGGCTTTTTTGGGCTAAAATTTCACCGACTGGATGGCGAAGGTGAATTTGATCTGGGCGTCGTCGGTCAACAGGCGGCACATCGCGGGGCATTCCACGTAGGGGGCTATCGATGAGATGTAGAATGATGTGGAGTAGGAGGAGTAGTATTCTATGTCGACCGTGACGGGGGTGAGGGTGAATGTGTAGTCGTCCTCGGTGAGCTCGCGTTGTTTGGATTCGGAGAGCATGGTGGTGAAGTAGTCGCGCATTGTGGAGAAGAGGTAGCGGCGGTTGGTGGAGTCGTAGGCGGCGTAGAATGAGTATTTGTCGTCGGTGACGGAGTTGGAGTTGAAGAATTCGTCTTTTTTGGACGAGAGTACCATCAGTAGGTTGGGTGGTGGGGCGATGGAGTAGTCGTTGGTGATTTCTTCAACGGGTATTGAGAGGGTGAGGGCGTTGACGACGGTGAGGCGTGTGGCTTTGGAGTTGTAGGCGGTGATGATGTCGTTGATGGGGAATTTGATCTCTACGTCCATTCCGGCAGGGGCTACGAGGAGGTTTTGTCCGGCTTGGGCGCGGGCGATGAGGTCGGGCGACATGGCGTAGGAGATGTCGTTGTTGGTGACGATCTCGGGGGTGACTGAGTAGTAGTTGCCGTCGTACACGTAGGTGGTGTCGGTGCCGGAGGTGAGTGTTGAGTCGCGGTGCCAGTAGAGGCGCATTGAGTTGGCCTCGATCTTCATGACGCGGCCTGATCCATAGGAGTTTTTGATGTAGAGGCCGGGGAAGATTTGGGAGAATGCGGTGGGGGTTGCGTAGGAGGCGGGGTTGTCGCGGTAGGCTTGGAATAGCTCGCGGCCGAGGGATACGGGGAGGTCGACGAATACGAATCGGTAGTTGTATTCGCCCATCGAGTCGGGCTCGCCCAGGACGTTGGCTGTGTAGATTTTAGATGCGATTGGTGTTGGGTCGTAGTATCCTTCGGGGTCGAAGTCGGAGTAGATGGGCGATGGGAGTTGCTGGTTGAGGCGGTAGATCTCGAGGCCCATTGGGGCGATTGAGTCGCCGATGTATCCTCCGTTGGGGATTGCGAGCATGAGCTGGAGGGAGTCGATCATGTCGGCGGTGATGCCGGCGGTGTCGATAGTGTTGGCCGACATGTATTGGGTGACGATTTCGGAGGAGAATTGTCCGAATCCGTTGGCGTTGATGGCTCCGAGTAGTTGCATGGTTGTGCGGGATTGTACTCGGGGGTTATCGACGGTATGGCCGGTGATTGTGAATGATGAGTCGATGATGATTTCGATCTCGTTTTGGACGATTGACGATCCCACATCTTCGTCGTGGTCGCAGGCTACGAGGCCGGTGAGGGTGGTAGCGGCGGCGATCAGCGCGGGGAGGATACGCATTTTCATTTCGGGTGGTGAGTAAGCTTTATTTGTGATGTGCCGCGGGGGTGGAGAGAGGTGGGCGGCGGCTTAGAGGGTTTCGTAGAATTGGCGGAGTGCTATGGGGAGGTCGGCGTCGTCGCCGGGGTAGGGGAGGAATGGTTTCCCTTTTTCCTGGGCGTAGGCGATAAGCTCGGGGTCGACGTCGGGGGTTTCCTGGGCGATGCCGTCGGCGTAGTCTATGGCGATTTTGCTGAGGGTGAGGTAGTCGACGGGGTCGGTTCCGAGCGTGGCGAGGTCGTCGTCGGTAAATCGGTCCATACGAAGTTTTTCGACCATTCGGGGGTCGAGTGTTCCTTGGAGGGGGTCGTCACCGAGGGCGAAGACGATTTTGGATGAGCGGAACGATGGGTCGTCGTGGAACATTGTTTTGAGGTACAGGGGCACGAGCGACGTGAGCCATCCCGAGCAGTGTACTATAGCGGGCTCCCACCGTAGCTTTTTGACGGTCTCGACCACTCCGCGGACGAAGAATATCATTCTTTCGTCGTTGTCCTGGGGGGAGAGGCGTGTCTCGAGGTCGCTTGCTCCGTGGCGTTGGAAGTAGTCGTCGTTGTCGATGAAGTATACTTGCATTCGGGAGGGCTGGAGGGTGGCGACCTTGATGATCAGTGGATGGTCGGTGTCGTCGATGATGAGGTTCATGCCTGAGAGGCGTATCACTTCGTGGAGCTGGTTGCGGCGCTCGTTGATGCAGCCGTATTTGGGCATGAAGGTGCGCACCTCGAAGCCTTGCTCTTGGATTCCGACGGGGATTTTCTGGCCTCTAGTGGCTTGAGGCGTGGCGGGGAGGTAGGGGATGATTTCCTGGGCTACGTAAAGTACTTTGTTGTTGTCCATTAATGGCTCTGTGATAGATTTTATGCGCAAAGTTAGCGAAAATTTTTGGATTTTCGGGCACGGGTATTTGATTTTTCGTATCTTTGCGGGTAATTTACGGCGAAATTCACATTTAATTAATTTTATGATACAGCGTTTAACATCTTTATTGATATTGGCCCTGGTGACGATGGTGTCGTCGGTGGCCCAGAATCCTGTGAAGTGGCGTGCGACGGCTCGTATGACCGATGATACTCGCGGGGTGTTGACGATCAAGGCGACGATGGAGCCCGGGTGGCATGTGTATTCGACGAAGTTGCCCGAGGATGGCCCGCAGCCCACGGTGATTAAGCTTGGTGAGAGCAAGGGGGTGAAGATCGACATGCCGTTGAGGGTGTCGAAGTCGCCTATTGAGAAGGATGACGCGTTGATGGGCATGCGCTTGTCGTATTGGGAGGATGAGGTGACGTTCACGACAACGTTTACGTTGACCGCTCCTCGCGAGGAGGCCAAGGTGGCTGGCTCGGTGACGTTCATGGCGTGTGATGATTCGTCGTGCATGCCTCCTAAGACAGTGGAGATTTCTTCGGCGGTGTTGCCGAAGAAGTAATCTTAAAGGAGGAAAGGATTAAAGGCGCTTTGAAGAAATAAAGTGATAAAGCGGTTTAAAAGGATGAAAGTAAAAGCCCCGGGAGAAGTCCTGGGGCTTTCTGTGTAGCGGGACCGAGAATTGAACTCGGGACCTCCGGGTTATGAATCCGACGCTCTAACCAACTGAGCTATCCCGCCATCTTGGTGGCATTGCGGGTGCAAAGGTAAGTTTTTTTCCGCAATCCACCAAATCTTTTTTGAGAAGTTTAAAGTTAAAAGTTGAAAGTTTAAGGTTAAGTGTCCAATTATTGGCATATAGATCCAATTATTGGCATATAGATAAGGTATCAACCTTAAACTTTTAACATTAAACTTTTAACCTTAAACTTTTAACCTTAAACTTTTAACATTAAACTTTTAACCTTAAACTTTTAACCTTAAACATTAGAATTTCGCGTTTCGCATGTCGCCGGTCTCGTTGAAGGCGTTGTGGAACGCGAAGGCTTTCTCCAGCGAGTGAGGGGTCTGGCCACCCTTGCCGAGCTTGAGGTAGTCGTTGAGCAGCTCGCGGTACATGGGATGGGCGCAGTTGTCGATAATCTTGCGCGCGCGCTCCACGGGGTCGAGGCCACGCAGGTCGGCGATGCCCTGGTCGGTGATGATCACGTCAACCGAGTGCTCCGAGTGGTCGGCGTGGGCTACCATGGGGACGATGTTGGAGATGGCGCCACCTTTGGTGATTGAGGGGCAGGAGAAGATGGAGATGTAGGCGTTGCGGGTGAAGTCGCCCGAGCCGCCGATGCCGTTCATCATCTTGGTGCCGAGCACGTGGGTGGAGTTGACGCCGCCGAAGATATCAGCCTCTAAGGCGGTGTTCATCGCGATAACGCCTATACGACGGATCACCTCGGGGTTGTTGGAGATCTCGGCGGGGCGCATCAGGATTTTGGACGCGACGTCCTTGAGTTGGGGGAAGAGCTTGATCTCGGTCTCGTCGCTGAAGGTCATGGAGCATGTGGAGGCGAAGGTGCACTTGCCTTTTTTGATAAGCTCGAGCACGGCATCCTGGATCACTTCGGTGTACATCATGAACGGGGGGATCTCCTTGCTCTCGCCCAGGTCGTAGAGGACGGCGTTGGCCACGTTTCCCACGCCCGACTGCAGGGGTAGGAATTCCTTGGGAATGCCGCCGCGGCGATACTCGTGGAGAAGGAAGCTGACGACGTTGGAACCGATCTGCTTGGACACTTCGTCGGGGGCGGTGAAGGATTTCACGCCGTCGTAGAAGCTGGTCTTGACAATACCGGCCACCTTGTTGGGGTCGATTTTAAGCACGGGGGAACCGATGCGGTCGTTGGCCTTGTAAATAGGGATTTCGCGGCGATATGGGGGGTCGTCGGGGAGGTAGATGTCGTGCATGCCGTGGAGCGAGGTGGGGAGCTTGTCGTTGACCTCGATAAGGATGCGCTTGGCGAGCTTGACGTAGGTGGGAGCGTTGCCAAGGCCGGTGCCGAGAATCACCTCGCCGTCGGGGGTAACGTCAGCAGCCTCAATGATAGCCCAGTCGATAGGGCCGAAGAAGCCGTAGCGCACCTCCTGGGCCATGTCGCTCAGGTGACGGTCGTTGTAATGGGTGTCGTGGGAGTTGATGCGCTTGCGCAGGTCGGGCACGTTCTGGTGGGGCGCGCGGCGATTGATAGCGTTGGCGCGTGAGAGGGCACCGTCGCAGTGGTCAGAAGTGGAAGCGCCGGTGTAAAGGTTGATTTTGAAGGGACGGCCCTCGGCGTGCTCGCGCTCGGCACGATGGGCGATCTCCTCAGGGATAGCTTTGGGCACACCCGGGGCGGTGAAACCGGACAGGCCGATTGAGTCACCGTCGTTGATCATTGCGGCCGCTTCAGCCGCGGTGATATAGTTGTAAGCCATAGGGAGTGATGATGATTTTTGGTATATTCGTTTTTCGATTTTGCGGTTTTTGAGTAATTTTGCGCGAATTTACGCAATAAATCACTCTAATAAAAATTTTTAGCGCGCAAAAAATCGCAATATGCGCGTCAAGGTTAGCTCCTTGCACAAAATATGGAAACGAACGACCGCAAATTATATATCGAAACTTACGGCTGCCAGATGAACGTGGCCGACAGCGAGGTTGTGGCCTCGGTGATGGGAATGGCCGGTTACGGCTTGTGTGACACCGCCGAGGAGGCCGACGCGGTGCTGCTCAATACCTGCTCGATACGCGACAATGCCGAGCAGCGCGTGGTGAGCCGTCTGCAATATCTCAACTCGCTGAAAAAGAAGCGCCCGGGGATGATTCTGGGCGTGATCGGCTGCATGGCAGAGAGGGTGAAGGACGAATTGGTCGAGAAATATGGCGTGGACTTGGTTGCCGGGCCTGACAGTTACCTGGATCTTCCCAACTTGTTTGCCTCGGCCGAGGCTGGCGAGAAGGCCGTGAATGTGGAGCTGAGCACCACCGAGACTTATCGCGACGTGATCCCGAGCCGTATCTCCAAAGGAAACGTGAGCGGTTTCATCTCCATTATGCGCGGGTGCAACAACTTCTGCTCCTATTGCATCGTGCCTTACACCCGCGGACGTGAGCGTAGCCGCGGCCCGCAAAGCGTGCTTGCCGAGCTTACCGACTTGCGTCAACGCGGATTCAAGGAGGCTACGCTGCTGGGGCAGAATGTGAATTCTTATCATCACGTCGCCGAGGATGGTAAAGTGACTGATTTTGCCGACCTATTGTCATTAGTGGCCGAGGCCGCGCCCGATATGCGCATCCGCTTTACCACGTCGCATCCCAAGGACATGACCGACCGGATTATCGAGACGATAGCCCGGCACAAGAACGTGTGCAAGCATATCCATCTGCCGGTGCAGAGCGGCTCCAACTCGGTGCTCAAGGCCATGAATCGCAAGTATACCCGCGAGTGGTATCTCGATCGGGTGGCCGCTATCCGACGCATTATCCCCGATTGTGGCATCACCACCGATCTGTTCACAGGCTTCCATGGCGAAACCGAGGAGGATTTCCAGCAGACGTTGCAGTTGATGGAGGAAGTGGGCTATGACGCCGCTTTCATGTTCAAGTACTCGGAGCGCCCCGGCACACTGGCCGCTCGCACGATGCCCGACAACGTGCCCGAGGAGGTAAAGATCGACCGCCTCAATCGGATGATCGCCTTGCAGAATCGCCTGTCATTGGAGAGCAACCAGCGGGAGATCGGCCGTGAGGTGGATGTGTTGATCGAGGGACCGGCAAAGCGCAGCCGCGAGCAGGTGATTGGCCGCACCGAGCAGAACAAGGCCGTCATCCTTCCCCGCCTGAATCACCGCATCGGCGACCTAGTCACCGTCAGGATCGTCTCAGCCACCTCAGCCACCCTCTTCGCCGAATAATTGCGGGGGAAGGGAAAAAGGTGTAACTTCGCGGGGATGAATTTCACTTATGAGAGTTGAATGATAAAGGTATTTGACCACTACGATTTGAGCGAGCACAACACGATGGCGATGGCTGTTGGGTGCAAGCGCTATATCGAATATGACCAAAAGGAGGATCTTCCGCAGATAGTAAAAGCCATTAGCGACAAGGAACCGTGTCTCCATATAGGTGGAGGCAGTAACCTGCTTTTCACGAAAGATTTTAACGGCACGGTGTTGCATAGCCGCGTCCTGGGGCGGGAGGTCGCAAGCGAATCGGATGATGCCGTGGCATTGGGTATCGGCGCTGGCGAGAAGCTCGACGATATCGTAGAGTGGGCCTGCGAGAAAGGATGGTGCGGCTTGGAGAACTTGTCGCTAATTCCGGGCGAGATCGGAGCTGCCGCGGTGCAGAATGTTGGTGCTTACGGCACGGAAATCAAAGATGTAATCATCCGAGTTCACGCTTACGACATAGTGAGCCGAGAGTTTGTGACAATCCCTGTGGAGGAATGTGGGTACAGCTATCGCCAGTCGCGATTTAAGAGAGAGAAAGGCCGGTTTATTATCCATTCGGTCGATATTTGCCTCAACAAACACTTTATACCCAATATAAAGTATCCCGGCCTTCGTGACCTTAAGAATGCGATTAATCCTATGGATATTCGTAACGCTGTAATAGCGTTGCGCGACAGTAAACTGCCAAGGCCAGAACAGACGCCCAGCGCTGGCTCGTTCTTCATGAACCCCCAAATTAAGCCTGAGCGGTTTGCTGAGTTGCTTGCTAAGTATCCCACCGCGCCTCATTATCCTGCGGAGAAAGGCTTGGTGAAAGTGCCGGCGGCTTGGCTGATTGACCAATGCGGGTTGAAGGGGGTGAGAGTAGGCGGAGCCAAGGTGTGGGACCCACAGCCCTTGGTTATCACAAATCCTGAGCGACGCGCAACCCCCGGGGATATTTTAGCGTTAGAGAAGAAGATAGTGGACGCTGTCCAAGAACGTTTCAACATCACCCTCCATCCCGAGGTGGAGCATGTGGGGGGGCGGCCGACTTTAAACTTTTGACTTTTGCGAAGCAAATGAGTACTTATATTATTGAGGGGGGCCGTCAGTTGCACGGCTCGATCGAACCTCAAGGAGCAAAGAACGAAGCATTACAGGTGATCAGCGCCACGCTGTTGACCGCGCAGCCTGTGACGATATCCAACATCCCCGACATCCTCGACGTGCGTAATCTCATTTCCCTGTTAGAGCGGATGAGGGTGAAGGTGAATCGCTTGAATCATAGTACCTATCGCTTTCAGGCTGATGATGTTGACACCGATTATATAATGTCGCCCGATTTCGTGAAGCGATGTGCGGGATTGCGAGGGTCGGTGCTGGTGGTTGGACCGCTGTTGACCCGTTTCGGCCGGGCTTGCTTCGCCAAACCTGGAGGTGACAAGATCGGTCGTCGCAAGGTGGACACCCATATCACAGGATTGCAAAAACTAGGCGCCAAAATTGAATACGACGACACGCTACAGGCGTATCGCATGTCATCGGATGGTCCTCTCAAAGGGTGCTACATGCTCTTGGATGAGGCGTCGGTGACAGGCACCGCCAACCTTGTTATGGCCGCGGCGCTTGCCGAAGGGGAGACTACCATCTACAACGCCGCTTGCGAGCCTTACGTGCAACAGCTGTGCCGCATGCTCCAGCAGATGGGAGTGGAGATTCAGGGATTGGCCTCCAATCTTTTGACCATCCGTGGGCGCAAGGATTTGGGTGACGCCATTCATCGCATACTTCCGGATATGATCGAGGCAGGCTCGTTTATCGGGATGGCGGCGTTGACCCGTAGCGAATTGACGATCAAGAATGTGTCGTGGGACAATCTGGGCATTATCCCCCAATCGTTTGAGCGCCTGGGTATTAATCTCCAGCGACGAGGCGATGATATTTTTGTGCCAGCACAGGAAACGTATCCCATTGTGCCCAATCTCAACGGCTCGATTCCCACGATCGCCGACGCACCGTGGCCCGGATTGACTCCCGACTTGCTGTCGGTGCTGCTCGTGACAGCCACGCAATGCGACGGGTCGGTGCTGATTCACCAGAAGATGTTTGAAAGCCGATTGTTCTTCGTTGACCATCTGATAGAGATGGGAGCGCAGATCATGCTCTGCGACCCCCACCGCGCTGTGGTGATAGGATTGAACCACCGCGTACCCCTCCGAGCCAACCGCATGCCGTCGCCCGACATCCGCGCCGGCATCGCCATGCTTATCGCCGCCATGAGTGCCAAGGGCACGTCGCGAATCGATGGCATTGACCAAATTGATCGCGGCTATGAGGCTATCGACACCCGCTTGAACTCCCTTGGCGCCTCCATCCATCACGGCTCTTTCATTTAAATCAAAATTCAGCGTATAGTTCCCTTACCCGACTCT
>JAJPXC010000018.1:2886-17903 GCA_021205635.1 Bacteroidales bacterium | reverse complement strand
GGTTTGGGGGTTGTGGCAGGGTTGATATGGCAAGGTTGGTATGGCCGTCCAAGGCCGGCCCCCCTAGGCTGCGCATGACGCTTGTGAGGCTCTATGGCAGGGTTTCTGGGGCAACGTCTGTATGGCCGTCCAAGGCCGGCCCCCCTAGGCTGCGCGGACGCTTGTGGGGGGCCTTTGGGACGCTTGTGGGGGGCCTGGGTTAGTGGAGGACGGTGATTGAGTGGCGGGGGGTGGATGAGTAGCGGAGGTCGGCGTTGAGGGTGGCGTAGGCTTGGTATTGGCCGTCGGCGACGTCGTTGCCGTTGGAGTCACGGAGATCCCAGGTGAATGGGAATGTGACGTTGTCGCGGGTGTATACCATGTTGCCGTGCATGTCCTCGATTACGAGTCGCCCTGTGGGTGTGTCGCTGAAGTCGTGCTGGAGGTCGATCTCGATGCTCTCTCGCACGATGTTGTTGTGGGCGACGAGTGTAGAGGTTACTTCGCGGTTAACGACCTGGAATGCGATCGTGCGTGTGGCGAGGTTGCCGAAGTTGTCGGCGACCTTGAGTGCGAGGGTGTGACGTCCGTCGACCAATCCGGTGATGGGATAGGTGAGGGTGTAGGTACCGTCGGCCTGAGACATGAGTGCTAAGCGCACAGTGGAGTAGGATGTTGAGCCGTCGAGGACGAGTGCAGTGACGCCACCGATTGCAGCCGAGGCGTTGTTGATGCCGGAGATGCCGGGCTTGATTGTGGCGTAGCACATCACGTCGGTTCCCACTTCCTGGCCGTCGATGAATGAGGTGTCGTCGAGGTACATTTCGGTAATCTCGGGAGCTGAGGGGTTGGAGATTGCCTGTGAGGAGTCGTATTGGCCGATTGTGACGTAGGAGTAGTAGCCGGAGGCGTAGTCGAGGTCCTGGTCGCGGGCGGCGAAGAGGGAGATGCGGGTAGTCTGGTCGGGCCGGTCGGCGAGGGGCACTGTGAATTGGATTTCAAATTCGCCGTTGGTGACGGTTGTGGTTTCCTCGGTGAGGAGGTATTCGTCCATGTATACTTGACGAGGGGAGGATCCGGAGCCGTCCTTGATGACTGTGGTAAGGTATTGGGGGGCGTCGAACACCGAGAGGGTGACTTGTCCGTTGAACGAGGTGTCCTTGGTGCCGTCGGTGGCGGCGATGTAACCTTTGACAACGTTGGAAGCCAGTGGCTGGAGGATCGCGTTCTGTGCTGGGGTGTCGTCGGTGACGTCCTTTCCGTTGATTTCCGTGGCGACAACTTTGTATCCAGAGGCGTAGATTGGGAGGGCTGGGTCGCCGCCAAAGTTGTAGCAGAGGGTGTTGATCTGGTCGGAGTAGTTGTTGTTGCCGATGACGTGGTTTCGGGCGTACTTCCAGGCTTCACCGATTGATGTTCCTGGGGTGGCGTCGAAGTAGTATTTGGCCATCAGGGAGTCGACTTGCTGGTTGGAGTCGGCATTTACGGAGCGGCAGGCGCCGATTGTGGCGATAGATCCGCCGTTCTCCTTATAGATAAGTTTCTCGCCGATGCCGTTGTCCTGGCGGTCGAAAGAGAAAGCGTCGCATGTGCCGAGCATCCACACCGGGGGCTCCATGTAGGTGGTGTTGGCGACCCGGTCGAGGTCCCAGATCCACTCGGCGGTGAAGCCTTTGGGTTGTCCGTGACCGATGTAGCAGATGTAGGAAATGCCTTGTGAGAGGCAGTTTTTGATCATGTTGCGGGCTTCGCGGGCTTTTGTGCCGTCCCAAGGGTATAGGTTGTTGTAGGCTTTTGTGACTGTAACCTCGGGGTGGTTTTTCTTGATGAGGAGGTCGGAGATGTACTCGGCCTGTAGCTCATGCTTGTTGTAGTCGCCGTCGTCGGCAAAGAAGATTGCGCGGTGACGGTTGGGCAACTTTGGTGGATTGGCGAGGTAGTATATAGCCTTGTCGACGGATGATTCGATATCCTTGGGGTCGGTAGCTGGGATTCGGCCGACGGCGATATCGGTTTTGGTTTTGTAAAGGGTGGAAAGGGAGAAGATGTCGCTGAGCATACCGAAGTAGGCGTCGGCGCAGTAGTTGGTGGAGGCGCAGTTGGCGGTGCCCCAGTCTTCGGTTTCGTATGTGAGGAGGTAGTCGTCGGTGGGTAAAGTGTGACCGCAGTTGTCGAAGCTACCGGCGCCGAATAGGAGTAGGTATCGGAACTTGGAGTTGTCGCGGTCGAAGTACATTTTAGCGGCACGTCGGTAGGCGTGTGCAGATGGGGTGCCGGATGAGAATTCGTTGAATATCTGGTCCTGTGTTGCGACGACTACGGTCAATCCCTGGTAGTCGCGGTGGGCCTGAGCGAGGCGCTCGGCGGCGTCCTTGGTGTAGGAGTTGCAGATGATAAGGAAGTCGGGGTTGGCCTCGCCGTGGAGGTTCTGGTTGGGGACGGGGCCCACGAGCTGGGGAGTGGGGAAGTTGTCGCCGTCGGTGTCAACCACGACGGTGTACATAGTGGGGTAGGCGCTGGAGGTATATGCCATGTCGGGGGAGAAGGAGAATCCGTCGGCGTCGTCGGTGGCGGTGATGGAGTGGGGACGGATGTCGGTGACGTCGGTTACGTTCCATACGGCGTAGTGTGAGATGTCGCTACCGGTACCGGAAACGACGACTCGGCTCAGGGAGCTGAGGGAGCGGAAGTTCATAGCGCGCCAGGAGTCGTCGGCGAGGCGGTTTGGGCGGTAGTACAACATATATAAATAATGTATGCCGGCGAATGTGCAGTTGGTGGTCGATGAGGGGTAGATCTTGAACGTGTAGTCGTTGGAGCCCTCGGAGCGTGGGTAGAATTTCTGATAACCGCTGGCTCGGGAGTAGTAGATTGAGCCGGCTGACACTTGGTCGGCGTTGTTGTTTACGCCGGTAGCGACGGTGATGTCGCTGGGGCATGTCACGGCGAATGTAGGCCGGGAGGCGTTGGTGCGGAGCGCGCCCACGTAGCTGAGGTGGGCCTTCTGAGTGGGGTCGGGGTCGTTGAGGGTGAAAGTGAAGCGACGGTCGGGGGTTGTAAGGAGGTCCTTGGTGAAGAAGAACGCGCCGCCTTCTCCGGGGTTGTATTCGTTAAACTCCTGGAAGTCGACCACTGCGTGGGTGGTGATCTGAGAGGAGTAGGATTTCACGGGGATATAGTCGGCGGCCTTTGCAGCTTGCCCGTCGGTGAGGAAGTAATAGCCGTAGTCGCTGAAGCGGTTGGCGTGCACCGACTCGGGTGAAGTCTCGGACGATAGAATCTTTGCAGCGACACCGGCCTCGCCGTAGAATAGGATTCGCTGGCGGTTTTGGTCGTTGAGGATGTAAAGCTGTGTGAGGTCTTCAGGGTCGGAGGTGCTGAATGCGTGATTCCAGTAGAAAGCGCCGCCGTAACCCCATACGGTGACGTTTTCGGGATTTGAGAATCCCATATCGCGTAATTGGTCGTAAGAAATCTGATAAACAGCGTTTTGGTCAACTTTTACCTTCACCCAGTTGCCGGAGGCGAGCACAGATGAAGCCGCGTATTGGGAGGTGCTGAAAGCTGAGGCTGCGGGGACGGCGAGAGCGACAGCTGCCAGAGCGGAAAGGGCTTTAATTGCGTTAAAGATTTTCATATAATGGTGTTATTTATTTTATCTTGAATTTAACTGTATTATCTGAGGCTTCGCGAGGAGATCGACTGATATCGGAAGAAGCCGATTGAAGTCGATTGAAATCGACCACGATGGGAGAGATTAGGGCGATGTCGCCGGTTTTGAGGGTGACGTGGCGTGAAACGCGCTCGATGAGGGCATCGACCTGGGCGTCGTCACAGGGATTCCAGTGGACGATGGCTCCGTTGATGTCGACCAGGTGGGGTAGCTCGCCCCAGGGGCCGAGGAGGAGGGAGCCGTCGATTCCGACGGATTCGGAGGTAACCTGGCGTGGCTGCACCCACAGGGCGACGGTCTTTAGGCCGGTGTATCGTTGTGCGAAGCGTGCGGCGATGCTTTTTCCCATACGGTCGACGCGCACTGCGGTGAATAGCCGAGGTGTCCATTCGACGTGCTCCATGCCTACAGGCACAAAGAAAGGTTTCCGGCAGGGCTGGATGGCCGAGTCGGGGATGAAAACGATCAGGGAGTTTTGCTCAAGGAATGCTTTCATCGGTCGAGGAAGGAGCGAGAGCCGAGTCGGTTGTACATCACGGCGAGGTGGGAATATATTGAGGTGTTTTGGATTACGATGTCGGCGGCGACGCGTATACGGAATGGGGTGAAGTTCCACAGGGCCTTTATGCCTGCGGCGACGAGGCAGTCGGCGGCTTCTTGTGCGGCTTCGATGGGCACGGCGACGACTCCGATTTCGGCTCCCAGCTCGGGGCAACGTGAGTCGAGCTCGGCGATGTCGAATACGGGGACGTCGTTGATTGATGTGCCGACGACGGTGGGGTCGATGTCGAATCCTGCGACGATGTTGAGGCCGTAGCGCGACAGGCCGGAGTCCTGGATGAGCGCACGGCCGAGGGAGCCGACTCCGAGCATCACGGCGTTGTGTTTCTCGGAGAATCCGAGGAAGTATTCTAGCTCGCTTTTGAGGTTTTCGACCTCATAGCCGATGCGGGTTTTGCCTTTGATGTTTAGGAAGGAGAGGTCCTTGGCAATCTGTGAAGCGTCGACGTTGATTTCGCGGGCGATTTGAGTGGAGGAGACGTACTCTACGCCGCGTGAATGAAGCAGCGACACGTAGGCCAAATACCAAGGGAGCCGCCTGAGGGTGGGCTCGGGCAGGAGTTCCGGGGTAGTGTTGTAGGCTGCTGACATAATCGCTGATTGGTTTACTATATGGGTAATCTGCGCGAAATTAGCGAATTTTTCGGTAATTTACAACAAGAAATTTTGCAAGGGTTGTGAGGGGCGCCGAAGGTGGGGGCGCCTGGGCTGCTGGGTGGGTTATAGTGGGCTAGTGGCCAGTGACGGCGATGCGCTTGGCTGAGGATGAGGTGTCGACACCGTCGGTGGTCAAGGTGGCCTTGTAGAGGTAGATACCTCGCTGCACGCGACGGCCGGCTTGGTCGGTGAGATCCCATGTCAAGGGGCATGAGGTGAACATGTCGCTGCGACCGGAGGCGGAGGAAGACCACACCATACGTCCCAATAGGTTGTATACTGTTACCGAGACTGTAACCATGGCGTCGGGGCGGTTGTGGGAGACGTAGAAGTTGGCGGTGGAGGAGGCGGGGTTGGCGTCGGTGTATACGTCGATGATGGATGGCGATTCCTTGGCGTCAACCTTGAATGTGATCGTCTGCTCGGCGAGATTGGCCGAGGAGTCGAAGACTCGCAGTCGGAGGGTGTGCTCGCCGTCGAGTAGGTCCTCCAAGGGGTAGTTGATTGTGCCCGCGCCCTGTCGGGAGGCCGAGGGGGTGAAGTAGTTGGACACGTCATTATAAGTCGTTGAGCCGTCGAGTGTTAGGGTCATTTGGTGACCGATACCGGCAGAAGAGAGGTTGATAGCCACGTCGTCGCTCACCTCGGCGATAGCCATTGGGGAGGGGTTGACGGTAGTTCCATCGGTGAATGTGGGATGGTTGAGGTAGAATGATTCGATGACCGGTGGGGTGTCGTCGCCGTTATCCTCACCGAAGCCATAGACGTAAATATCACGGAAACAACCGATTGCCTCGTCGTTTGAGGAGTAGGCGTATAGGTTGACGGCCGCTGGGCGATAGTTGTGGACAATCTCGCCGGGCACCTTAATGGTGACTGAGAAACGGCCGTTGATAATTGAGTCGCTGGCGGCGTAAAGACGTGATCCCTGTCGGTCGAAGGTGATAGGCTTGCCATCGTCGGCGTCGGCCGACTTGTTGCCACGTGTGGTGACGCTCTCCTCGGCGTCGTACAGGGTGGCTTGGATCACGCCGTTGAAGTCGGGGAGCAATTCGCCGCGGCCATTTGTGACGTATCCCTCAAGGACGGCGGATTCCAGGGTGGCGAGCGTAGGGGGGTTGTCGGGGTCGATGTCATGGCCGTCCACCTTGTCGATGACGAGGGTGTTGTCGGGGTAGGTAACTTTCATTGCTGGGTCGCCCATAAGCACGTAGCGTAGCTTGTTGGAGTTGCTACCCAGGGAGTTTTTGGCTCGCTGGATGACCTGGCCCACACGGGGGAGTGAGCCGTCGGTGTTACGGGAGAAAATGGTTTTGCCCACGGCTTTTGTCAACAGGCCGTTATCGGCGATGTACACGGGTCGTGTTGCGGAGCAGATAGCCATTACGCCGCCTCCGTCGAGTGTCAACAGACGCTCGGCGCCCGATGGCTCGGAGTTGTCGCAACGTGCGAAGTCGCATGTCGCGGCGTACATCACGGGAATCTTTTTGAGGTAAAGCGTTGCGATGTCGTCGGAGGTTAGGATTTTCTCGTGGGTGAGGGAGTAGTAGTTGCCGTGACCGATGTAGAACCACCACGACTTACCTTCGTCGAGGTAGTGGAACATGTTGGTGCGGGCCTGTGGATATGCGCTGCCAACTTGCTCGTATTCATCGGTGTATACCATGTCGTAGAAGAAGTTGGAGCCGCCATCGGTGGCGAGCATGTTGGCGCGGGTGTCGTTCATTTGTGTCATGTGGACGCCCGAGTCCTTGTCGTCGGCGAGCATGAAGATATGGTTTTTCCAGTCGCCCTTGGTGGAGGAGTTGAGGTAGGAGAGGTATTTGTCGACCCAGGCAGTGGCCTCGGTGAGTGATGTCACGGGGATGCGGCCGACGGCAACACACAGCTTGTCGGAGGATGTGGTGACTCCGGAGTTGTCGGCGAGGAAAGTGCAGTGGTCGTCGGAGACGTATGATGTGTTGTCGTCGATACCGGATTCGGCCTCCCAGGTGGGGGTAGGCGTCCAGTTAAGGTTTTTGCCTTCGGTGGTAAGGCGTCGGTTGTCGTAGAAATGACGTCCGAAGAAGCACACATACTCGAGTGAGGTGAGCGAGTCGGCGCTTTCGCCGCGGTCGTAGAACATTTTGAGCAACTTTCGGAAGGATACCACGTCGGGGGTTCCGGAAGAGAATTCGTTGTATACGAGGTCCTGGTCGATTACCTCGACGGTGAAGCCCTCCTCGGCGCGGTGGATGTCGGCGAGTCGCTCGGCCTGGGTTTTCAGCTCTGGGACGGTGAAAATCACCATTTTGGGGGTTGGGAGGGCGTGCAAGTCCTGGTTGTCGACTCGCTCGACGAATGTTGGGGATGGGAATGTGCCGGTCTCGGTCCAGGCGGCGTAGGAGCGGGTGCCGGTGTATTCGTTGACCCATTTAAGGGTGTTGGTGCCAGTGGATTGTGTGGGTAGCGCCTCGATAGCGAGGGGCTTTGTGACGTCCCAAAGGTAGGTGCCCGCCGGGGCCTCGGAGATTATGCCGGCGGGGGTGTCGAGGTAGAAATTCAGGCGGCCGTTGTTGAGCTTTAGCTTGCGGGAGTAGTTGATAGCAATAAAGTCGAGGTAGGCCGAGCTGATAGTGCCTGAGGATGAGAGTGTAACGCCGAGCTGGAGCTTGTCGGAGGAGACGTTGAACGTTTTGCGTGTGACAGTCTCGACGGCGTAGACGTAGGAGGCACCGGTGTAGGCGCGTACGATATCGGTAGAGGATTGTGTGAGGGCGGTGCCGTTGGCGGTGAATTTCAACAGGCCTGTGGCTCCGGTGATTGCCGAGGCGAGGTTGGTTTGCATCCACACTACGGAGTCCTGGTCGCAGTCGGTGAGGTCGAAAGAGAATGTGCGGGAAGGGGTGTAACGCATGTCCTCTCCCACGAGGTAGTGTCCGGTTTGGGCGATAGACACCTGGTCGGTTTCGTGGAACAGGCGCTCGTTGAAGGTTGTAGCGGCCTGGGATTGGGTGGTGACGGAGGCCATAGTTGGGATTTCGAGGTCGTGGGCTTCGCGGTCGCTAAGGAAGTAGTAACCGGCGGTGGAGAAAGGGTTTTGGGAGGGGTAGTACCTTCCGGTGACGGCCGATTTCCACGTGGTAGGCCCAACGGCGTAGAAGTATATTGAGCCGTCGGAGCCGGTAACTTGCTGAAGCTGAGGGAGGTCGTCGATATAGTTGGCTTGGGTTAGCTGGTCGCTGAGTCGAGCGCCGCCGTAGCCGTAGACCTTTACTTTCGCGGGGTTGGTGAAACCCCAGGTGCGCAGCTGTGTGGCCGATATTTTGTGCATACCGGTTTCGGTGACAGCGACCTTCACCCACGTACCCTCGGCGAGGGCTGAGTGGGAGGCGTAGGTATCAATAGGGAAAGCCGTGGCCATCAGTGAGATGGCCATGGCTAATATGGAGATGTATATACGTATTAACAGATTCATAGCGCTATTTTTCCATTGTAATAACGAGAATCTGTGTGGATTATTGTTCTGGGGGGGGGATTAGAATTTGTAGGTGGCGCCGAGGAGGCCGTGGATGCCCTTGGAGGGGATGGCGAGGACGGTGTAGTTCTTGGAGTCGAGGAGGTTCTCGCCGCGTAGGAAGAACGACAGCTGGGAGTTGTAACGCCACGAAGCACCCACGTAGAGGTTGACGCTGCGGCCCAGGGATACGCGGTCGATTTCGTAGCCGTTGCCTTGGTAGGGGGTCTCACCAGTCGGGGCGAACTTTACGCCGTCGGGGACAACGGGATCCCAGATTTGGGTGCTGCGGAGGAGGTTGTAGCCTCCCCAACGGCCCTCAAATCCGACGGTTACGTCGATTCGGGGGTAGACCTCGACGTTGACCTGGGCGGAGACGACGTCGGTGGCGCGGTCGCGGAAGCGGTAGTAGCCGTGCTGGCCGTCGTTGGGGGCGTGGGTGTAGGTGGCGGTGACGTATTTGGAATCCAAGCGTGCTCCGATACGCCAGCCGTAGACGTTCTCGGGGAGCATGCCTACGCCGTAGACGTATTCACCGTTCTGCTCGAAAGCCGTTGGCACAAGCCAATCCTGGGCCCAGGAGTATCCGCCGAAGACGCTCAGGGCTACGCCGCGCCAGGGGCCGGCGGTGAGGGTCAACTCAAGGTCGGCGGGCACTCGGGAGAAGCAAGCGGCTTGGTTGGGCATGAGGTAGGGGGTGTAGTCGATGAGCGACGACAGGGGGTTGGTGTCGACTCCACCGGTGGCTGTGAGGTCGAGCGCGAAGTAGCCTTTGGCGGCTTGTGGCACCCACGACACGCGGGCGTTTGGCGACAGGTTGAGGAAGCGGTCCTCGTTGATCACGAGGTCGGCGTTCAAGCCCACGAGGGCACTGAAATCGCCGCTGAGCTGCATGTCGTGGCGCCAGTGGGGGTTGAAACGAATGACGCCCTTGACGTCGCTGCCGTCGTTGGTGTAGGCCTTCTTTTCGTAAGCAAGGTAGTGGTTGTAATGGAGGAACGATGCCTTGAAGTCGAGGCCGATGGGGTCGCCGTTGTCGTCGGAGGAGCCCACGGAGCCTTGAATGCCGAAGTTGAACTGTTTTTGGGCTTTATGATAGTCGTCGTCGACGGGGTTGGACAGCTCGAGGAGGTAGTCCTTGTTCCAGGCCGTGTATCCCGCGAAAACGCCCACGGAGTAGTCGCAAGCGGCTTTTCCTGAGAAGTTGGCCTCCAACAGGATTCGGTGGGCTCCGAGTTTTTTGTCCTCCTCGCGCCAGGGGTGACGCACGGCGAGGTTGCTGTAGACGATTGCAGCGTCGACGCGGCGTTCGTTGCTCAATTTTTGGTCGTAGGACAGGCCGAGGTCCCAGGCTTGCGTGGCGTAGTGGTATCGGTTGCCAAGGAGGTTACGTCGGGTGTAATTCTCGCGGTCAAACTGAAACCAAGCCTTCAGGAGGGTACCGTCCTGATCCAGAAGACGATATCCAGCCGAGGCAGCCACGTCGCTATAGGGGCCCCAAGCCAATGCGGCGTAGCCGCGCCAGGGGATGATTGTGTCGCCACTCTCGGCGGCAACGGGCTCCAGGCGCTCGATCATGTTGGGGATTTTGGTCACCACGGCACGCTCGCTCATGGAGATGGAGGGTGTGGTGTAGTTGGGGGAGATCAACGAGGCGTTGCCGCGCAGACGTGTGGCGGCTCGCTCCTCGGGCACGATCTCCTTGTCGACAGTGATCTCCTTGGTGAGATCCTGGGCGGAGGCGGTGATGGCGGTCGCCGCCAATATTATAAGAGGTAATTTCTTCATTGAGTTGAGAGTTTCTAGTTTCTAGTTTTTAGTTTCTAGTTTCTAGTTTCTAGTTTCTAGTTTCTAGTTAATGGGGCGAGGATTCGATTGTACGAGTGAACGACAACCCACTCACTATTACCTATTTCAGTCGCTGGTCGATGAGGTTGAAGATATCGGGCTCGGAGCCGGGGTAATTCTCCTTTAGCGACTTTAGGTACTCGTTGGCCTCGAAAGTGTTGCCCTCCTTTCGGTTGATGTCGCTCATGAGGATGAAGCCGCGGGCGAGCCAGTAGTGCTGCGGGGTGTCGCTGTCGATGAGTTTGTCGGCGAGTTTTTTTGCTTTTTTGAGGTTGCCCTCGTCGTAGTACATTTGAGCCAGGTAGAAGGCGCTTTTTGCGCCGATTTCGGTGCGCATATCTCCGGTGAGGCTCTCCCAATCTTTTGCGGCTTGGGCTGTTTGGCCTTGTCGCATTGCGGCGTAGCCTCGGGCGAAAGTTGCCTCGTCGCGCTCGGCGGCGGTAATGGTGGAAGATCCGAGGATTTCGTCGGCGATCTTCACAACCTCCTTGTGGTTTCCGAGGTCGCGGTTGACGCGCAGGATACCCATTCGGGCGGTGTTGAGGTTGGATGGGGTGGAGGCACGGTCGAGGAGTTGCTTGTAGGTGTTGAGGGCGACCTCACCCTTGCCTTGGCGGTACTCGACGTCGGCTTTGATTGCCAGGGCGGTCTCCATGGCGCGGCTGTCGGGGTAGTCGTTCACGACTTTTGTGGCGTAGGCCAGGGCTTGCTTGTCGTTGTCCTTGGCGGCGTATGCCTCAGCGAGATAGCCCAAAGCGGTGGCTGCGTCGGCGCCCTTGGGATACTGCTGGAGGTACTTCTCCAATTTGGCAATGTTGCCGTTGGCGGTATAATCCTTTTCGGCGGCTTGGAATGTGAGGGTTTCGACCTCGGTCACGTCCATTTGGGGTGCCGAGGGTATTGTGGCGAGATAGCTCTGGAAGTGGTCGAGCTGGCCCATGTCGGCGTAGATGCGCTTGAGGTCGTCGACGGCCACCTTGGCTTCCTCGCTCGAGGGGTAGCGGCTCAGCACCGTCTTGTAGGAGGAGATGGCCTTATCGCGCTGGCCCTGGTCCATGTAGGTGATTGCCAACAGGAGGTAGCCCTGGCGACCCTGGGCGGTGTTGGGGTAGCTCTTGGTCAACTGGTTGTAGGTGTCGATGGCCTTGGCGTTGTCGCCGAGCTCGTTGTAGCTTTCGGCCATTTCAAGCAGGGCCGAGGGGCAGAGCGAGGAGCGGGGGAACTGCTTGATCATCCCCTGCAGGCCGGTGATTTTGCCCTTGTGGTCGCGGGCGAGGCCTTTCATAATCGCCTGCTGGTAAAGGGCGTAGTCGCCTGCCGATGGAGCGAGGTCGTAGGCTTTCTCGTATTGCTTGGCGGCCTGGGCGAACTGATTTTGATAGTAGTAGCAGTCGCCGATACGGTTGTAGGCGTCGGCCTCCATCTGCTGGGTGGTCTGGCCGGGGGAGTTGACGTAGGAGGTGAAGCTGGTGAGGGCCGAGGAGTAATCCTTGGAGGAGAACTGTGCGTACCCGAGGTTGTAGGTGGCCAATGGGCGGTTGGCGGCGGTCTCGGATTGTCGGGTAAGGGAGTTGAGGTAATTCTTGTAGGCGGTGGCGGCTTGGCTGTACTTGCCTTGGGCGTATAGGCCGTCGCCAATCCATATCTCGCACTCGTCGCTGACGGTCTTGGAGCCTTCGTCGATATCTTGGGCTTGGCGCAGGCGGTCGAGGCCACGGGCGATGTTGTTGGAGGCGATGTCGCGGGAGCCGAGTGTGTAGAGGATCTGCTGCTTGGCGGCGAGTGTGGCGTCGGAGGGGTTGCTCAGGCGGTTGATGCTCGCGAGGGCAGCCTCGTAGTTGTTGTCGGTTAAGTAACCGGCGATGATATACTCCTCAACCTGAGGGGCATAGCGCGAGCGCGGGTAGCGGCTGAGGAAGTCCTCGAAGGTGGTGACCGACGAGCCGAAGGGCACGCGTCCGCCCTGCATTTTGGCCACGGCGTAGTTGTAGAATGCGGTTTCGGTGACGTCGGGGTCGTAGCCCAAGTTGACGGCCTTGTCGAGGGCGAGCGTTGCCGAATTGGCGTTTCCCAATTTCAGGTAGCTTTGGCCGATGAACAGGTAGGCGCTTTGGCCCATAGGGTTGAGCTGCTCGGTGACGGGGGTAAGGGTGGCGATGGCTTGCTCATAGTCGCCGTCACGATACTGGCTCATACCCATGATATATCGGGCCGATGGGAGTCCCTCAGGCTCCAATTGGAAGTATTTTTTCAACGCGGCGACGGCCTCGCGGTCATTGCCGAGGTTGTACTGGCTCTCGCCCACGATACGATATGCCTCGGCAACAAACTCAGTATCGGCGTCCTGCGGGTTACGGATGAGCTTGTTGGCGGTGGAGAGAGCCTGCTGGTATTCGCCGTCCTGGAAGTAGATTTGGGCAAGGTAGAAGTCGGCCATGTTGCAGGGCGAGGTGGATGTGTCGACGCCGCGGAGCAACTCTTTGGCGTGGCGATAGTCGCCCTTGGCGTAGGCGACGTAGCCTTGGTAGAAACGAGCCTCGTTGGAGTGTCCTTTCAGTTGGCCGAGGGCTGCGAATTGCTGGTCGGCGAGGTCGTATTCGCCGATTTTCAGGTAGCTGAAGCCCAATTTCAGGCGATACTCGGCCTGGTGGCTGAGGTCGAGGGTCTGGGGGTTGACGGCCTCCAATTGGCGGATGGCGTAGGCGTACTCACCCTGGTCGTAATGGATCGAGGCGATGGCCAGGTAGGCCAGGCCGCGCCGTGGCGAGGCGGGGTAGTTGTTGAGGAATTGACGGTAGAGCTGAGCGCCATCCTGGGGATTTATGGAGGTAGTGGCCTTGGCGGCGAGCCAATCGGCTTGCTCGGCGGAGGCGGGTGCCAAGCCTTGGCGCACAGCCTGTTGCAGTTGGTCGAGGCAACCGTCGAAATTGTTGTCGCGCAGCATTAGCTCGGCGCGCGTCAGGAATCCCTGCGCGTCGTAGCCGTTGACCTGCTGGCCACTGGCCGAGGTAATGGCCAAAGCGGCCACAGCGCTTATAATTAACTTTTTAGACATATACTTTATATTTTCGAATACACGAGTGAACGAATACACGACAGAGCGGCAGCCCTTTATCTTTTATCCTCTATTCTTTATCCTTCTTACTTGCGTGTTTGGCCGTTTCCGGTGATGATGTACTTGTAGGTGGTGATTTCGGGGAGGGCCATAGGGCCGCGGGCGTGGAGTTTCTGGGTGGAGATTCCGATTTCGGCGCCGAAACCGAATTGGCCGCCGTCGGTGAACGCCGTCGACACGTTGACGTAGACGCAGGCCGCGTCGATGTCGCGGGTGAAGCGCTCGGCAGCACCCTCGTCCTCGGCCACGATGCACTCGCTGTGGCGGGAGCCCTTGGCGGTGATGAATTCGATGGCGTCCTTGAGCGAGTCGACGGTCTTGATGGACATCTTCAGCGAGAGCCACTCACGGCCGAAATCCTCGTCGCCGGCACGCTCCAGGAAGGGATACTTGCCCTCCAAGGCGGCGTAGGAGGGGGCGTCGGCGAAGATCACGACGCCCTTTTCCTTGAGGGGCTCGCAGATTTCGGGGAGGTCGGCCAGGCGCACGCGGTCGATCACGAGCGTGTCGAGGGTGTTGCAGACGCTTGGGCGGCGGGTCTTGGCGTTGAACACGAGGTTGCGGGCGATGTCTTTCAAGCCTGATTGGTGGAGGTAGGTGTGGCACACCCCGGCTCCGGTTTCGATGACTGGCACAATGGAATTTTTGCGCACAAAGTCGATCAACCCTTTGCTGCCGCGTGGGATGATCAGGTCGACGTCGTCGACAGCCTCGAGCATTGCTTGGGTGGAGTCGTGCTCGACGGGGAGGAGTTGGACAGCGTCGGGGTTGACGCCGAGTTTTTTCATGCAGGAGCGGAGGAGGTGGGCGGCGCAGGCGTTGGTGTCGCGGGCGTCGCTGCCGCCCTTGAGGAGCACGGCGCTGCCGGCCTTGAAGCAGAGGGAGAAGACGTCGAAGGTGACGTTGGGACGGGCTTCATATATCACACCGATCACCCCGAAGGGGACGGTAACTTTTCGGATTTTCATGCCGTTTGGGCGCTTGATTTCGCGGAGGGTTTGGCCCAGAGGCGAGGGCAACGAGGCCACGGAGCGCATGTCGGCGGCGATGTCGCGCAAGCGTTGTTCGGTCAATTGTAGGCGGTCGTACTTGGAATCCAAGGGATCCATACGCTCGAGGTCCTTCTCATTGGCCTTCAAAAGGGCGGGAATGTTTTCCTCAATCGAGTCGGCGACAAACATTAAAGCTTTGTCGACCTGCTCGATAGTAAGGGCAGGAAGCTCGCGAGAGGCGGCTCGTGCCCGGTCGAATATAGGTTTATAGTCGTTCATAATTAGGCACAAAAGTAACACTTTTTCGCGACATAGCATTGCGGGGCATGAAAATTGGGATTTGAAAGCCTCGCATTCAATAGATTGGGGGCTGGGGCGCTTGGGAGTAACGTCGTTAGACAGCCCCAACGGGTCGGTTTGGCACTTTCCAAACCGCCCCGTTGGGGCTGGTAGACTTAGGGAGAGCGTGCTCCTTCACCCCCCGGTTCCCTGCGGTCACCGGGGGTTATTGCCAACACGCCGCGTTGCGGCTCAGTCGTTTACTCGGAGGCGAGGGGGGTACTGTCGTGAGACCGCCGCGGCGAACCGCGGGGCACGGTGGCTTGAAGGGAAGTCGTTTACTCGGAGGCGAGGGGGTACTTTCGTGAGACCGCCGCGGCGAACCGCGGGGCACGGTGGCTTGAAGGGAAGTCGTTT
>JAJPXC010000018.1:0-2876 GCA_021205635.1 Bacteroidales bacterium | reverse complement strand
TCGTGAGACCGCCGCGGCGAACCGCGGGGCACGGTGGCTTGAAGGGAAGTCGTTTACTCGGAGGCGAGGGGGGAGGGGGCGGTGTAGGTGCGGGAGCCGAGCTCCTGGTCGAGCATGTAGATGCCCATGCCGTCGTTGCCTATCAATTTGAATTTGTCGATGTAGCCCTGGGCGGTCTCCTCCTCCTCGATCTGCTCGTCGACGAACCAGGTCAACATCGAGCGGGTAGCGTAGTCCTTTTCGGCCTCGGCCATGGCGTAGAGGTTGTTGATCATTGCGGTGACTTTCTTCTCGTGGGCGAGGGTAGCCTCGAAAGCAGCCAGGATGGAGGGCCATTCGGTGTCGACAGCGGCGATGGGGGCGAGGATGACGCGGCCACCGCGGGAGTTGACGTAGTTCATGAAGATTTCGGCATGTGCCTGCTCCTCCTTGAACTGCACCTTGAACCAGTTGGCGATGCCGCCGAGGCCTTTCGACTCCATGTCCATACCCATGGAAAGATAGAGATATGCCGACCACAACTCGGCGTTAATCTGCTCGTTAAGAGCCTTTTCCAAATCTTTGCTAAGCATATTTGTTACAAGTTTTAGCGGTTACACAATAGTTGAATATCGCTGTGAAAACCTCTCGAAATCGAGGGGGTTTAATTGAGCGCAAACTTACCACTTTTTTTCGACAAAACCATCGATTTGGGATGGTTTTTAAAAATATTTATTGTAGTTTGGAAAAAACTTGCTACCTTTACACTTTGAAACGCCACTTGCCATGGAAACAACCGAACGTTACATAGCAATCACGAAGGAGGAGCTTGCTCCCCTGCCCATTGTGGCCTACCCCGGACGCATCACTGTGGTTGACAATCCGAGGGAGGCCAAGAAGGCATTGGCGTTTTTGCGCGCCGCGCGCCGCGTGGGGTTCGACACGGAGACACGGCCGTCGTTCCGCAAGGGCCACGTCAACACGGTGGCCCTGATCCAGATCTCGACAGCCGACCATTGTTTCCTTTTCCGGTTGAAAAAGCTGGGGTTCCACGAGGAGTTGAAGGACTTCCTGGAGGACGAGACGGTGGAGAAGATAGGGTTGTCGCTGCGCGACGATTTCCTGGTGCTTCACAAGATCAGTGAATTCGAGCCACGTGGCTTTGTCGACCTGCAGGATTTTGTCAAGGGATTTTCGATCCACGATGCGTCGCTGCAGAAGATCTACGCGATACTTTTCGGGTCGCGCATCTCCAAGAGCCAGCGGCTGAGCAACTGGGAGGCCGACACGCTCACGGAGTCGCTGCAACGTTACGCGTCGATCGACGCGTGGGCATGCCTGCGCATTTACAATCACCTGAGAAGCGGCAATTTCGACCCCCAACACTCACCATATTGGAAAACCGTGGAGCGGCAAGGAGCGTAATCTTCCCCCCACCCCACCCTCAACCTTAACCCTGAATGACCAACAAAGACACATGAAACGATCTACCCTAATTCCATCGTTGCTCGTCCTCTATCTGGGAGTGATGAGCTGGATCGGCTATCCAGCCTACGCGTCGGGAGAGTACTCGGCCTTGTACTATTTCGGCATTATCGGCGCCACCCTGTTGGTGATCGCCCTGCTGGCGTATCACCTGCGTCGCCGCGAGCGCGAGCGTGGCCGAGGACGATAAACGGCTTATATAAAACAATGCGGCTTTAAATCATTAAAGCCTTGAAACTAAGAAATATATAACCCATAAAAAAGCATAAATAATGAGATTAATCATCCAACCCGATTATGAGCGCATGTCGCGCTGGGCAGCCCGATACGTTGCCGACCGCATCAACGAAGCCAAACCCACAGCCGAGCATCCTTTCGTGCTGGGTCTTCCCACCGGTGGCTCCCCGCTGGGCATGTACCGCGAACTGATTCTGTTGCACAAGAACGGCGAGTTGTCGTTCAAGAACGTGGTGACTTTCAACATGGACGAATACCGCGGCATCCCCCAGGGACATCCGCAGAGCTACCACTCGTTCATGTGGACCAACTTCTTTAACCAGATCGACATCCCCGTTGAGAACGTCAACATTCTTGACGGCAACGCTCCGGTGCCCGAGGACGAGTGCGCTCGCTTCGAGGCCAAGATCGCCGCGCTGGGTGGTATCGACCTCTTCATCGGTGGCGTGGGTCCCGACGGCCACATCGCGTTCAACGAGCCGGGTTCGTCACTGACGTCTCGCACCCGCGTGATGCGCCTGACCACCGACACGATTCTGGCCAACTCGCGCTTCTTCGAGGGTGACAAGGACAAGGTGCCCACCACCGCATTGACCGTTGGCGTAGGCACGATCATGGACGCCAAGAGCGTGATGCTGCTTGTCAACGGTCAGCACAAGGCCCGCGCGCTGAAGCATGGCGTGGAGCTTGGCGTAAGCCAGATGTGGACCATCTCGGCGCTGCAGCTTCACCCCAACGCGCTGATCGTGTGCGACGACGACGCATGCTCGGAGCTGATGCTTGGCACCTACCGCTACTTCAAGGACGTGGAGCACGACGCGCTGGACAACTACTAGTGGTGAGTGGTGAGTGGTGAGTGGTGAGTGGACGAGAGGACGACAGGAGCCTTAACTCCTCTTAAATCGTTTAAACTTTCCTTAATTTTTTTGTAATTGAGGAAAATTTTATAACTTTGCCCCGCAGAAGGGCTTGTGGCCCGCGCCGCAAGCCCTTCTAAGTTATCGACAAAAGCCAGTTTACACCTTAGTTTTCGAGATAACCAATCATTTTTTATCCGCTAAAACCGGTATTTTTTTGAACAAAGCATTTCAACAATTCATTTATTAATATAAGGTAAAAACACCTGTTGGTTGAATTAAAATGGTAAAATATTTATAATGAAAAAGTTGCACATA
>JAJPXC010000144.1 GCA_021205635.1 Bacteroidales bacterium | reverse complement strand
GGGGTGGAGGGGATTAGGGGTTCTGGGAGGCGATGTCCTGGGAGCGCTGGTAGACGCGCACGTAGTCGACGAGCATCTCGGCTTTGCCGTCGGGGAGGGCTGTGATGTCCTTGGGGTCGAGGATTCCGGGGAAACAGCCGCCCACGGCGAGGTTCAACAATAGGAAGTTGGGTTTATGATAGTAGTAGCCGGGGGCTGCGGGGTTTTCGCGCTCGGTGATATCCATCGACAGGTAAGGCTCGGTGGCGTCGTCGACAAACATCTCGATTTTCTCGGGGGTCCACACGGTGTAGAATGTGTGATACTCACCGTCCTGGAGGGAAACGGGGTTGACGCGGTCGCCCACGCTCTGGGCGTGGCGGTCGGCGCTTGTGCCCCAGTGGAGGGCGCCGTTGAACAGGCGATCCTGCTGCCCGGCGGCGATGCCGTTGAAGTGGCCCATCTCAAGTATATCGGTTTCGCCGCATGCGGGCCAACCGTTTTCGCCCAGGTCGTTGCCCATCATCCAGAAGGCTGGCCACAGACCGTTGGCGGTTTGGGGGATCATGATACGAGCCTCAATGACGCCATAGGTGAAAGTCATCTTGTTCCAAGTGTTGAGGCGAGCTGAAGTGAAATGTTTGTCCTCGTAGTCCTGCTGGCGGGCCGTAATCACGAGGTTGCCGTCGCGCAATGACACATTGTCGGGTGAATCGACATAAAATTGCAACTCCTCGTTGCCGCAACCGGTGCCGTTGATCTCGACGTTCCACGCCGAACGGTCGAGCTCCGGGCCGTCAAACTCATCAGCCCAAGCCAAGCGGTAGCCGAAGAGATGATAGCTGTCCGCTGCCGCCGCGGTGAGGGTTGCGGCGGCAACGAAGGCTGTCAAGGTTGTCTTTAATAGATTCATTTGTAGGTAAATAGCTTGATTTTGGTTAAGAGGGAAGTGTCGAATTAAGAACTTGAATCGCTTAGAAAATATGTAGTGTACCTAGTAGAGGCGGGTGGGGTAAAGTTTAAAGTTTAAAGTTTAAAGTTTAAAGTTAATAGTTTAAAGTTTAAAGTTTAAAGTTTAAAGTTTAAAGTTAATAGTTTATTTATCAGCAGTTCAAATGAATAAAGTAATAACTTTAAACTTTTAACTTTCAACTTTTAACTACAAGACTATTTTGCGGGCTTGGGTGCCGGTGCGGACGATGTAGATGCCCGAGGGGAGCTGGGCGTCGATCGAGGCGCCGGTGCCGGCAGCCACGCGGCGGCCTGAGAGGTCGTAAACCTCGGCCGATACGGTTTCGCTAAAGCAGATGCGTCCGTTCTGGACGGTGATGCCGAGTTTCAGCCCATCGGCATCAATATTTCTTACTGATGAAAGCTCATCGCCGGGATCGTTGAACGAGGTGTGCTCGTCGCTGTCGCCCTTCTGATAAATCTTCACGTAGTTGATGTACATGGAGGCCTGGTTGTCGTTATCGTCGTTGAGGGCGGTAATGTTGGAGGCGTCCCAGATGCCGGTGAAGTCGCCACCGACTGCGAGGTTGAACAAGATGAAGTTGTCCTTATGAAAGTAGTTGCCGGGCGACCATTCGTTGTCGGGCTCGTCCTGCGGGATGGTCATCTTGTAGTAGGGGTAATTGTTGGGGTATTTGTCCTTGTCGACGTACATCGAAATGGCGTCGGCGTCCCAGATGCAGGTGAACAGGTGGTACTCGCCGTCCTGGAGGGAGTAGCTCACCGTGGTGGATTTGGCGTAGCTGGCCGCGGGCCATCCTTGACCCCAGTGGCAAGCGCCGTTGAAGAAGCGATCTTGGGTGCCACCCGAGATGCCGGAGGAGTTGCCCATTTCCACGATGTCGGTCTCGCCGCATTTGGGCCAGCCCACTTGGTCGTAGTCGTTGCCCATCATCCAGAAGGCGGGCCACAGGCCGTTGGCGGTGGATGGAATCCTAATGGCAGCCTCAATCTTGCCGTGGGTGAAGGCGATCTTGTTCTTGGAGTTGACGCGGCCCGAGGTGAAGTGCTTGCTCTTGTAGTCCTCGCGGCGAGCGGTGAGGATGAGGCAGTGGTTGCCGTCGCCGTCGTCGCCCAGATCAACGTTGTCGGGGAAATCGGTGTAGTATTGAAGCTCGTTGTTACCGCCGCCGCTGCCGTTCACCTCGATATTCCAGCGATTGGAATTGAGTTCCGTGGCGTCGAAAAGGTCTTGCCACACGAGATAGTAGCCGTCGGTTTCGCCTGAGCCAACCTGGGGGTCAACGCCAGCGGCCAGGGCTGTGGAGGTTGCGAGAGCGAGGAGGGGAAGGGTAAAGAGCTTCATGGAGTGGTGAGTGGTTAATGGTTAATGGTTAGTGGGAAACAATGTCGGGGCTTCGGCAGGGGCCGAAGCCCCGCATTGTCATTTGAACCTAAATAAAACTAAATCTTTTGTAACGGATTCAGCTATGGTTGTTAATGGTTAATGCATTAGTGGTTAATGGTTAGGCCATTACCACGGCATTTTGGCTAAATGCTAAATGCTAAACGCTAATTAGCGGATGATCTTCTTCACCTGCGAGCCGGCCTTAACGATGTACATGCCGTTGGCCTGGTCGAGGGTAAGCATATCGGAAGCAGCGCTCTGCACGAGCTGGCCAGCCAGGTTGTAAACCTCGATGCTCTGGGCACCAGCGGCGATCACTTGGTTGCCGATTACCGAGATCTCGTTGTCCTTGTCGGCTACGAGCGAGCCAACGCCAGCGTTAACAGGGCTGTAGCAGTATACACCGTCCAAGCAGAGGTTCTTGCCCTCGATGGCACCGGTGAGGATAGCGAGCACGTTGCCAGTCCAGTTGGAGCTGCTGGGGATCTCGAAAGCAGGCCACAATTTCTTCAGGTTGTTGAGGGTGATGTCAACACCTACCCACTCCTCGTCGTCAGAGCCGTAGCCGGCGAGCACGGGCTGGCCGTCGAATGCCGAACCGAGAGAAAGGTTGGCGGGAGCGTCCACGCCATCCTCAGCAAAGATGTTGAGAGCGGCCGAGGTGAGAGTGGTGGAGCGGAAAGCCACGTGGAAGTGGGTGTCGCCGCTCATGTGGGAGAAGTCGTAGTTGCCTGCGGCGTCAAGGGCGATACCACCACCCGACCATCCGGAGGATACAGCTGCAGCGTTGGTAACAACGCCGATGTAACCGGGCTCGTCCGAGAAGTCAACGTCGGGATAACCGTTGTTGTCCCATGCGTTCCAAGCGGCCTCATTCCACCACCAGAAGTGGGAGGTTACGTCGTTCACGCGGTAGTCGTTTACCGTGTAGCCTTTGGCCTGTGCCTGAGTGAGGGTGTAGTTGTTGGTGATGAAGCAGTCGAATACGTAGCTCGACTCGGCGTCAAGACCTACGAGGACGGCGTCGATACCGGGATCCTCAACGGTGTACTGTGCGCTGGCGCTCATGGCTGCTGCAAGGAAAAGGGCAGCGAAAGTAAAATTCTTCATAATTTTGGTTTTTTTTGATAGGTAAGAAATTTGGTTATTTAGGTTACTTGAGTTTTCTTTTAGAAGGGCGTTAAAGGAGGAAAGGAGGAAAAGATTAAAGAATAATCGAATAATCGAATTATCGAATTATCGATCTATCGGCTTATCGCTTTAACGCTTTAACGTTTTAACGCTGTAACGCCTCGATGGGAAGGCTGGGAGAGCCTGGGGAAGACTGGGAGAGCCTGGGGAAGGCTGGGAGAGCCTGGGATATCTTATCCTGTGGATTTCATCGGCCTTGGCTATTACTTTATCCTTTATCCTTTGTCCTTTATCCTTTGATTCCCCCCTTTAGGGGGCCGGAGGGAAAATCAAGCCCTCCGGCGCCTAAAAGTTTTCGGGTATTGTTAAGGATTTGAGGATAGATAGGAATTAAATAGGATAGAAATGAATAGTGTGAGACTTAGAATATGAAATAGTACAGGAATCTTAATCCGTGATTAATAGCCGGGGTTCTGGTCCATCGGGTTGAGGTTGATCTCCTCGGCCGGGATGGGGAACAGCTCGTTTTTGCCTTCGATGAAGTTGGCCATCTCGGCGCGAGCCTCGGCGCTTTCGTTCTTGCCATAGGAGCCGTTGTCCTTGTCAAGCACTTGCTTGGCGATACCCCAGCGCACGAGGTCGAAGAAGCGATGGCCTTCCATTGCCATCTCCACGCGGCGCTCGTGGCGCAGGGCCTGACGCAGGCTCTCGGTGTTGTCGCTATAGCCGCGGTAGTTGGGGAACGCGGGGAGGATCGTGGAGTCGCCTTGACGGGCGCGGTTGCGCACGGTCTCCAGTGCCCACTTGGCGGCTGCCAAGTCCTTGCCGGATTCGAGGGCGGCCTCGCCGTAGAGAAGAATCACGTCGGATGCGCGAACAAGCGGGTAGTTCTTGGGCGAGCGGGAGTCGTGGGCGATCGAGGGGAACGTGCCACCTTCGCTGTAGCAGCACTTATTATTATAATAAGGTGAGCCAAGATAGTTGACTTCGGCCTCGTCGCGCTCCTCGTCGGAGGGAACGCCGATGGTAGCCTCGCGACGGGGGTCGCCGTCCTCAAACTCGTCGTACAGGTCCTGCGTTGGGTGGTTCCAGCCCCAGCCGCGCGACGAGCCGCTCAGGGAGTTCAAGCGGGGACGCATCAGCACGGTTGAGAAGGTGCCGCGGGTGAAGCCGTTGCCCTCGCCGTAGTCGCTGGTGGGGTCCTCCATGTACTGGATCTCAAAGACGCTCTCGGGGCCGTTCTCGCCGGCCAGGGTAAAGTTGTCGTAGAACACGGGGCACAGCGAGTATTCGCCGGTGGTGTACTCCTCGTCGATCCACTTCTTGCCCCAGGTGTAGGCGTTGTCGTAGTCCTTCATATAGAGGTATACCTTGCAGAGCATGGCCAAAGCAGCGCCGCGGGTGGCGCGGCCAAGGTCCTCCGAGGGATATTTGCTCTTCTCCCAAAGGAGGCTTTCAGCCTGCTTGAGGTCCTCGATGATCTTGGCGTAGCACTCCTCGACGGTGGCGCGGGGCTGCTGCCATTTCTCGCTGGAGTCGATCACGAAGTCAACCAGGGGAACGCCGCCGAACACCTTCACCAATTGGAAGTAGTAGAAAGCGCGCAGGAAGTAAACCTCGCCAAGGGCGCAGTCGCGACGAGCCTCGGTCATGTCGTCGTCGGTGGGAGCCTCCGGAAGCTCCTGGAGGGCCAGGTTGCAGCGGGCGATACCCATGTATTTTGCGCGGTAATAGTCGAGGCAGATGCCGTTGTTGGCGTTGGTCTTGAAGTTGTCCATGTCGTAGGCCTCGGCGCCGTCGGCTACGTTCTGGCCTCCCTTTAGGGCGTCGTCCGAGGGTATATCGCCGAAGAACCACTCCGAGAAATAAGTGTTGTTGAACTCATACTGCAACGGGCTGTAGCAACCGTTTACCACTTGCAGGGCGGCGGCTCCCGAGGTGAAATAGTCCTCGAGTTTGGTCGAACCGGGCGACTCCTCGCCGAGCCAGTCATTGCAGGAGGTGGTGGTGAGCCCCATTGCGGCTACCGCCAACGCTAAAAGCGATTTTGTGAATATGTTGTTCATGACTGTTGTTCTGTTGAATGATTAGTAAACGATGTTGACACCGAAGATGAACGTGCGGCTCTGGGGGTAGTTGCCGTAGTCGACGCCGGAGCTAACCTCGGGGTCGAAGCCCTTGTACTTGGTGCAGGTGAACAGGTTGGAGCCCTGGAAGTAGAAGCGGCAGTTCTGGAAGCCGGCCTTCGAGATCCATTTCTTGGGCAGCGTGTAACCGATCTGCAGGTTCTTGAGGCGGAAGTAGGAGCCGCTCTCCAAGAAGCGCGACGACACGTAGTAGTTGACGGTGTTCTTGGGGTTGGGGGCGGTGACGTCAACCTCGCCGTTGGCATAGGCCTCCTGGACGTCGGTGCACCAAGCGTAGGCCATCATCGGGCTGAGTACCGACTCCGAGCCATTGCTCTCCAAGCGGTGACGCATCTGGTTGTAGATCTTGTTGCCGCCTACGCCCTGGAAGAAGAGCTGGAGGTCGACGTTCTTGTAGCAGGCACCGAGGTTGATACCGTAGTTGAGCCAGGGGATCGAGGAGCCGAGGTCGACGCGGTCGTTGTCGTCGATGCGGCCATCACCGTTTACGTCGCGGTACTTGGCGTCGCCAGCGTGGTAAGGAATGTCCTCGGAGGTGTAACCGGTGAGGTAATCGAGAGCCTCTTGGTCGGTCTTGTAGATGCCGTCGTACTGATAACCCCAGAAGTAATAGAGTGAATGTCCCTGATCGACTACTTGAACATTGGAATAATTGGTATAAATCGGCGATCCGCCGTTGAGGGAGGTGAGCTTATTGTCGATGAAGGAGACGTTACCCGAGATGGAGTACTCGAAGTCGCGGGTGAGGGAGTTGCGGTGCTCGAGGGAGATCTCGATACCTTTGTTGCGCACTTTGCCTACGTTGGCTGTGGCGGCGTAGCGGTTACCGGTCTGGGCGGGGGCGGTTACCGACATGAGCATGTCGTTGGTGTTGCGGATAAAGCCTTCGACCGATCCCGTCAAGCGGTTGTTGAACATTCCGAAGTCAACGCCCACGCTCCATTGTTCAGTGTTTTCCCAGTGGCCACCGTTGTTGATCCAGGTGAGGACGGCAGCGCCGTTGGCGAGCTGCTGGTCTACGCCGAGGACGTAGTCGACGAATGTAGGACCGGTGTTGAACATATTCAGGGTGAAGGCGTCGTTGCCGATGTTGTCGTTACCTACCTTACCCCAGCCTACGCGGATCTTCAGGTCGTTGAGCCATTGGGCGTCGCGCATGAAGTTTTCCTGGGAGATACGCCATGCCAGCGAGAAGGAGGGGAAGTAGCCCCACTTGTTCTCGGGGAACTTGGAGGAACCGTCGGCACGGAAGTTGAACGTGGCCAGGTAACGGTTGTTGTAAGCGTAGTGCAAGCGGCCGAGCCAGCTTTGGCGGCGCGAGCGGCTTACGCCGTCGCTCGGGGTGCCGTAGTCGTCGGTTACTTGCGACAGGTACCAGTTTTTCTCAACGGGGTTGAGGATCGTGGAGCCGGAGTTGCCGATCGAGTAGTAGTTGTACTCCTCAACGGTGAAACCAGCCATGGCGGTGAAGTCGTGCTTGCCGATTGTGCGGGCGTAGGTGAGGATCTCGTCGACGTTCCAGTTGTAGGTGCGGGCCATCGAGGAGCTCAGGAAGTTTTTCTCGCGCTTATCGTAGGAGGAGATCTCGTAAGCCTCGGAGAAGCTCTTGTCGGTGGTGATCTTGTAGTCGAACGAGTAGCTCGAGCGCCAAGTCAAATAAGGTATCGGGGTGATGTCGGCGAATACGTTGCCCACCCAGCGCTCATTGCGCACCTTGGGGTTGGAGTACTCAACCATCGACAGGGGGTTGGTGACGTTCTTGAAGTTGGAGGCGGCGGAGATCTGGCCGGAGAGGTCCTTGCCGTTCTTGTTCACCGAGCCTTCGGGGTAGCGGGCCGGATCCCAGGGAGCCATTGCGAAGGCGGCCGATAGGATGTTGGCGCCGGCGCTCTCGCTGTTGTCACCGCTTTCGTAAGCGTTCTTGGCCACTGACGACATGAACGAAATGTTCTCGCCAACCTTCAACCAAGGGGTTGCTTTATAAGATGTGTTCAAGCGACCGGTGAAGCGGGAGTAGTCGGAACCGATAATGGTACCTTCCTGCTTGAACCAGCTGCCCGACATAGAATAAGTGAACTGGTCGTTGCCACCGTCAATCGACAGGTGGTAGTTCTGGATCAGGGCGTCGCGGAATACCTCGTCCTGCCAATCGGTGTCCTGGGACGCGTAATCGAAGCCGGTGGGGTTGGTGTCTGCGTCGTATACGGTGGGATAGTAGGCCGAGGAGCCCACACCCATGTAGCGCGACAGCCAAGCGTTGAAGCCGTTCTCGGCGTAGTATTCGCGGGCCTTAGCGGTGCCGTTGAATTTAAGGTAGGTCTCGGCGAAGTCCTTGGCGTTCATCACGTCGAGCTTTTTCCAGCGGGTCTGCACGCCCACGTAAGCGTCGAATGTGATCTGCGCGCGCTGGCGGGCTTGGCCACCCTTTGTGGTGACGATGATGACACCGTTGGCACCGCGGCTACCGTAAATAGCGGTTGCCGACGCGTCCTTCAGCACCTCCACGCTTTGGATATCGGAGGGCGAAAGGAAGGCGATGTCGTCGGTGATCACGCCGTCCACTACATATATAGGAGCTGAGTTGTTGATGGTGCCCACGCCACGGATACGCACCTCGGCGCTGGCGCCGGGACGTCCGCTAAGCGAGTTGACGGTCACGCCAGCCGCCTGTCCCTGCAACGCGTTGGCCAAGCTGGGTGAAGGGGTTTTCTGGAGCTTGTCGGCGGCTACCGTCGTTACCGAGCCGGTGAGGTCGCTCTTCTTCATGGTGCCGTAACCGATGGCGACAACCTCGTTGAGCATCACTGAGGAGCTCGAGAGGACCACGTCGACCGTGCCGGATTCGGTGATCTTTCTTTCCTGAGCTTCACATCCCACATAAGAATATATGAGAGTCTGGCCAGGCTTAACCGATATCTGGTAGTTACCGTCGATATCGGTGGCGGTGACGTTGCTGCGTGCCTCTTTACATGTGATGGTGGCTCCAATCAGGGGCTCGCCATCCTCTTGGGAGGTCACTGTGCCCGTCACCTTCAGCTCTTGCGCGCCTAACGTGAACGCGAACAGCATAAGGATCAAGGTAAGAATCTGTTTGCTCATAAATCGTTTTAACACTGGTTTACTTAAAATGGATAAAGACTGATATTCTGGTTAAGGTCAATGTGAGATCTATCCGATTCACACCGCAAAGGTACAGCACAAATCAGCCCTATTCCAAACATTTTTGCTCATAAAAAAACCTACGTCCCCAATTTGTCACCCCTACAACAACTCTACAACATTTTTATACATCACTGATTTTCTGATAATTACAATTTTTATGTTTAAAAACATACTTTCATCCCCACCACATCAAATAATTTTTGTACCTTTGCATTACAATAAATCAGGCTTACCCCTGACAGGGATGCTTTAATCAAAATTTTTCGCGACAAAACGAATCGTGTATGACTACCTTGAATCAGCTCTTACGTAAACAGATTTTAACCTTAACAACTATCTTCTGCTCCCTTTTTATATATCAGGGAGCCGAGGCGGCGCATCCGTTGGTGAGAAACTTCTCCCGGCACGACTACGGCGGAGGCACACAGAACTGGGCCGTCGCACAGGACCACCTCGGTCGTATGTATTTCGGCAACCAACACGGCCTGCTCCGTTACGACTCCAAAAGCTGGCAACTGCTGCATCTCGGCAATTATTCAACCGTGAGATCTGATATGGTCGACTCAATCGCCAAGCGCATTTACGTGGGCGGATCGGAGGATTTCGGATATTTCCACCACAACGAGGGTGACAGCAAGCCCTCTTACCGTTCGCTACGATCTACCCTCAACGACTCCACTTGCCATTTCAACGAGGTGTGGAATATCGCCCGCGAAGGGGACGCCATTGTGTTCCAATCCGATTTCCACATATTTAAATACGAGGACGGGCACACCACCATCATCCCCCTCCATGAGAAAATCACGGCCTCGGCGCTCGTGGGCCACGATTTCTATGTAGGCACCCAAGAAGGCTCGCTGCTCAAGTTGCAAGGCCTGGCCCTAACGCCGATGCCCGGCTGCCAAGAGCTCGCGGGCAAGCGCATCGTCGCCATCCTCCCGCTGGGCAACGACCTGTTGATAGCCACGCCGTTCGACGGCCTGTACCGATATAGCGACAACCGCGCCGTCCCCTACCCCACCGATATCGACTCGTTCCTCAAAGAGAATCAGATATTTAGCGCCACTACCAACGGCCGCGAGCTAGTTCTTGGCACGGTCAATTGCGGTATCGCCATTCGCAATCTCGAGACCGGCAACACCGTGTACGTCAACATAGAGACGGGACTTCAGAACAACACGGTTCTCAACTGCGCATTTGACGGTGAGGGCAACCTTTGGCTGGCCCTCGACAACGGCATCGACTTTATCGTGCGCGACTCCCCGATGGAAAACCTTTTCGGCGACTTCGTGCAATATGGCGCAGGATACGCATCGCTGAAGTATGGCAACCAACTGTTTTTCGGCACCAACCAAGGCCTTTACCACGTCCCATTCCCCCTTCCTTCCACCCCTGATACCCAATCTTATAAGCCATCCCTTAAAGGCCAGGTGTGGGCCATCGACTCCATCAGAGGCACGCTTTTCGTGGCCAACGACAACGGCCTGTACACGTTCGCGGGACCTGGTTTCCAAGCGGTAGAGGGTGTGCCCGGCTCATTGTGGATTCGCGGCGTGCCTGATCACCCCGACCTTGCTATCGTCTCCACCTATGACAACTTTTACATGCTTCGTCGCGAAAACGGCCGATGGTTGTCGCGTGGGCGCATCAACGGCTATAACGACGCTGGTGGACGCTTTGTCATCGATGATGAGATGAATCTATGGATAAGTCACTGGCTCAAAGGCGTTTATCGGTTACACCTAAACATCGAGGGAAACCGCTTCGACAACGTTTCGCTTTATGACGAAGCAACGGGACTGATCGCTCCAAAGACCACGACCGTCAACCTTATCAACAACGACGTAGTTGTCTCTTCCGAGGCTGGTTTCTACCGATATGACGCTCGCAATGAGCAACTTATTGAGCACGAGCATCTCAACCGCCTGCTTCCAGCCGGCAACTCCTCCCACCTCTATCAGCAACCCAACGGCGACCTGTGGAGCGTCTCGGAAGCCGAGATTAGAAAAGTGTGGCGCGACAGCCGCGGCAATTACCAAATCGACTCGGTAAGGTACAAGCATGTCTGCGAGAACATTATCCCGGGATATGACAATTTCAACTTTATCGACGAAAACCAAGCGCTGATTTCCAACCAAAACGGTTTCTACGTGGTGAATCTCCAATATCAGCCCTCGGAAAAAATGCATAAGCAGCTATTCATCAGCCGTATAACTGGGCCCCAGGACACCACTCTCTACTCCCCTACCATGCATATTCCACGGGGCGAACTAAAAATACCGTTCAATCTCAACTCACTGAAATTCGAGTTTGTCTACCCCGAATATCGCACCGAAAACGCCGTTTCCTACTCTTATCTCCTGGAAAATTACGACCACGACTGGAGCGCCTTCAGCCCCGCCAACGTCAAAGAGTACACCAAGCTTTATGAGGGCCGTTACACCCTCAGAGTCAAAGCATTGAATCAATACACCGGGCTTACTGACGAGTGCTCGTTCACATTCACCATCACCCCGCCGTTCTACCGCACATGGTGGGCCAAGCTTATCTATACACTGCTCATAATCCTCGCTGGCATAGCCATTTACCGCTGGATTCGCAACTCATCCCGCCGCACGGCAACCGAGATGGAGCGCCGAAAAGAGGCCGAGATCGTCAACCTGCGACGAATCAACCAGGAGGAAAGCCTGCGCAAGGACTACGAAATCGCCCACCTCAAAAGCCAGCAACTCGAGCACGACATCAAGCAAATAAGCGAGGAGCTTTCCAACACCACCATGAACCGCTCCCGCAAAAACCAAGTGCTGCTCGACATCTCGGACCGCCTCTCAAAAATCCAAGAATCAGCCAACCAGTCGCCGCAAATGCTTGGGCGCCATATCTCTAAGCTTCAACAGATTATCCAAGAAAACATCTCTCACGACGACGATTGGCGCAACTTTACCCGCCACTTCGACGTGGTGTACGAGAACTTCCTGAAGCGACTTACCGAGTTGCATCCCAATCTTACGACCTCCGACCAACGCATCTGCGCCTACCTCAAAATGGGCCTGTCGTCCAAGGAGATAGCGCCGCTGATCAACATCTCTTACCGCTCAGTCGAGATGACACGCTACCGCCTGCGCAAAAAAATGGGCCTAGCCCGCGAAATTTCCCTCACCGACTATCTCGACCACCTCACGGATAAACAGGACTAAGGCTCCGGGCATAGGGCAACGGTGCCTCGCGGTTCCACCGCGAGGTCAAAATGGAAATCGGGTCGTCCCGTCCCGAGATATATGGGCTTTCCCAAAAAATTCGTAACTTCGCAGAAAATTTGCGTAACCCTCATGGATATCCATCCCAAAGATCCCTACATATTGCTCAGCTGGGTCAACACCCAGTTGCGCGACTACTACTCATCCCTATCCGAGCTTTGCGAAGATAAAGGAATGAACCAAAGCCAATTAGAACGTGAATTGGCCGCTATCGACATGCATTACAACCCCATCACCAACCAATTCCGTTGAGCCGATGGCAGAGGAATATCTCAACGAGCTTAACGACCAACAGCGTGACGCCGTGGTGTACACCGACGGGCCCGCCCTCGTCATCGCAGGCGCAGGCTCGGGCAAGACACGTGTGCTTACCTACAAAATCGTGCACCTTCTGGCCCATGGTTACGAGCCCTGGCGCATCCTCGCGCTTACGTTCACCAACAAGGCAGCCCGAGAGATGCGCGAGCGCATCCAGGCTCTTGTGGGTCCGGCGACGGCCTCCAAGCTGTGGATGGGCACTTTCCACTCCATCTTCGCCCGCATCCTGCGACAGCACGCCGACCGCCTTGGCTTCCGCCGCGACTATACCATCTACGACACGGCCGATTCTAAAGCACTGGTTAAGACCATTATAAAAGACATGCAGCTCGACGACAAACTCTACAAGCCGTCGACTGTGCTAGGCTCAATTTCAGCCGCCAAAAACGCGCTCATCTCTCCCGAGATGTACGCCCAAGATCGCGCCTTGATGGAAGCCGACAAGCGCTCCAAACGGCCCTTCACCCAGCAGATTTACGCCGCATACCGACAGCGTTGCTTCGTTGCTGGCGCTATGGATTTCGACGACCTCCTCTATTTCACCAACGTGCTGCTGCGCGACAACCCCGATATCCTCCACCATTATCAGGAATACTTCCGATTCATCTTAGTGGATGAGTATCAGGACACTAACTTCGCCCAGCATCTTATCGTGTCGCAACTTGCCGCCGCCAACCAATCGCTCTGCGTCGTGGGCGACGACGCCCAGAGCATCTACTCTTTCCGCGGCGCTAACATCCGTAACATACTGAATCTCAGGAACTCCTATCCCTCCCTCAAGATATTCAAACTCGAGCAAAATTACCGCTCGACCCAGACCATCATCAACGCTGCTAACTCTCTGATCGAAAAGAACACCGAGCAGATTCCCAAGAAGGTGTTTTCAAAGAAGGACGTGGGCGCGCGCATCGAGGTGGTGCAAAGTTACTCGGATTACGAGGAAAGCTTCCTGGTAGCCAACAAGATAGCCCAGCAAAAAATGCGTTCCAAGGACAGCTACGAGGAGTTTGCGATCCTTTACCGCACCAATGCTCAGAGCCGTATCCTCGAGGAATCGCTTCGCAAGCGCAACATCCCTTACCGCATTTACGGCTCGCTGTCGTTCTACCAACGGAAGGAGGTAAAGGACGCCATCGCTTACTTCCGCCTGTCGATCAACCCTCACGACGACGAGGCCCTGCGTCGTATCATCAACAACCCGGGCCGAGGCATCGGTGAAACCACGGTTAACAAGCTGGTACGCTGTGCTATAGATGGCCGAGTGTCCATTTGGACTGTCCTCAGCAATCCCCAAGCCTACGGCTTGCAGGTCAACAGCGGCACACAGAAGAAACTCGACAGCTTTTTCGCTCTTATTCAGTCGTTTGTGGAAATGAACGAGGCTGGCACGGACGCCGAGGAAGTTGCAACCGACATCATCCGCAAAACCGGGCTTTTAACAGTGCTGCTCACCGACCGCACCCCTGAAAGCATCTCCAAGCAGGAGAACCTCAACGAGCTTGTCAACGGCGTGGGCCAATTCGTGTCGTCGCGCCGTGAAGAAGGAAACGAGGAGGTGTCGATGCGCGATTTCCTCGCACAAGCCTCTCTAGCTACCGACCAAGACGAAGATACCGGCGAGCAAGAACGGGTAACGCTCATGACTGTTCACGCCGCTAAAGGACTGGAATTCAGCAATGTCTTTATTGTCGGAGTAGAAGAGGAACTTTTCCCATCGGCCATGGCGTGCAACTCCCTGGCTGAAATCGAGGAGGAGCGGCGCCTCCTGTACGTGGCCCTCACTCGCGCTAAAAATTACTGCATGATGAGCTACGCCTCGTCGCGTTACCGCAACGGCGCCACCAACACCTGCTCGCCCTCCCGATTCCTACGAGACATCAACCCCGACTACCTCCAGCTCGCCACAGGTACCACACTCGGAGGTCCCCGAGTCGACCCAGTGCAACAATATCGCTCGTCATTCCACTCTCCGGGCGGATTCTCAGGAGGTTACGGTGGAGGCAACCGTAATGGCGCCCGCTCGCAATACGGTAGCAATCGTGGTGATGTAACCCGCTCGGCATCAACCGATTATATGAGCAACTTCCCGTCAGTGCCACCAGGCTTTAAACCCCTCACTCCATCCTCAACCCGACCAACCCCAAATCCTGCGGCCGCTTCATCGTCTCAAGGTTGTACCACCCACAACGTCAATGAATTACAAATCGGAATGCCCATCGAGCACCCGCGTTTTGGCCAAGGGGAAATACTCTCAATCGACGACCACGCCGCCGACGTGAAAATCACCGTCAAATTCTCCAACGTCGAAACCAAAACGCTGCTCCTGAAATTCGCCAAATTTAAAATCCTAAGCTAATGACACAGAAGGATTTAAATACTCCCTATTACATCGTCTATGAGGACGCTTTGCGACGCAACATGGACACTATCGCTCGGGTGGCCGACGCTACTGGCGTGAATATTATTATCGCTCTAAAAGCCAACGCTTTATGGCGCACCTTCCCCATCTTGCGGGAACGCTTCCCCAACGCCACAGCTTCCTCGCTCAACGAGCTCCAATTGGCACACGACGAACTTGGTGGCGAACTTCATTCCTATACCCCCGCCTACACTGAGGGCAATATCCAAAAATTTCTCGATCTGAGCACTCACTTGACTTTCAACTCGTCAAGCCAGCTTGAACGCTTTAGTGAAAAAGTCAAGCAACATAACGACAAGACTGACAAACCAGTTTCTATCGGCTTGAGAGTCAACCCGAAATGCTCGGTTATCGAAACCGACATATACAATCCGGCAAAGCCAGGCAGCCGATTCGGAGTCGCAGCCGACGAAATGCCGAATAAATTACCTGAAATCGTGGAAGGACTTCATTTTCACGCTCTTTGCGAGTCATCCTCCTACGATCTCGAGAAGGTGCTCGCAGCATTTGAGGCACAATTCGGCAAATACCTCCCTCGGTTGAAGTGGGTAAACTTCGGAGGAGGCCACTTGATGACCCGCGAAGGATACGATACCGACCACCTGATCAGCGTGTTACACGGATTTCGCGAACGCTATCCCTGGCTAGAGGTAATTATGGAGCCTGGCAGCGCATTCACTTGGCGCACCGGCGATTTGGAAGTCACTGTGGTCGATATCGTCGAACATGACGGCATCTCCACAGCTATTATCGACGCCTCATTCGCATGCCACATGCCCGACACCCTCGAAATGCCGTATCTGCCTGACATTGAGCAAGCTGTCGACAAATCCAAGGGGCAATACTATTATCGCCTTGGGGGCAACTCCTGCCTAAGCGGCGACTTCAAGGAAGGATGGTGGTTCAAGGAGCCACTCAAAATCGGCGACCGCTTGACCCTCAAGGACATGAACCACTACACAACCGTCAAAACCAACATGTTCAACGGCGTTCAGCACCCATCAATCGCCTTGCAACACGCTGACGGACAAGTGGAAATGTTGCGCAAATTCGACTACAACGACTACAAATCACGCATGAGCTAATGGACCATCCCCGATTCTCAGTCATAGTGCCCGTGTACAACCGCCTCGACGAGGTGGACGAATTGCTACAAAGCCTTGCCAACCAAACGGTTAAAAACTTCGAGGTGATAATTGTGGAGGATGGCTCGACAGCTCCATGCAAAGCGGCCGTTGACAAATGGGCGCAACACATTGACGTTCAATACTTTTACAAGTCGAATGAAGGTCGCTCGATTGCTCGGAATTACGGCCTAGAGAGAGCCCGGGGTGATTATTTTATCTTCTTCGACTCGGATTGCGTTATCCCGCCTACCTATTTCGTAACCATAGCCAAATCACTGGACAACAACCCATTGGACTGCTTTGGAGGTCCCGATGCGGCTCACGACTCATTTAGCGACATGCAAAAGGCGATCAACTACGCCATGACCTCGTTCCTCACCACCGGTGGAATCCGTGGTGGCAAGGTCTCGCTCGAGAAATTCACACCCAGGACGTTCAACATGGGCTTCTCCAGGGCTGTGTATGAGCGGGTTGGTGGTTTCCGCGAAATGTTCTCCGAGGACATCGACATGTCTACTCGAATTCGACAAGCCGGATTTTCGATCGGTCTGCTCCGCGAGTCCCCGGTTTACCACAAAAGGCGCCTGAGTTTCAAGCTGTTCGCTCGTCAAGTATACGTTTTTGGCATGTCGCGAATCACTCTCCACCTCCTTTATCCCGGCTCAATGAAATTGGTACACCTTTTGCCAGCGGCATTCGTACTTGGTTCCATCGCCCTTATCGTGCTCTCGATATGCGTCAAATGGTGGCTAATTTTGCCCCTGGCGGCCTATCTCTTGGCGATTTTTGTCACAGCATGGATCTCAAGCAAGAGCCTGAAAATCGCGCTTATGGCAGTCCCGGCCAGCATTTTGCAATTGGGGGGCTATGGTGTGGGCTTCCTCCAAGCCTTTTTCAACAAAATCGTGCTGCGCAAGGGCCGCGACGTCAACCAAGAAATTGAGATGAGACGAGGAAAATAATCCGCAACATTCCCATAACGCCATGATAGACACTCCATTAAATCGTATACAGGATCTCAGCGAAGATGACCGTCCCCGCGAGAAGGCATTACGCCTTGGAATACAATCCCTAACCAACGCCGAACTACTTGCCATCATTTTCGGAGGCGGTGTGCCAGGCAAATCGGTGATTCAACTAAGCCAAGAGATCTTACGCGACCACGACAACCGACTGTCGCGCATAGCTCGCCTGAGCATTCACGAGCTAACCTCCAAATATCGCGGCATAGGGCCAGCAAAAGCCGTCTCGCTCGCCGCGGCGCTAGAGCTGGGCCTGCGTTGCCAAAGCGACTTCGCAAGCCCTCTGCCGCAAATCTACGGTTCCGAAACAGTTTACGACATGATGCGGCCCCACATGTGCCGCCTTAACTACGAGGAATTCTGGGTGTTTCACCTCAACCATGCCAACCGCCTTATCGCTCGCGAGTGCATCAGCTCGGGTGGAACAGCTAGTACCCTTGTTGACGTTAAATTGCTGATGAAGAAAGCAGTCGACAAACTAGCCACGGGTATTATCCTCGCCCATAACCATCCCTCGGGTAACCTCCAGCCTAGCGGCGCCGACCGCCAGTTAACAACAAAGATCTCCAAAGCCTGCGACATCCTTGACATCCGCCTTCTCGACCACGTAATCATCGCCGCCAACGACTACTACTCCTTCCGCGACCACGGAGACCTTTAGGGACACAAAGAAAGGAGCTTCTCGCGAAGCCCCTTAATTTTCTTGGATCTTTCTATTTACACAATCGGTAAATAACCAACATAAACATAAGCGATTTTTATTCTTAATTCAACACTAAATAACCCTAAAAAAATAATTCCCTATTTTCTATTTATCCTTTTGTCCTTAATCCTTATATGAGAACCAGTGTTCTTGTCAATACGACTGATTAATTTTTACATCACAAAGTTACGACCTGTAGAGTGAACTTCATCGGCTATTGAAATCAAATCTAAACAATTTTAAGCCTTCAAAATTGCAATTAACTATCTTTTAGTTAATTACACCTCCATCTTATATTTAAAAATATAAGGTAAAATATTGCCCTCAAAATTGAATTTAACTAAAATCCCGGCACTCAATTCCTCCTCACGTGCTGGCGGTAGGAGGGATTTTTAAAAAAATGTCGGTACCACCTCCCCAGGAGTAATGAAGTCAACTTTTTCTAGGCCCGGCACCCTACGCTCCTACATCAACGCAAGAGGGCGGCATCTCGCGATGTCGTGTAATCGGTAATTTTGCATCGGCGATTTCGGTAAATAAGAATTCGGCGAAAT
>JAJPXC010000006.1 GCA_021205635.1 Bacteroidales bacterium | reverse complement strand
AAATAGGGGGCTATTCAGAACGACGGATTTTGCACTTCGTTCTTGAATCTCCATAGTCCACCCTGGGAACGGCCGCTGAGGGCAGCGGCCAATCTACAACGCCACGTGAATCCACACGCCGTTATTTTCCCAAAGCAGCTCCTTATGAGGTAGTTTCGACAGTATCTTGTACAATTTAAGGTTGCTGGCTCGCGACCGTGTGTTTAGATCAGCAGCACGGCCCTGCAGATGATAGCTACGCTTAGCGCCTCCTACCGCGCTGTTCAATGCTTGGCATCGGAAACCGCTATTCACGTAGATGGGAGCGCCGAACGCCTCGCGGGCCGGATCCAGCACCTGCTCGACCAAACAGGTGAGATTCGCCACTTGCGTGGCGTCGGGAGTGTTGTCGATACTAAGGCGCTCAGCGGTGGCGCTTCGGGTCAATTCCTGTAATGTGAAATGTTTCATAGCTTTTTTCTCGCAAAATTACCACTTGCCAAAACGCACTTCTATGTCATTTTCCCCATTCGTTTACCAAAACTCGCAACTTTTTCGTAAATTCGCGCTTTAAATGTACTTGCTATGAACATTTCCTATAATTGGCTTAAACAATACGTCGATTTCGATCTGACACCCGACGAGCTCTCGGCCGCACTCACATCCGTCGGTCTGGAAACAGGCTCGGTAGAGGAGGTGGAGGCAATCCGCGGAGGTCTGCGCGGAATCGTGATCGGCAAAGTGCTCACCTGCGAGGAGCATCCCAACAGCGACCATCTGCACATCACCACTGTTGACCTCGGCGACGGCCAGGCCACCCAGATTGTGTGTGGCGCCCCCAACGTCGCGGCAGGCCAGACTGTCGTTGTTGCCACCGTGGGCACTACACTCTACGACGGCGACAAGGAGTTCCAGATCAAGCGCTCCAAGATACGCGGCGTGGAATCGTTGGGCATGATCTGCGCCGAGGACGAGATAGGCGTGGGCACCTCCCACGACGGCATCATTGTCCTGAAAGACGAGGTTGCCCCCGGCACCCCGGCGGCCAAATATTACAACCTCACCAGCGACTACGTGCTCGAGGTCGACATCACCCCCAATCGCATCGACGCTGCCTCCCACTACGGCGTGGCCCGCGACCTGAGCGCCTACCTCGACATCCACGCTGGTGGAGGCAATCTCCATCGCCCCTCGGTGGAGGAGTACCACAAGGACACCGACCAAGGCGCCATTGCGGTCGAGGTGGCCAATCCCGAGGCTTGCACCCGCTACTCGGGCGTAACGATCCGTGGCGTCAAAGTGCAGGAAAGCCCCCAGTGGTTGAAGGACCGCCTGTCGGTTATAGGGATGCATCCTATTAATAATGTAGTCGATATCACCAACTATATCCTCCACGGCTTCGGCCAGCCGATGCACTGTTTCGACCTTAACACCATCAAGGGCGACCAGGTGATCGTAAAGGCCGCGGTCGAGGGTCAGCCGTTCACCACCCTCGACGGCGTGGAGCGCAAGCTCTCGGAGCGCGACCTGATGATATGCAACCAGCTGGAGCCGATGTGCATCGCCGGCGTGTTCGGCGGCCTTAACTCGGGCGTAACCGAGGCTACCACCGACATCTTCCTCGAGAGCGCCTGCTTTAACCCCACGTGGGTGCGCAAAACCGCTCGCCGCCACGGCCTGTCGACCGACGCCTCCTTCCGCTTCGAGCGTGGTGTCGACCCCAACGGCACCATCTACCCCCTGAAATTGGCCGCGTTGCTGGTTAAGGAACTTGCCGGCGGCGAGATTTGCGGCGACATCGTCGATATATACCCCGAGAAGGTCGAGCCGTTCAAGGTCGACTTCGAGTTCCCCCGATTCAACGCCTTGATGGGCCAGGAGATTCCTCACGACACCGTCGAGAAGATTCTCCACAGCTTGGAGATCGAGATCGCCGGAACTACTGAGGGGGGTCTCGACCTGCGGGTTCCCACCTACCGCGTCGACGTGCAGCGCCCCTGCGACGTCGCCGAGGACGTGCTCCGCATCTACGGCTACAACAACATCGCCATGCCCGCGGCCGTGAAATCCTCGCTGTCGTTCAAAACCTTCACCGACGCCTCCGACGACCTGCGCCGCTTGATCGCCGAGCAGCTCACCGGCGCCGGTTTCAACGAGATTCTCAACAACTCGCTCACCGCCGAAGGATACTATGCCGAGCTTACCACCTATCCCGCCGACCATTGCGTGAAGCTGCTCAACCCCCTGAGCACCGACCTTAACGTGATGCGCCAAACCCTCCTGTTCGGCGGATTGGAGTCGCTCGCCCACAATATCAACCGCCGCAACCCCAATCTCGCCCTCTACGAGACCGGCAACGTCTACTTCCTCAACCCCGAGGCGCAGTCGACAGCCGAGCATCCCCTCGCCCCCTACAGCGAAGGCGCTCGTTTGGGCCTGTGGCTCACCGGCAACATCCAGCGCGGCAACTGGGCCGTGGCATCCCGCGAGGCAACCATTTACGACCTCAAGGGCCACGTGGCCAACATCATCGCCCGCTTGGGCATCTCCACGCGCGAAATTGAATTGAAGGCCGAGGCTCCCACCGACATCTACTCGGCAGGCATCACCATCGCCACGCGCTCGGGCAAGGTGCTTGGCACCATGGGTCTCGTGGCTCCAGCGTTGTTGAAGAAGGCCGACATCAAGCAGCCCGTTATGGCCGCCGAGCTCGACTGGGACGCGCTGGTGAAGCTCGCCCTTAAGAAGACCGTGACCTTCGCCCCGTTGCCCAAGACACAGCCCGTGGTGCGTGACCTCGCCCTCCTGCTCGACAAGAGCGTGACAATGGAGCAGGTCGAGAGTGCCGTGCGCGAGGCCGAGCGCAAGCTGCTCCGCAGCGTCGAGCTATTCGACGTCTACGAGGGCAAAAACCTCCCCGAGGGCAAGAAATCCTACGCCATCACCATGTCGCTCCAGGACGATGAGAAGACCCTCAACGACCGCCAGATCGACGCCGTAATGGCCAAGATCATCGCCAACCTCCAGAAACGCCTCTCAGCCGAGCTGCGATAAACAAGACCCCAAACAATCGGCCCCCAAAC
>JAJPXC010000086.1 GCA_021205635.1 Bacteroidales bacterium | reverse complement strand
AAATCAGTCTTAAAAACAACGCTCAAGCCGGTCTGAGCCAAGGGAGTACTTCATTGGTCCAAAAATAAGTGTTTTTGTTCTTTCCATTAAAATGTTTATCTTTGCATTAATCATCCATGATCTATCGTTTTATCAGTTGTTATGTATAAAAAGGATATTTGGTTGTCAATCCAAAAGATTATCTCGGAGGGTTTTACAATCGAAGGCCAAAATTTATTAGACAAATATGCAGAGCAATTCATTTCTCACAGGATTATATACCAACGATTTTCACCGTCGGAACAGCATGGCTGCGCAACGGGAGGTGCAACGCATGTCGTTGCATCCCTTCTCGCGGCAGCAGAAGTTGGGCCAGATCGCCTTACTGCGGCAATCGGGAGTTTCAAAAGAGAGAAGCAACTCAGCGCGATCCAGGAATCACGAATAGAACACTGGGCCAAAGCAGCCGGGTGTTGGATTGATGAGGTTGATGAGGTGCTTCAAAGTCGCTTTGGTAACTTTCTCGCTGAAGGAGGAGAGGCTCAAATCTATGATAATGGAATGAATTTAATAAAAACCATTGGGCTGGACTATTACATTCAACCGTTGTTAGCGTTAGACCGAATCAGTTTACATAACACTTGGTTCCCTGAAACCAAGCTCCAGGTATTGGGGTTTGGCCGGCGAGTGGATGGAAAATTTGTGATTGTCGTGGAACAGCCGTTTATCCAAGGAATGCCTATGGGGGAGAAGGAAATCAGAGATTTCGCAGAAAATTTGGGATTCCAATTGGTTAATCCCAGTAATTGGACTTATGCTACTCCAGAAATTTATTTAAGCGATCTCCATGACGAAAATGTTATCAAATCTCAGGAGGGGAATGTGTATGTTGTAGATTGTGATATCCGGCTTAATACCCCTGAATTAAAGTGTGGTGGGAAACGGTCTATTTCTAATGTCTTAGTTCTCCAAGAATAAACTTAAGGGGGTGAAGGGGCAGAGGTATTGGCCTTTGGAGGCGGTGGCGCGGCCGTAGGCTACGGCGTGGTTGGGACAGATGTGGTAGCAGCGGAGGCACAGGGCACAGTCGTCGCGCCAGGTAGGTCGCCGCTTGTACATGACGATATTCTCCAAGGGGCAGGCGCGGGCACATTCGCCGCAGCCCACGCAGGCGTCGGTGGTGTGGAACGGCTTGGGCGACATGGCGTGGCGCTGGAACCAGGGGTAGATCCATTTGGTTTTGATCCATGCCCAACGGCCGCGGGTGACCTGCGTTTCCATCAGTCCGCCCTTGATGTATCCGGCGATAGCCTCCACACGCTTGGGGGCGGCCTCGAGTTTCTGGCGCGCCAATTTAGGCGGGTCGACGTTGAATCCCTTCATCAGGGTGTAGGTGTTGGGCATGATCACGGTGTAGGCGCCCATGGGTGTCCAGCCTCGGCGGGAGATGAGCCGTCGCCATATCTTGTCGGCCAGGCCTGAGTCGTCGCCGCAGGTGGCTACCATGTGGTGGCCCAAGCCGTCGGCCGCGTGGAAGCGCACGCTGCGGATGAATCGCTTTACCACTGGCGGCACTCCCCAGGAGTAGATGGGAAACACCCATATCACTCGGCGCTCGTCGCGCAGGTTGATGGAGCGTCGACCGGGCTCGGTGGCCAGCTCGTCGCGGATGAGCGTGATGCGTTCACCCAAGTGCTTGGCGAGCATTTGAGCCACGTAAAGGGAGTTGCCGGTGCCGGTGAAGGTGAATATCAAGTTTTCTAGTTTTTAGTTTCTAGTTTCTAGTTTCTAGTTTCTAGTTTCTAGTTGATAGTGAAGGCTAGTGGATGGTTACTTGGGTGGCGCCGAAGCCGTATTCACGGAAAGAGGCGTCCTGAACTTCACAACGCTTGTAGCGGCGTGAAAGTTCGTCGAGTAAAGCTTTTCTCAACACTCCCTCGCCTTTGCCGTGGATAAAGACGATTTTCTGGCCCTTGTTGCCCATGTTGGCGTCCATCACCGAGCGAAATTCGCGCATCTGCACCTGGAGCATGTCGGTGTTGGACAGGCCGGAGGTGTTGTCAAGCAGCTCATTGATGTGGAGGTCGACCTCGATGATGCCGGGGCGCTTGGGACGCTTCTCCACTGGCTTCTTCGCTGGGCGGTCGACGGCCTTTTTGGAGCGCATGGCGTCCTCCAGTTGGGCCGAGTCGATCACCTTCAGGCGCTGGGGGACGTCGTTTTTAACGATGTCGACGGCGATCACCGGGGTGTCGAAGTAGGGGTTCTGCTGGAAGCAATGCAATTTGCAGAACTTGGTGGTGTCCAAGGGTCGCTCGATGAGTACGGGCGACTTGAGGGCAAACTCCTTGCCTTGCTTGTAGGCAATATACTGCAGGGCGATGCGGTCCATCTCGACGAGATCCTCGCGTCGCACTTCGCCGAGCCACACTTGGATGTTTGGCTCGACGACGCCGGCGTAGCGGGTGGTCCAGCCTGGGGCGCCGTCCTGGCGGGTCATGTAGGAGAAGGCCAGGTAGTAGTTGGAATCGTTGACCAGGTAGGCGTCGAAGGTGGTGGTGTTCAAGTGCTTGATCTCGGCTGGCTCGTAGCCGAGGACGACGTTGAGGGTGTCGCCGGTGGGGGTTTCTTCGATTTCTACCGACGACGCGATGGAATCGCGCCGCACAGTGGCCCCTTCGTCGCTGGCAGCTTGCGGGGCGCTCTTAGGCGTGGCGGCCGGGGACGGCTCGCTCTCCTTGGGGGAGGCGCCCCCGCGCCTTGTTTGTGGCTGTTTGTCGGAGCCGTAGAAGCGGTCGGAGTCGACCACCACGAGGTCCTTGAGGAGGACGGGGCTCTCGAAGCCGTCCTCGTCGACGTAGGCCATTTTGCCTTCTATTTTCGTAATCACGCCGCCACCCACTGCGTTGAGGTAGCGCACGCGGTCGCCTATTTGTGCCATATCATATCGGTTTTAGTGGCAAAATTACGCAAAAAATCGCTAACTTCGCGCCAAAATAACAAGTAGATTATGAAAGATGTTGTATTGAGCGGTATTCGCTCGACCGGTAAACTCCACTTGGGCAACTATTTCGGCGCCCTGAGCAAGTTTGTGAAAATGCAGGAGGATTACGACTGCCTGTATTTTATCGCCGACCTTCACGCGCTCACAACCCACCCCGACGCCTCGGCGCTCCACGATAACGTCAAGGATATCGTCGCCGAGTATCTGGCCGCGGGCCTCGACCCCGAGAAGGCCACGATTTTCGTGCAAAGCGATATCCCGGAAATCCCCGAGCTTTACCTGCTGTTGAACATGCACGTGGGTATCGGCGAGCTTATGCGCACGGCCTCGTTCAAGGACAAGGCCCGCAAGGCGCTGGGCATCAGCCGCGACGGCTCGGACGACGAGATCGAGAAGGATATCCTGGGCAACGAGTCCAATTCCAAGCGCGTCAATGCCGGCCTGCTCACCTATCCCACGCTCATGGCCGTCGACATCCTTATCCAGAAGGCCAAATATGTGCCCGTGGGCAAGGACCAGGAGCAACATCTCGAGTTGACCCGCCGTTTCGCCCGCCGCTTCAACGCTTTCTACGGCGTGGACCTGTTCCCCGAGCCTACCAACTTCGATTTCGGGGGCAAGCCCGTGAAGGTGCCCGGCTTGGACGGCTCGGGCAAGATGGGCAAGAGCGAGGGCAACTGCATCTACCTTGCCGACGACGAGAAGACGCTGCGCAAGAAGGTGATGCGCGCCGTCACCGACGAGGGCCCCAAGGCTCCCAACAGCGAGATGACCGAGCCGGTGAAGAACCTTTTCACGCTGCTCGAGTTGACCTCAACGCCCGAGATCGTCACCCAATTCCGTGACGCCTACGCCGACTGCTCGATCCGCTACGGCGACCTCAAGAAGCAGCTGGCCGAGGATATCCTCAAAATCACCCTGCCCATACGCGAGCGTTTCCTCGACATCCGCTCCAACGATGAGTACATCGCCAAGGTGGTACGTGAGGGCGCTGAGCGTGCCCGCGAGCGCGCCGCCAAAACTCTTGCTGAGGCCCGCGAGGCCATGGGTATACGCCGATTCTGGTAAACGATGGCCGATTTCAACCGGATGCAGAGCCTGAAACGGCGCCTGTTTGCCATGCGCAACGGTGCGCTTGGCGAGCAGATGCGTCGCTCGGGAGCGCCGTATCGCATCATTTTCGGGGTGAACCTGCCCCAACTGGTGGAGATCGCCTGCGACTACGCCCCCGACCGAGAGTTGGCCGAGCAGTTGCGCGCCAATGTCACCACCCGCGAGTCTCTGCTGCTGGCGCCGATGATCTACCCCCGCGAGGAACTGGACTATGCCACAGCCCTGGCTTGGCTGCGCGAGGTGTCCACGCCCGAGGTGTCGGATGTCCTGTGCCACCGCTTGTTGCGCTACATGCCGTGGGCGTGGGACCTGGCCCAAGAGGTATACAACACGGCCGAAACGCCCCTGCAGCGCTATGCGGCCCTGCGGCTGGGCTTCAACCTCTTCCCTGCCAATCTCAACGGATTAAAGGAGATGGCTCAGGCCGAGCGCTCCCTCTCCGAGCCTATGACCGCCTCCCTCTCGGCCCTCATCCTCTCCGAAATCTCCTACCTCCTCGACTAACATTGGGCGACCCCTAGGAGCCTTAATTTTGACATTCACAAATAAATGTTAGCGGCCGCTGCCCGGGGGCAACGGCCGCTAGATGCTAGATGCTAAACGCTTATTCGTCGAAGGAGATGGTGCTCAGGTCGAGGGTGAAGGTCTTGGAAGTGGTCTTGTCTTTGGTGCCTACCGAGGGGGTAACGACCTTGAAGTAGCAGCGGTAGCTGCGGAGGGTGACGTCGGCCTGGAAGGTGAACTTGGCTTGGTCGCGCTGGCTAGCGTCGGCCTCCCATTGCCACATAGCCTGGGGACAGAAGGAGGAGTAAGCCTCGTTGGAGGGAGGGGTGCAAGATACCCAACCGTAGCTGGTGAAGCTGTAGGAGGCCGATGCTCCGTAGATCTCGTAGAGGCCGCCAATCATGGCCGGGTTGCCGGTCTGGGTGACGTGGTCGTCGTATTTTACCGACGAGAAAGAGCGGCCCTCGGAGGTGCTGTAGCTGACACCCATGCCGAACTTTCCTTGAGCCTTGCTGGAGCCACCAAGGGTGATGTCGCCGGTGAAGCTCATCGATACGCTGCTTGATTGCGAGATGGTTTCGCCGCTGGAGTTGGGGAAGTGATCCTTGTAAAGGTCGCATGACGAGAACGTGCCATTCTGAGGTTCCATGGCCCACTCATAGCGGTAGCCTGCCCACTCGCAGCACTTGCTGTAATAGCCACTTACGCGTTTCTTGTAGTACTTGTTGCTCGATTTCACATTGGCGTAAGCGTTGCCGAAGGTCATCGTGCCATAGTGCTCCACCATGTAATATACCTTGCCACTGTTGTTGTCGAGCAGGGGGGTGACGTAGAACTTATAGGTGAAGTAATCGGTGCCACCGTATTTGCTGCCGGTTGAGAAGTAGTCGTCCTTCGACAGCGTCATGGCGTCGGTGAAAGTATAGAGGATGGAGTTGTCCTTGGTGAGGTGAGCCATCTCGTCGCCCTCGTCCTTAAGCGCTTTGCGGGCCTTGGAGGAGGCGCTGAGGGATGCGAATTCGCCAATACTCTCTACCAGGGCGTCGGCACCGTGGCCAAGGACGTAGCCGGTGGTGAGGGACGCGTCGGCCGGGGTTGTCTCGACGTTGGAGGCGGTGAGCAGAGCGTTGGAGTCGGCCTCGGTCTCCTCGTATTCGGTGGTGGTGCAAGCGGCCGAGTTGCTCAGGTTGCCCAAATAATGGTTGAGCGAGCGCCCGGTAGCGGGGTCGTAAGCGAATACGAATGCCTCGAGGTTGTCGTCGCTCACCGAGGCATTCTGGCTCATCAGCGAGAAGAACGATTTAACCGAAGCCTGGGTGGGGTGGATGAAGACCACGGCCACGCCGCTATCGATCAACGACTGCACTTGGGCGGTCAACGCTTTGTCGGCTTGCAGCGATGTCACATCGGTGTTGTCGACGATAAGGGCGTCGTTGAATGTGCCGTTGGCTGAGGAGTTGGAGGTAGAGGAGAGAACCACCTGCTTGGAGTAGCGGGCGATGAGGTTTTCGGCAATAGATTTGGAGCGGGTAGTGTTCACCGAGGCGTCGTTGATGAAGTAGAGAGTACCACGGGAGGTGACCTCCATCTCATCCTGGTCGGTGGTTTGGGTCATGACGGCGTCTTCGTCCTCGGAGGATTCGGTCCAGTCGGCCGAAGGAACGTCGGTGGGAACATCGTCATCGTCGGTGCAGGCAGTCATGCCTCCCCAAAGCAATAAAGCGCAGAGGACGATTTTAGATACATGTGTCAAGGTTTTCACTCTCGGAAATGAAACGTAAGCTTTCATGTCGATTTCATTTTTTGATAGTTGAACACTTGCATTGCACTTGTGGCAATACGTTTTTTAAATCTAAGAGGTTAATGTTATCTAAGAGATGATGATGAATCACTTTGTATAGTAAAAACGCCCTGATTGCAAGGATATTATAAAAAGGTTGACCCGTTTAACTTACTTTTAAGTTAAACGGGCCAACAATTTTAACATTTAGATTTGTTTACACTCCCTTAATGTTAATTTAGGGTAGTTTTTGCGAGAAATTTCGTCTTTTTAACCAATTTTTCCTTTATTCTACTGGCTCGAGCCACTCGTTGGAGGTGTCGGTGCCGGGAATTTCATATGCGAGATGCGAAAACCAACTGTCGTGGGCGGCACCATGCCAATGTTTGACACCTGCCGGGATAATAACGACATCGCCGGGGTGCATCTCGATTGGCTCTTTGCCCCACTCCTGATAGTATCCTCGGCCGCCCACGCAGATGAGCGTCTGTCCACCGCCGCTGGTGGCGTGGTGGATGTGCCAATGGTTGCGGCAACCAGGCTCGAAGGTGACATTGGAGATCTTCACACCCTCCTTGACGATGGGGGCGAGATAGCTCTGGCCGTCGAAATATTGCGCGTAGGCGTCGTTTGGCTCGCCGATGGGGAAGATGATCGTTGCCTGATACTCCTCCTTGCTCATAGCATCGTTGCCCGAGCCCGGTTGAGTGGTTTGGGCGTCAGCCCAAACGTCCTTGGCCATACGGAAGGCAGCCCAGGCTTTGGGCCAACCGGCGTAGAAGGCGGCATGGGTGAGGATCTCGGCAATCTCCTCGCGGGTCACGCCGTTGCTTTTGGCGAACTCCAAGTGGTGACGGAACGAGGAGTCGGTCAACCCTTGGGCCATCAGCGCGACGACGGTCACCACCGAGCGGTCGTGTGCCGAAAGCTTGTCTTGTCGGTTCCACACTTGTCCGAAAAGGATGTCGTCGTTCAACTCGGCGAACTTGGGCGCAAACTCGCCGAGCTGTGTCCTTCCGGCAGTCTGCTTTATCTCTTGGGCTTGCATGATAAAAGATAATGAAATAAAGAAAATAGAGAAGATGCGATACATAACATATGAGGATGATATGAAAAACTAGGAGGATTTCTCCTCCCATCCTTTACCCGAGGAGGTCGGTGAGGATTTGGGAGGGGGTGAGGTGGTTTTCGCGGAGGAGGGCGGCGGCGTCGAAGCGGTCGTGGAACTCTTTGCGCAGGCCGTAGCAACGCACGCGCATGTCGGTGGGGCCGTAGTAGCGGGCGATCTTCTCGCCGAAGCCGCCGTCGAGGATGCCGTCCTCGAGGGTGACGACTGTTTGGTGGTCGGCTTTCAGCTGGTCGAGCAAGGCGGTGTCGATGCCGGTGATGTAGCGCGGATTGATCACCGTGGCGACGATGCCGTGCTCGCGGAGAAGGTCGGCTGTGGCAAGTGCGGTGCCGAGCATGTTGCCCAGGCCGATCAGGGCGACCTTGGAGCCGCGACGCACTACCTTGTAGTGGTTGAGTTGGGAGTAGTCGTAAGGCTCGAATGCGGGGTCGTGGAGCACGTTACCCACGGGCATGCGCACGGCCACGGGGTGTTCCGTTTGGTCGATCGACCACGTAAGCATCGCCTCGTATTCCTCCCAGGAGGTGGGAGCGAGGTACACGAGCCCGGGGATGTTGCCCAGTAGGGCGATGTCGTAGAGGCAGGCGTGGGTGACGTCGTTCATGGTGTAGGGAGAGCCCCAAACGGTGATGATCGTTGCCGGGGAGTTGTTGATGCAGAGGTCCTGTTGCAACTGGTCGTAGGTGCGCTGGACGAAGGTGGAGAATACTCCAAACACTGGCTTGGCGCCGCGACGGGCCATACCGGATGCCATGGCCACAGCGTGCTCCTCGGCGATTCCCACGTCGATAAACTGCCGACCAGCCTCACGGCGACGCTCCTCGGTGAAATCCAGAGCCGCGGGTGTGCCCGCGGTGATGGTCAACACGGTGGGATCCTCCTTCATTCGGCGTAGCAGATACTTGGCGGTGAGGTCCTGGTAATCCTCGTTGGTCGACTCGTAGAGGGGATGTCCGGTGGCGATGTCGAAGGGGGCGGTGTAGTGCCATTCTTCCTTGTGCTCGACGGCTGGGGCGTAGCCTTTACCCTTGAGGGTGTTGATATGGACGGCGATGGGATGGGTGGAATCCTTTACTCGCTGGAAGGCGTCGATAAGGGAGGGGATGTCGTTGCCGTTGGCCACATATATATAATCGAGGCCGAGGGCACGGAAATAGTTGTCCGGCGACTTGCCGTTGGTGGCTCGTAGCTCGGCTAAGGATTTGTACAGGCCGCCATGGTTTTCGGCGATTGACATCTGATTGTCGTTGACCACGACGATGAAGTTGGTGTCCATGTCGCCCACGAAGTCGAGGCCCTCGAATGCCTCGCCACCCGAGAGCGAGCCGTCCCCGATGATGGCGACAACGTTCTCATTGGTGCCCATCGCGTCGCGAGCCTTGGCCATGCCCGAGGCTAGGGAGACACTCGTGGAGGTGTGACCGATCACGAAGTGGTCGTGTTCGCTTTCCGAGGGGGCGGAGTAGCCTGTCACGTCGTGGTAGCGAGCCGGGTCGAGCCAGGCGTAGGCGCGACCTGTTAGGATCTTGTGGGGGTAGGTTTGATGGGAGACGTCGAAGATTAGTTTGTCGTCCGGGGAGTTGAACACGTAGTGGAGGGCGATGATGGCTTCGACCATACCGAAGTTGGGGCCGAAGTGGCCGCCCTGCTTGGCTTCCTTTCGGAGCATGAGTGTGCGGATTTCTTGAGCGAGGTCGTTGAGTTGCGGGAGGGTGAGGCGTTTCACGTCGGCCGGGCCGTGTATGGCGGCCACCAGCGGAAATTCTTTATCAAATGTATCAGCCATAATTTTCACGGTTTACTGAATGTATATCTTTATAGTAACAATCTTTTGGAGGATTCTACCGCGAAAATAGCACGAAAAAAGCCTCTGAGTGTTGCTCAGAGGCTCAAATATTGTTGCTAATGGGATGCCGGGGCCGGGATGCCCCGGCTTTCATCCTCTTGAGGGGATTATTTGCCGAAGTAGCGGTTGTAGAGACCCTCGAAGCCCTTGCCGTGGCGAGCTTCGTCCTTGGCCATCTCGTGAACGGTGTCGTGGATGGCGTCGAGGTTGAGCTCTTTGGCGCGCTTGGCGATACGCATCTTGTCGGCGTTGGCGCCAGCCTCAGCGTTCATGCGCTTCTCAAGGTTGGTCTTGGTGTCCCAAACGACCTCACCGAGAAGCTCGGCAAACTTGGAGGCGTGCTCGGCCTCTTCCCAAGCGTAGCGCTTGAAGGCTTCGGCGATCTCGGGATAGCCCTCGCGGTCGGCCTGGCGCGACATCGCGAGGTACATGCCCACCTCGGTGCACTCGCCGTTGAAATGGGCTGTCAAGTCCTTGATCATCTCGTCGTCGCAGCCCTTGGCCACGCCGATTTCATGCTCGGTTACGAATTGGAGAGCCGCGGTCTCGTCAAGCTCTTTAAATTTGGAAGCGGGGACGCCGCACTGGGGGCACTTCTCGGGTGCCTCGGGACCTTCGTGTACGTAGCCGCACACGGTGCAGATGAATTTCTTTACCATAATAATTTGTGAATGATTAGTTTACTATTTTGTTAGGTTGATTGTTCCCTTTTGGTGGAATTTTCTAACCCCAAAGATACGACAAATCGCCCTTGTTTTTTCAACCTTAACATTATTTAATTAACAATCGTATCGGGAAAATCGGGAATTTCGAGGAATATCGGGATTTCTGATAAATTAGAAGAGGCGGGAGAGGTCGGTGAGGGGAAGGGTGGCGATGACGGTGCGGCCGTCGGTGGTGTAGGTGGGGGTGGCGAGGGAGAAGAGGTCGCTGAGCAGGCGGTCGATCTCCTCAGAGGATAAAATTTGACCGGGCTTGATGGCGGCGGCGCGGGCCATGGTGGTGGCTAAGCGGGAGAGCATTTCCTCGTCGACTGGTTTGCCGGTGGCTGCGAAGTCGTCAACGATTGCCTGGAGTGTCTCGGCTGGATTTTTGTCCTGGATTACCGAGGGAGCGCCGTTGATGGCCCATGTGGAGGGGCCGAGACGGGAGATGTCCCACCCGGTGTCGGCGAGTGATTTTTCGATGCTCTCAAGAAGCACGTCTTGAGCGGTTGAAAGCTCCAGCGTCTCGGGGAAAATCAGGCGTTGTGAGGCGATTTCGCCGCTTTCGATCATGTTGATAAAACGCTCGTATAGCACACGCTCGTGGGCGCGGTGCTGGTCGACGATTAGCAGTCCGTCGGCACCCGGGGTGATGATGAATCGGCTGGCGAGTTGGACGGCGGTCATCCCTTCGGGCTTGAGTTCGAGCGGAAGTGTGTCGTTGGTGGGTATGTCGTTGATGCGACTTTGGATCACGCCCATGGTGGAGGGGTGTGGGTCGCGCTCGCTCTGGAAATTGGCGTAGAGGGAATCCCAGTTGGAGGGGACGTATTTGCGGTTGATGCTTGACGCGTGGGTGGCCCCACCTGCGCTTCTGGGCTGGGCTGCTCCACCGAGAGCGCCTAATGAGGAGGAGTATTGGCTGGTGAAGGGGTTATAGGTGGGATCGAGGGGGATGTTGGCGGCTCCGCCGGCCGAGGGGTCGAAGGCTGGAATCTCGGGGGCGTCGTCCTGATTGAAGTCGATCGCTGGCACGGCGTTGAAGCGGCCCAGCGACTCGCGCACTGCGGCCACCAGAATCTGCCAGATGGCCTGCTCGTTCTCGAATTTGATTTCGTTCTTCGTGGGGTGGATGTTTACGTCAATCGAGGCCGGGTCGACCGAGAAGGTGAGGAAATACACGGGGTGACAGTCGGCGGGAATCAACCTCTCGTAGCATTGCATTACGGCTCGGTGGAAATAGGGGTGCCGCATGTGACGGCCGTTGACGAAGAAATATTGCAGGGCGTTGCGGCGCCGGGCGTTCTCGGGCATACCCACGAAGCCAGTGATTTTGACCAGCGACGTCTCGGTTTCGACGGGTATCAGTTGCTGGCCCACCGATTTGCCGAAGAGGTCGCTCACGCGCTGCTTGAGGTTGCTCTTGGGGAACTGGTGGAGGATTGTGCCGTTGTGCATCAGGGTGAACTCCACGTCGAGGTTGACCAGGGCCAAGCGTTCAAATTCGTGGATCACGTGGCTCAGCTCCACGGCGTCTTTTTTCAGGAACTTGCGACGCGCCGGGAGGCGGTTGAACAGGTTCTTGACCATCATGTTGGTGCCGGGTACGCAGGTCTCGGGGTGCTGGTCTTCAACCTTGTTGTCGGTGAGGATCAACCGCGTGCCGTAGCTGTCGCCATGGGGCATCGTGCGCAGGTCGACATCGGCCACCGAGGCGATTGTGGCGAGAGCCTCGCCGCGGAAACCCATAGTAGTCAAGGAGAATAGGTCGGTGGCCTGTTTTATTTTGGACGTGGCGTGGCGCTCGAAAGCCATACGGGCGTCGGTGGGCGACATTCCGCAGCCGTTGTCAATCACCTGGATGAGCGTGCGGCCGGCGTCCTTGAGGATGATTTGGATATTGTCGGCGCCGGCGTCAACGGCGTTCTCCACCAGCTCTTTCACTACCGAGGCGGGGCGTTGGATGACCTCGCCGGCGGCAATGAGGTTGGCTACAGAATCGGGGAGAAGGCGGATGATGTCGGGCATGGCAAGGTTCTAGTTTTTAGTTTCTAGTTTCTAGGTCAGGGGATCGACTGAAATCGAGAGATGTCGAGAGAAGTGGATTGAAATCGAGCCCGAGGGGGTTGAAATTAGAGAACGATTTTGGAGGAATAGGTGCCGTGGGCGCCTTGGATGGAGAAGATGTAGACGCCTGAGGGGAGGGTGGCGACGTCGATCGAAAGGGAGCCTCCTTGGCCCTTGGCTACGGCTGCTTGGGTGCCGGAGGTGGTGTATAGGGCGGCTGTGAGGGTGTCCTCGCCGGGGACGAGGGCCTCAATCTTGTGCCCGTTGATCTTGACGGCGAGTTTACGGGAAGCGTCAACCGATGATGACTGGATGCCGGTTTGTGAGGCTAAATATTTGAGTCCTTCCCAAGCGTTGATCTTTCCGGCCCCCCACATCGCGGGGTCGGAGGCCCAGTTGACGAAGTCGTCCTTGGTTGAGGAGTGGTCGATGACGTCGAGCACCTCGTCAAACGACAAGTCGGGGCGCGCCTGCATCCATAGGGCAATTACTCCAGCAGCGAAGGGGGTTGACATCGAGGTGCCGCTCATGTTGCTCCACACGTAGGTTTTGCCGTTGTCGGTTACCGATTCCACGCGGGTGACGCTGTAACGGCTGGTGTAGGGCTGGGAATAGGTGGAGACAATCGAATGTCCGGGGGCGCATACGTGGGGGAGAGTGCGGCCGTCGCTGAGGTTGCCCCAGGAGGAGAAGTAGGTGATTTCGCCCACAACGCCAGTGAAGGTACCCACTTTGGGCACGGTGACGTGCGACGTGTAGGCGCCGATGGCGTAGACGTTTTGGCCGCAAGCCATGCCGTTGATAGTGCCGTCGTATATGCCGTCTTCGTATCCGGCGAGGTCGCGGGCCACGAGTTGGTCATAGTAGCCGTCGCAGTAGCCCCACACACGCTGGCCGTTCTCGCTCGACAGCGTCACGGCGATGTAGGCCTTGGGCGCGTAGAACGAGTTGTTGCTCTTGAGGTCGAGGTCGAATTGCAAGTTGACCGTGTAGCGATTGTTGTCGGGGTCGACATACGACGCGCCCTCGATGAAGCCGTTGGTGTAGTAATAGGAGCCGAGGTCGTTGGCCAGGGAGGATTGCACGCGGGTGGTTTCGCCGTTGGTGCTCTCGGTGAAGTCGAGGATGTTTCGAATCACGATGCCCGAGGAGTTGATCAAGTCGACCTTGACGCGATAGATGGAGTTGTCCTCTCCCCAGAATTCCAGCGAGCCTGAGATGTAGGGGTAGCCTGAGGATTGGGGGTAGATGATTGTCTTGAGGTCGTCGGGGTTCTCGGCGAAGTCGCGGTATAGGGCGATTTTGAGGTCGCCCTCGTTGCCGGCGGCGATGCACAGCTTGCTGTCCTCGCCCAGGGAGGCGAGATATTGCGAGAAAGCGTCGGTGCCGTCGTGGGGACCGGTGTTCATGCCCAGCGACATGTTCACGACGGCGGGAGCTCCCACGCTCTGGGCGTAGTCGATGATTTTCTGCGCGCCGTTGAGGATGGATGAGTCGTAGAAATCGCAACCCACCATTACGATATCGGCACCCGTGGCCACGCCGTAATAGTCGTTGCCCTTATATCCTCCGGCCATGATACCGCACACGTGGGTGCCGTGGGTCTCGGAAGAATCGTCGGTGGTATAAGCCTCGATAGCCTCGGGAGTCTCGTAAGCCTTGGTGCTGGAATTTGAGGCGTAGTACACAGCCTTTACGCGGAGGTTGCCCTCGTCGTCCTTGAAGGCGATATGGTTGGGGTCGACGCCGCCGTCCACCATTCCCACGACCACTCCTGAACCGTCGTAGCCCTGGGCAAGGTCGGTGCCCTCATGGGCCTCGTTGACAAAGGCCGTGGGACGGGCTTGGTCGAGTTTCATCTTGGCGCGACGCGAGCCTGCCACCTTGGTGACGCCACCAATGGCTGCCAAATCCTCGACACGGGAGGCTGGCAAGGTGACAATATACACGCCGCCGCGGTGACCCGAGACGGTGCCAAGGGACTCTATGGCCTCTTGGGCGTCGTCACTGGCCTTGACCAGCACCGTTATGGGGGTGTCGTTGACGATGGTGGGCTGCACGCACAAGGCCTTGGGCACGGAGGCGCGGCCCTCGGAGCGCAGTTGCTTGAGGGTCATCGCCAGAGGGAGGTCAATCACACCTTGGGCCGTCGCGGAGAGGGCCACCAGGAGGCTGAGAGAAAGAGAGATAAGATTTCGGTTCATTCTTGATATTTGATTTTCGAGAATCTCGGGGATTTCCGGGATTTCCGGCGTTTTCGAGAGTTTCGGGAATTTCGGGAGTTTTGGGAATTTCCGGGAATTTCGGGAATTTCGGGAATTTCGGGAATTTCGGGATTCTGGGGGCTTAGGTTAATTAGCTTTTGTTGGCGCGCTTGCGCTCGATCTCGTCGAGGATGATTTTGCGCAGGCGTAGATGGTTGGGGGTAACTTCCACGTATTCATCCTCCTTGATATACTCGAGGGCCTCCTCGAGGGAGAATACCACGGGAGGGATGATACGGGCTTTGTCGTCGGCGCCCGAGGCGCGCATGTTGGTCAATTTCTTCGACTTGGTGACGTTGACCACGATGTCGTTGTCCTTGGCGTTCTCGCCCACTACCTGTCCGGCGTAGACCTCCTCCTGGGGGAAGATGAAGAAGCGTCCGCGGTCCTGGAGTTTGTCGATGGCGTAGGCGTAGGCTGTGCCGGCTTCCATGGCGATGAGCGAGCCGTTGGTGCGGCGCTCGATTTCGCCTTTCCAGGGCTGGTACTCAAGGAAGCGGTGGGCCATGATTGCCTCACCGGCCGAGGCTGTCAACACGTTGTTACGCAGGCCGATAATACCGCGCGAAGGGATTTGGAACTCGAGGTGCACGCGGTCGTTCTGGGCGGTCATTGAGAGCATCTCGCCCTTGCGGCGGGTGACCATGTCGATAATCTTGGAAGCGTACTCCTCGGTGACGTTGATTGTGAGCAACTCGACGGGCTCGCATTTCTTGCCGTCAATCTCCTTGATAATCACCTGGGGCTGACCCACTTGCAGCTCGTAGCCCTCGCGGCGCATTGTCTCGATCAACACCGAGAGGTGGAGCACGCCGCGGCCGTAGACGATCCACACGTCCTCATGGTCGGCCTTGGTGACTCGCAGGGCTAGGTTGCGGTCGAGTTCGCGGGTGAGGCGGTCGCCGATATGTCGCGAGGTGACGTATTTGCCGTCGCGGCCGAAGAAAGGGGAGTCGTTGATGGTGAAGGTCATCGACATGGTGGGCTCGTCGATGGCGATGCGGGGCAAAGCCTCGGGATTGTCAACCGAGGTCACAGTGTCGCCGATCTCGAAACCCTCGATGCCCACAAGCGCGCAGATGTCGCCCGAGCTTACCTCGGTGACCTTCTTGCGGCCCATGCCCTCGAAGGTGTGGAGCTCTTTGATGCGCTGCTTGGAGAGTGAGCCGTCGCGGCGGCACAGGGCGATCTCCATGCCTTCGCGGAGGGTGCCTCGGTGAACGCGACCGATAGCGATACGGCCCACGTAGCTCGAGAAGTCGAGCGAGGTGATCAGCATCTGGGGGTCGCCCTCCAGCACTTTGGGCGCGGGGATATGCTCGATGATAGCGTCGAGCAGTGGGAGGATATTGTCGGTGGGTTTCTGCCAGTCGGTCGACATCCAGCCCTGCTTGGCCGAGCCGAAGATGGTGGGGAAATCGAGCTGGTCCTCGGTGGCGTCGAGCGAAAACATCAAGTCGAACACCATCTCTTGTACCTCGTCGGGGCGGCAGTTGGGCTTGTCGACTTTGTTGATCACCACCACGGGCTTAAGACCCATCTGGATGGCTTTTTGGAGGACGAAGCGCGTCTGTGGCATGGGGCCCTCGAAAGCGTCGACCAACAGCAAGCAACCGTCGGCCATGTTGAGCACGCGCTCCACCTCGCCGCCGAAGTCGGCGTGCCCCGGGGTGTCTATGATGTTGATTTTGTATCCTTTGTAGTTGATGGACACGTTCTTGGAGAGGATTGTGATTCCGCGTTCGCGCTCGAGGTCGTTGCTGTCTAGAATGAGCTCGCCAGCTTGCTGGTTGTCGCGGAAGAGGTGTCCGGCCATCAGCATTTTGTCGACAACGGTGGTTTTGCCGTGGTCGACATGGGCTATGATGGCTATGTTCCTGATTTTATCCATTCTTTACCTTTTGTACCTTGGGATTCAGTTTTCAGTTTTCAGTTTTCAGTCTTCAGTCCGCTAACAACTAACAACTAACAACTAATAACTAATTAACTACTCCATGAGCTTTTTGGCCTCCTGGAGGAGTGTGTCTTTGTCGCGCTTGCCCTCGTAGGGGGTTACTTTGCCGTCCTTGCAGAGGAAGAGGGCTGGGATAGTCTGGATGCCGTAGGCGTCGGCCACGGCGCCGCATTGGTCAACGTTGACCTTGTAGACGGTGATTCCGGTCTCCTCGGCGATCTCGTGCATCACGGGGGTGAGGGCCACGCAGGGGCCGCACCAGGTGGCCCAGAAGTCGACGATGCAAGGGGTGGAGCCAAGATAAGCCAGAGGGTCGGAGTGGATATCGGCCACCTTGGCGATATAATCGTCGGTGGAGATCTCCACAACCTGGCCGGCATCCGTGGCCTCAGCCTGCTCCACGGCGGTGGAATCGGCGCCCTCGGCACTCTTGTCACTGCTGCCCGAGGAGCAGCCTACCAAGTTGACACTCAGCATCATCGATGCCACTGCACACATTGCGATCGCTAATTTCTTCATATCGGTGAGTTTTTGTTTTTTCGTAATATCAACTTGCAAAGGTACGCATTTTTTCCGTATCTGCAATATCGTGAACCATGCACGTCACCGAGTGTTTTATAATAAAGGAAAAATTCAACTATCATTATGAAAAGTATAGGCATATTTTACGGCTCGAATACCGGCACAACCGCCGATGTGGCCAAACGTATAGGCAAGGCTCTGGGTGTGGCCGACGGCGACATCCACGACGTGGAGAAAACCGCGCCCAGCGTCGTTGGTGCTTACGACCTGCTCGTGCTGGGCACCAGCACTTGGGGTAACGGCGACCTTCAGGACGATTGGGAGGACTTTGTGGCCGGATTGTCGGCTATGTCGTTGCCGGGCAAGCAGATAGCGTTGTTCGGTTGCGGCGACGAGACAATGAGCGACACCTTCTGCTCGGGTGTGGGCGAGCTTTATGACAAGATCAAGGGCACCGGGGCCGAATTTATCGGCAAATTCGACACCATCGGCTACAACTTTGAGCACTCCGACGCCGTTGGCGACGACGGTGTGGCCATCGGCCTGCTGCTCGACGAGGTGAACCACCCCGACCTCACCGATCCCCGCATCGCCGCCTGGGCCGCCACCCTAAAATAACCTCATACCATCCCCTAAAATAATTTTTGGGAAACAAATCCGATTGTTTCCCAAAATTGTTATACCTTTGCGGAAATAAAGGTATTCGTAATGTTCAAGTTGAGCAATAAGTTGATTTATATGGATTATTGCATCCATAAGTTTGCCGAGAGATTCAAACTTTCTCTCCCGGAAGCTTTTTCTTACTTATATGAGAATAAAGGCTTGAGTTTCCTCGATGAATGCTATGAAGCCGAACACCTTCTTTCACTCGACGATGCGGTGACTGATTTGGCCACTATATGCCGTCACAATGGAGGTGTTTTATGATTACATTATATCATGGTACTAATGTATTTTTTCGGGAAATAAATCTTTCCTTGTCCAACCCCTTTAAAGATTTCGGGAAGGGATTTTATCTTACTCCTAGCTTTAAACAAGCACAGAACATGGCCAATCGACGCACTCGTTTGTCGCAAGAAGGCAACCCCATAGTGCTCAAATATAATTTTGATGAAAACACTCTAACTAATGGACAATTAAAAGTATTGTCTTTTGAAAGACCCACCAAGGAATGGGCTTTGTTCATTCTACATAATCGATATCAGCAAAAAATCGAGACCCATGATTATGACATTGTTTTGGGACCAATCGCCGATGATGGCGTGGCATTTCAATTGGAAAGGTATGTCCAAGGAATTATTTCATTGGATCAACTCATCGAAGAGTTGACCTATCGTCAACTTGACATTCAATATTATTTTGGGACAGAAAAGGCTTTATCTTACCTGTTGGTTGAATTAAAATGGTAAAATATTTATAATGAAAAAGTTGCACA
>JAJPXC010000100.1 GCA_021205635.1 Bacteroidales bacterium | reverse complement strand
CACATTTACCTTAACCAGCCCCACCCACTGGTCGAAAATCGGGGAGTATTACACGTCTTTCGCAGAGTTCCCGAAGGAAGAGCTTGACAGCCACTTGCCCAAACTCGTGCGTGCCGGACAACGTGTCGCTATCTGTGAACAAGCCGCAGAACAACAGGACATCGAGCAGGAAACTCATCGGGGGATTCATAGATAAGGAGGAGTAGTATGAGCAGAAATCAGGAATATGCACAGCAGTACGCGGAGTATGCAATGGAACAGATGCGCCGGTATGGAATACCCGCCTCGGTGACATTGGCGCAAGGAATTTTGGAGAGCAGCAACGGACGGAGCCGGCTGGCACAGAACGAGAACAACCATTTCGGCATCAAGGCCACGCCATCGTGGATCGCAGAAGGTGGCAGGTACGGTCTGTATTCGGATGACAAACCAAATGAAAAGTTTTGCAGCTATGACAGCGTGGGTGATTCATACGAACACCATTCCCGTTTTTTGAAAGAGAACAGCCGCTATGCCGGTTGTTTCAAACTGTCCCCGGACGATTACAAGGGCTGGACGCGAAGTATCGAGAAGGCTGGTTACGCCACTGGCGGCAAGTATGCCGAGAATCTGCAAAAAATCATCGAACAGAACGGCTTGCAGCAGTATGACCGGTTGGTCATGCAGGAAATGGCAGCGCAAGGCAGGGAGTTCGGTGTAGAGAACAATCCGCTCCGTGCATCCGGGGAGGTGACGAATGCAAACGGCTACTCGTTCCCTGTCGAACGAAAAGAGTTTCTTTTCGTGACCTCACCTTTCGGTATGCGGCAAGATCCGACGGACGGCACGAAGCAAAAGATGCACAAGGGTGTCGATATACGGTGTAACGGCGACGCGGTACTGGCAACGGAGAACGGCGGCAAAGTTATAGCCGTCAATCACAACAAGAACACTCCCGGCGGCAAGTCGGTGACAGTGGAGTATGCCCGTGCGGACGGTAGCAAGGTACAGTGTACCTATATGCACCTAAGCGAAATTTCCGTAAAGGTTGGCGAAATGGTTCAAGCCGGTGGGCGGCTCGGAACATCCGGCAACACGGGGACACGGACAACGGGTGAGCATCTGCACTTCGGAGTGGCGAACATTTATGCTGACGGGACACGCCGTGACATAGATCCTGCGGCGTATCTGGCGGAAATCGCCCAAAAGGGACAGCTCAAACAACAAATGCTGCATAACGGCAATGACCTGCTTGCCAAATATAAGGAAACGGAAGCACCATCAGTCGAAAAGAATCTTTCACCCGACGACTGGATGAAGAAGCTGCTCTCCTCGGAGGACAGTGGTGTGGGCTTGTCAGGATGTAACGACCCGATTGTGGAAATGGCTATGACCGCTTTCGCCTCCCTGATGCTTCTGGCAACACAGATTGACAATCGTAACGAGGAAGAGCAGAAATCGGCAATATCAGCGGCGATGGACTCCCGGAACATCGACTTGAAGCCGTTGTTACCGAATATGAAAAACTGTGACCTGACCATCGGCGAGAACGGAAAGGCTATTCTACGGGTGGACAATGGAGAACTGCGTGTCTCACGTGAGCTGACCGCCACCGAACTGAGCCGATTGTCGGCCCTGTTGAACAATCACGCTCTTCCGGAGGAGACCAGACGGATGCGTATTGCCGGTATGCTGAACACGATTATCCTGTCGGAGGCGGCCTCACAGAATTTCGAGCAAGGGATGTCCCAACAACAGGGACAGACGGAGAACCTGAGAAGATAAAGGCATGGCGATATGATAAAATGCGTGATGATACAGCTATGCAAATGTCTGGCAGGGATTTCCATTCTTGCCCTGCACGTCCTGTTCTGCTATTATCTGTTCGGATGGATAGCGACGCTTGTTATCGTGGGCGTGCAACTGGTTATCGCCGGATGGATAGTCTGGGCGATGATACGCGCTCCCGATTAGCCCCTATGCTTCCATAGTTCAACATCAATAAACCCCATGTCCCACTTGTCGGATGATCCATGTATCATTAAAGATAGAAAAACAGATGATTAAATGTAATGTTACGGTATGCGGCATTATCGGCCGCGATGCGTCGATGCGCACGAATAAGGAAGGAAAGTCATTTCTGACCTTTCCGCTCAAAGTCATGGTTCCGGGAACGGGCGGCCAAAATATGAATATCGAGGTGGATGTCCGCAAGGACGGCAGTCAGGAAGAGACTGCCGGCTATCGAAACGGCTCGCATGTCGAAGTGAGGGGTACGATGTATCTCAAACGCCGGGGTGAGAAACTCTATTTCAACCTTTTCGCCAATGAAGTGTGCAATGCTTCGGCGGATGATGCGGATGGAATCAAGGGTGAGCTGGTATTTCGCGGCAAGGTGGGTCAGAACATCGAGGAAAAAAGGGATAAGAAAGAACAGCCCTACACGGTGTTCTCTGCATTCAGCGCGGAGAAGGTCGATAACGGCTTCGAGTACCAGTGGGTACGCTTCTTCTGTTTCGGCTACGAGCGTGAAGAGTGGTTGCAGGCCGGTGTGAAGGTGGATGCCAAGGGGGAAATGAACCTGTCGGCACACAACGGTAAAATCAACCTGTCCTGCAAAGTAGAAGAGCTTGCACAGCATGTGTCGGATTCGTCTAACCACAATCAGTGACGCTTATGGCTGGGTACAGAAAAAAGAATGCCGACGGGCCCAACAGCGAAGACAAGGCTCTTGACCTGTTCGCGGAAATGATGATCGAGAAAATCGAGAGCATCCGCAAGGACTGGAAAAAGCCCTGGTTCACCGAGGGCGCGTTGCAATGGCCGAAAAATCTTTCAGGGCGCGAGTATAACGGCATGAACGCATTTATGTTGTTACTGCATTGCGAGAAAGAGGGATATAAAATCCCACGTTTCTGCACGTTCGACTGTGTGCAACGGCTCAATAATCCCGGCAAGGACGGAAAGGAATTGCCTCGTGTTTCCGTGCTGCGTGGCGAGAAATCCTTTCCGGTCATGCTGACCACATTTACTTGCATACACAAAGAGACAAAGGAGTGTACTACTCCCCATTTTTTGGACCGGTTGTGAGTAAACAAAATAATCACTAA
>JAJPXC010000085.1 GCA_021205635.1 Bacteroidales bacterium | reverse complement strand
ATTATTTACCTTAACCAGCCCCACCCACTGGTCGAAAATCGGGGAGTATTACAGTTGGCTGGGATCATCTTCTTGACCATTCTTAGCTATGCACCTCGATATGAAGGTACAGGTGCTCTTGAAGGCTTGTTGATTAATCCTAAAATTATACTTGTTGGGCTTGTCACCGTGAATTATCTTCCCCTTATTGCGTGTATTGTATTACTCATAGGGCTTTGCAACAACAGGTTACGCTATCTACTTTGGAAGCAGCGAAAAGAATTGTTACCTATATTGGTAGGAGCAACCATAATCGCTACAATTATGGGTTCATGTCTGTGGCTTTTCGGTGAACGCACAACATGGTATGCGCAGTTATTAGGCATAATGTTGATCGCCTATCTCATTAACTTGTATATCCCTAAGCCAATTATAAAAGTTAAAGCGGTAGCTGTAATCTTGGGTGTGGTAAGCGTGGGCTTTTTAGTTGTGCACATGGTAGCTGCTATTATCTTTACCTATCAACAAGCACAGATTTGGCAAAAAATTGACAATGAATACCTAAAAACAGATACTGGGAACAAGTATTTTGACATTCCCGCACCACAAAGCATCCCTTGGCTTGTATACAACAAAGGGAGTATAGCATTGGAAGGCGTCAGGGAATTTGATTGGACATGGCGCTCCAAGTTTTACACTGGCAAAGTTATGCCATCTCCAATACCTATGACTTTGAAAAATATTGTCCCTGAAGAGCTAACCAAAGTTCCCGGTAATAATCCTTTTTTTTGGTACCGCAAGCATCTTGTAGTTACTCCTACCAAGCAGCGACCTGATAAAGTTGCGGTAACTTACTCTATTGGGATGAAACAAGAAGTACCTACTAATTACACTCCGTTTACTACCCAAAACGGGAAAGATTACTTTTATGTTACCCTCTATACTCCAGAAATCATGTTCCCTTGGAAAAGTATCATCCAAGTGAACGATTTATGATTCTTCTCCCTCTTGAAAGATGATGGATATCCTTGTGTTTCATTTGAAATATAGAACTTTATAGTCGGGGGGTTAGGAGAAGAGGGCGCGGAAGGCTTCTTCGACTTTGCCGACCTCGATGAGCTGGAGGTGGAGGCGGGAGGGGTCGAAGCCTTTGAGGCAGCCGCGGGGGATGAGCATGTGGGTCATGCCGAGTTTGTCGGCCTCGAGGACGCGTTGCTCGAGGCGGGTGACGGGACGTATCTCGCCTGAGAGGCCCACCTCGCCGGCGCAGCACCAGCCGCGGGGAATGACCATGTCGACGTTGGACGACAGGATGGCGCAGATCACGGCCAGGTCCAATGCGGGGTCGTTGACGCGCAAGCCGCCGGCAATGTTAAGGAACACGTCCTTTTGGGCCAATTTGAAGCCGACGCGCTTCTCGAGGACGGCCAGCAGCATGTTCATGCGGCGGGGATCGAAGCCCGTTACGGCGCGCTGGGGAGTGCCGTAGGCGGCGGTGCTCACAAGGGCTTGGGCCTCGATGAGGAACGGGCGGATGCCGTCGATCATCACGCCAATGGCCACGCCCGACAGTTCCTCGTCGCTCTGCGACAGTAACATCTCGGAGGGGTTGGTAACCTCGCGTAGGCCGCGCGACACCATCTCGTAGATGCCGATCTCGGAGGTGGAGCCAAAGCGGTTTTTGATCGAACGTAGGATGCGGTACATATAGTGGCGGTCCCCTTCGAATTGCAGGACGACGTCGACGATATGCTCGAGAACCTTGGGGCCGGCCAGGGTGCCCTCCTTGTTGATATGCCCGATGAGGATGACGGGGACGTTGGTGGTCTTGGCGTAGCGCAGCAACTGGGCGGCGCACTCCCTGACTTGCGACACTGAGCCGGCGGCCGACTCGATAGCCTCGGAGGCGATCGTCTGGATGGAGTCGACGATGAGCAACTGGGGTTGCAGCTCGCTGGCGTGGTCGAGGATGCGCTCGAGCGAGGTCTCAGTGACGATGTAGCAGTTGTCGCTCTGTCGGCCGATGCGATCGGCGCGCATTTTCAGCTGCGACGGGCTTTCCTCGCCCGAGGCGTAGAGGATGCGCTTGGTTTTGATGGCCAAGAGATTTTGGAGCACCAATGTCGACTTGCCGATGCCCGGTTCACCGCCGATGAGCACCATCGAGCCGGTGACCAATCCACCACCGAGCACGCGGTTCAATTCCTCGGATGGCATGTGGATGCGCTGCTCGGCGCCGGCCTCGATTTCCGAGATCTTGCGGGCTCGGCTTTTCTCTCCACCAGGGGATAGCGAGCGCGACACCCCCTTAGTGGTGGTGACGCGCTCCTCTACCATGGTGTTCCAGGCGCCGCAGGAGGCGCAACGTCCTTCCCATTTTGGCGACTCGTAGCCGCACTCGCTGCAGAACCAGGCTGTTTTTACTTTTTGTGCCACTAGCGATTATTTTTCAAGCTGGGCGCCAACGGCAGCGGGGTCAACGGCGTCGAATACAGCGGCCGAGTCGACAGCCGAAGCGTCGTCCGAGTCAAGGTACATACCGCCATCAGCCTCGTCCTGCTGCATGTTCTCAAAGATAGTGGGGTCGACTTTCTCCTCGAGCTGCATGCCCTTGTCCATCACCTGCATGGTGTACTGGAAGAAGTCTTGGAGTTTCTTCTGGGTGTCGGCGTCAAATTCGCTGGAGCCCATCATGATGATCTCGCCCAGGCGCTGGGTAGCGGCCTCCTGGTCCTTGGTGTCCTGCTCCTTGGCTTTCTCGCAGAACTCCTTGTAGGCTTCCACGCCCTTGTCGCCGTCCTTGAGGAACTGGGTGAAACGGTCGTCGAGCTGCTTCATGTAGTCCTGATTGATGGCGATGGCCTGCTGGTAATCGGCCTGGGTGAAGGCTTTGGGGTCCTTGTCGTACTTGTCGATGAGGGCCTGAGCGGCCTTAAGGTCAAACTTGGGGAGATCGGTCTTCCCCGAGCAAGCAGCCAGCATCACCATGGCGATAACCGACAGAAAAAGAATAGCTTTTTTCATAAAACGAGTATTTAAGTTTTCAGTTTTCAGTTTTCAGTTAAAGGATTTAAAGCTTTAAATCATTAAATCTTTAAAGGAGGGAAGGGGAAGGGTCATGGGGTTATTTCC
>JAJPXC010000071.1 GCA_021205635.1 Bacteroidales bacterium | reverse complement strand
CAAAAGACATCACCCTGTGGGATGTCTATCAGGCGGTGGAGACCAATGACGTGGAGGAGATATTCAAGCTCCACGAGACGGACAGCGATTGCCCTGTGGGGAAAAATATTTATCAGCTGCTGTATCCCCATATGTTCGCAGCTGTGACCGCCATGAAAGACAGCATGGAGCAGGTGACGCTGGAAACCCTGTTGGACGAATTAAACTGCCTGCTGAAAGACTTCCAGACGGGAGAGCGTATGAACAATTCAGCGGAAACGCAGGAGGACGCGCTGTAAGCGGCCGCCCACACGCTTCACGATTGCTCTCTCTCTGTGTCCCACAGCCGGAAGGTCTGTACATAGGTGCAATCCTTCGGCAGGGAGGGGTTGAATAACGCCGTGAACAGGTTGACCTTGCCGCAGTGGCTGCACTTGCGGAACCGGTCGTCAAAGACCCTGCACAGATGCGTCTCCGTATCCAAATACTCACAGGGGCTGTTGTAGTGGATGATGACCTGGCCGTCTGGCCTGACGGAGCGTGCGTAACAGCATTTCCCGCAGCAATTACACAGAGAGTCCCAATCCTTTCGCCATTTGAGCCAGGCTCTGAAAATACGGAGCAACATTTTGCACACCTCCGGGCGACATCAGCACCACTTGAAATTCTCCTTGCCCGCACCGAGCTCAAAGTGGTACTTGCAGAGCCCCAGATCGGCACCGGAAAAAGAGCCTTTGGCATAGGTCATGGATACCTGATCGCCAACACCCTTGATGGTGAAGGACTGCTGGTTCATCGCAGTGGGAGCCAGCAGAGCCGCAGAGACTCCAGCCTGAAACCACTCCGGAGCGACGCCCTCATAGGAGGAGACCGCCTCTGCCGCCTTGGATTTGTGGGGGACACCCTGAGTCTCACCATAGCCAACGATAACGACGCCGATGATTTTGGCGCTGTCCTCTGCGGTAGAATTCCGCCTCGCCCCCTTGTGGCTGTACATGCCACCGACCCACCAGGTGTTCAGTCCCAGCGTCTGGGCGTAGAGCATCAGGTCGGCGCTGCTGTATCCCAGCTTCTCGTCCACATCGGGGGTATTCGGCCCGGCAAGGATCATGTAATTGCGCACGCCCTTTGTCATCGTCAGACCAATGATCCCCGGCAGTGCGTCTGTGTTTTCCGTGACGAGCTGGATACGCAGACCGTATTTCTCGTTGTGCGCCTGAATCCGCTCATTCAGCTGACGAACCACTTCTGCCGACAGTGGCTCTTTTTTGTACTTGCGCACGGTATGCCGTGCCTGCATCGCGTCCTGTAAGGTCATAATAGCCTCCTTGTCTGATGTGGTCGTTTTCATTTGGAAATGGATGCTTCCGTCAGCGCAAGGCGTTGACAAAATTTCGCACCTCTATTATAATAGACGAAGGTGGTCGAAGTCAACAGACTGTTGACGTTAAAATGTTTTGCGGTCAACAATCATGGCCTCATTTGTGGCAAAGCCAACAGTTTCCACAAATTTGTCGAGTAGAATCAGGGGCGTCTAAGGAATGGAAAATCAGAGAATACGAATCAGCAAGGCCATGCTGAAATCCGGACTGATCAAGCTGCTGAAGGAAAAACCGCTGAGCCAAATCACGGTTTATGAGCTCTGCAAGGTGTCGCAAATCAACCGCACAACGTTTTACAAATATTACGGAAGTCAGGGGGAACTGTTAAATGAGATCGAGATGGACTTTCTCAGGCAGCTGGACGAGGAATTAAAGCGTGTCATCACCCAAAGCTGTAATGCCATGCCATTGATCTTGCAGCATTTGTATGACCAGCGGGAGCTGTTCTGTCTCCTGGTCCGGTCGGTCCCCATGCAGGAGTTTTCTGCGCATCTGTTTGCCATTCCCAGCATCGGCGTCATTTTTCAGAATATGCTGGATGAGAGCAGCTATTCGGAAACGGAAGTAAAGTATATTCGACAGTTCGTCTTTCAGGGAACCTTTTCAGTCCTCTGTGATTGGCTGAACAGCGAGAGTCCGGAGCCGGTGGAGAAGATCGCCGATGTGCTGGGGCTGCTGAAAAGTAAATTGTAAGAGTGAGCGGATGACTGTCTCCTCTGAATAAAAATGTGGCAGGCTGTCCCGAAAAATGGGGCAGCCTGCCACATTTGCATTGGCGCCTTCCGGTAAATTGGCGGCGTCAGATCATGGCTGCTGTGCTGTCAGGGCGAGCAGTGCCCGGATGGGGGGGATTACGGATCGATTGAAAACAACTGCAGGGCGACAGTATCTATCTGTCGCCCTGCGGCTGTTTGTGATATAGTAGCTATGTCGATATGTGAGTATACGCATCGCAAAAATTTTTTGAAGTGAGTAAAATGTGCCCTCTGATGAATACCCTGATGAGGAAATGCAATCCAACGACAAGGAGATCATTGGGGCGTCTGTCTATCAATACGGGAAAGACGTAGTGGTCTATGTTGACGGTCAATATTGGATCTATGAGACAACACAGGAACAATAGCGCCGTAAACCACATCGGGTGTATGAGAGAAGATTGAAACATTATATAGATGATATCGTTTGCGTTTACGATGGAAGAAGATATCTTTATTGCAATTCAGCAACGCAACCTACCGGGGGCTGACGCCCTTGCTCTTGCACAAAGCCCGCCCACATTGATCCGTCGGCGCCCAGGTTTACGGATATGCGGTTTCTCCGCTGACGATATGTAACTGCGCTCTGGATATCGCAGGCGCGACCAGATATTCCTTTCAGGCATAGCCAGGAATAGCAATAAAGCATTTGCCATTCACGCCTTTTCCATCTAAAATAGAGACAACAGAGAGCTGCTGCACCCGGCTGAACCGTATCGACGACCTGTCCGGATGGCCGGAGACAATGAGTGCCGGCGATACGGCGGTTACGTTCTCGATCAGCTGACGCCAATATTTTTATCATCGATCTGGAAAGTGAGGCAATCATCATGGAAGAAAAATGGAATCTGACGATGGAATGGGACAAAACCTTCCCCAAAAGCGACAGGGTGAACCATAGAAAGGTCACCTTTCACAACCGCTATGGCGTCACGCTGGCGGCTGATCTCTACGAGCCGAAGGATGCAGAGGGGCAGCTTTCTGCCATCGCCGTGTGCGGCCCCTTCGGCGCCGTGAAGGAACAGGCCTCCGGCCTGTACGCCCAGACCATGGCGGAGCGGGGCTTTCTGACTGTAGCATTCGA
>JAJPXC010000022.1 GCA_021205635.1 Bacteroidales bacterium | reverse complement strand
TTCGGGGGGTTGGGGGCCGAGTCCGTGGGATACTTGTGGTAGCCGCAGGAGTTGCGATGGTCGCAGATGCCGTATTGGGGCGGGCAATCCTTGCCTGTGAGAGTGTCGACGTAGAGGGTGAAGCAACGGGGCTTGCCGCATTGGGGACAGGTGACTTTGTTGCCCCGGAGGTAGCGTTTCAGTTGGTAGCGGAAGGTTTTCATAGTTTTCATAGTTTTCAGTTTTCAGTTTTTGGTGTTTGGGGAAGGGATAGTGAACTCAGTGAACTGTGAACCGACCACTTTATCGCTTGATATACAGCAATTTAACCGTTCAGTTCAGCGTTCACTGGGTTCACTCCCCTCCCCTGCGTTTTTTCGGTGGATTTGGCCGTTTGGGGGAAAGTGTGGACAGTTGCAAAAGCCTGTGTTTAGCAGGGTAGATAGATGGTGGTCGGCTTGCCGACCCCGCACAAGTAGCGCAGTCCGGGGATATCGGCTTGCCGATTGTCCCCGGGCTGGGTAAAAGCGCGTCAGGCGGCGTGCTTCGGCTTGCCGAAGCTTTCAAAATCAAACAATTATGCTTATCTTTGCCCCATCATGGCAAATACTTATTATACAATCTATCTGCACACGGTTTTCGCGGTGAAGTACCGGGAAGCCCTGATCCCAGTGGGGCTTCAGGAAGATTTTTTTCGGGTAATTGGAGGCATTATCAACGAGAAAGGGCACAAACCTTTGCTTGTGGGAGGAGTCGCCGATCATATCCACTTTTTGTGGAGTATGAGTCTGAAACCCAAGGCTTTCGACATTCCTCAACTCGTCCAATCAATCAAAAACAGCACAAACCATTGGCTGAATGAGGGTCTGCGTTGCGGAAAGAAATTCGAGTGGCAGGAAGGGTATGGGTGTTTCAGCGTGTCTCCCACCCAACGCGACCAGTTGGAGGCCTATATTCTGGATCAACCCAACCACCACAAGAATGAGTCGTTTCTTGACGAGTATGACCGTTTGTTGAGGTTAAATCGGGTGGTGAATCCTCAATATAAATTCGTACCGCTTATTTGAGGCTGTGGAAGGCTTCGGCAAGCCGAAGCTCCTCGCCTACTACATCCTATACCCAGCCCGGACGGGTCGGCAAGCCGACCGCGCCCGGACTGCGCTACTTGCGCGGGGTCGGCAGGCCGACCACCCTCTCAGTTATATCCCATATAACACAAGTTTTTGCAGGTGTTCCGGAATATGTGTAACTTTGTGATATGAAATTGGCTATGGCTCTCAGGGATAACCTACGACATATCTCCCGATGGCTGGGCGTGACATTGACGCTCGGCTTGGCGGGCGTGGGCGCCGCTCTGGGTGCAACAAAAACCGACATCTCCTCCCTTGACGACCCACTTGGGGAGCGTTCCCCCCAAGCGTTGGTGGAGAGTGCCAAGGAATTGTTGTCGCAAGGAGGTGACATGGCAGCCGATTCGGCAACGGTGTATTTGACAATCGCCACCTCCCGATTACGCTCAAAACACTCAACCGATGAGCAACGCCAACTCTACACCGAGGCGCTTACAATGTTGGGACGCAATTACTTAATGCATTACTTCGACTATACACAAGCCTATACCAACCTGCGGCAGGCGCAGGACTTGGCCGAGGAAAACGGGTATGTCGCCCAGTTGCCGAGCATTTACCTGAATCTCGGGGTGCTGTTCGTGCAGAATTACGTGCTCACCAAGGATCCCAAGGCTTTGGCCGAGGGGAGCGAATACTTGGGGAAGGCGTTCGCCACCGCTCGTGCCGATGGTCAAACTCCTCAGGCGATACGCGCGTTCACCAACCTTATTACCCTTTCGATTTATTACGGCCAAAACGCTGAGCTGAAAGATAATGTGGCTGATTTCATGGCGATGGAGGTGCCACAGGAGCAACAGAGGGAGTACCAATCGGCATGCATGCTGTTGACCGCGGCCCAGGATTACGCTGACGGGCATCCCGAGCGGGCTTTGGCCTACTTTGATTCCCTCTCGCGGCAATTCAGCGACCGTCCCGAGGCCGACCGGTGCCGTTACCAGATAATGATCAACAACAACCGCGCCCATGCCCTCGACGTGATAGGACGGCGTGCCGATGCCTTGCCGCTGTTGCTTGAAAATGAGCGGCTTGCTCGGAAATTTGGCCTCTACGACGTAATGTTCCACACCTATGAGAATCTCTCCTCGCTTTACCGCGAGCAAGGGCAAAAAGACCTTGCCGACCGCTACCAACTGCTTTATTATCAAGCGAAAGATTCCCTGAGCGATGACAACGCCCTGGGGAACATCTACGAGATGAAATTCCGCTACTCCTTGGACAAAACCACCCGCGAGGCCGAGGCCCTTGCGCAGCGCGAGCGCGAGCAACGCCTGATGCTGTGGGCAATTTTGGTGATAGCAGTGGTAATCGCGGTGACCGTGGTGCTGAAATGGCGTGATTACCAACGCCTTAAATCCAATTACTCCGCTCTGTATCAGAAGAATGTTGAGCTGATGGGACTCAAGCATGAAACGCCAAAATACCGCACGTCGACGCTGTCAACCACCGATAAGGAGCGCATTGCCGCAAGCATCCGGCAAGTGCTGACCACTAACCCCGAAGTATACACGCTCGATTTTTCACTCGGGAGGTTGGCCGAGCTGGTGGGGGAGCCGTCAAAGGCTGTGTCACAGGTGATTAACGAAGTTTACGGAAAGAATTTCAACAACCTGTTGACCGAGCAACGTGTGAGGGAAGCGTGCGTGCGCCTGCAGGATCCCCAGCAGCGTCGGCGCTATACGATTGCCTCGCTTGCCGAGAGCGTGGGCTTCAAGTCGCGCACCAACTTCACCACCAACTTCAAATCCGTCACCGGCCTCACCCCCTCCCAATTCATCCACGAAAGCCAAGGCTAATTTTGTCTTTTCGCGTGCTTAGAGACATTTTTGACGCCCTCCCGCTCTCGCCCAAAGCCCCTTTCCCTTTATCTTTGTCGCATTGTTTATTAACCCCAAAATCACATATGCGAACACCTTTACTTACACGCATGGCCGCTTTGTCGGCTTTGATTATGCTGGCCACCGGCAGCGCCGCGCAGTCGCCCGCTCGCCTTACCAAAGTGGCTTCCAACGACGACCACCTTCGCCAAACTCCTCAAATCGAGACCATCCGCAGCGCAAAAGCCCCGCTGACCTCGGCTACCACCGTCAAGCGAGCCGCTGCAAAGGCCCAAGGCGTCACCGAGTTTATCCTCATCGACGAGGACTTCTCGGGTTTCACCCAGGGCACTCCCGACGAGCCTTTCTGCGAGGACAACTACGATTACCAGCGCATGCTATGCTCCTACACCGTCACCCCTCCGGGACTGTACATCGACAACTCGCTTACTCAGGATCCGGGCTGGACTGGCGGCAACGTGTTCCAAGCCGGTGGCACAGCCCTTCTGTGGGGCGCCGAAAACGATTGGGCACACCTTAACACACCGCTGGGCGACTACTCGGGCGACATCACCGTGAAGCTGCGCGCCCGCGCCATCCCCTCCAATTATGTTACCTCCGAGATCCAAATCGCCCCGATGATCGGCGGTTTCCTCAATATCGACTACGCAAAAACCGACGACCCCGACGGCTACTACTCCTTCCGCCTGCGCGACTACGAGGGTTGGGTGGAGATGACCTACACCTTCCGTAACACCTCGGCCGACGCCAACGGTTTTATCGGCATCAACGCCTCTGGTGCCGTCGAAATCGACTGGATCAAGGTTACCTGCAACCCCTCGGAGTACATCGCCGCCCCCAAGATCCAGGATATCACCAACGTTACCGCCAACAGCTTCACCGCCAACTGGGACATGGTTGACAACGCCTTCACCTACCTCGTGTTCCTCGACCGTCTCGACTACCTGAGCGACGAAGACGCCGTCTATGAGGCCGATTTCGAGGGCGAGACCCCGCTTGACCTTCCCGAATGGACTATCTCGCTGGGCGAGGAAAGCGGCGTGGTGGTTGACGAGGACAACGCCGACAACCACGTGCTCTGCCTCCATAACGGCGACGCTATCACTGCTCCAGAATACATCGCCAAGTTCCGCGACATCGCCTTCTACCTCAAGGCCTCGGCTGGCGACGGGTACCTCTACATTGACCTCAAGAAGGACGGCGAGTGGCTCCAAAACCTCGGCATGGACCTCTACTGGTTCACCTACGGCGAGACCATCTCCCTCGACTACGAGATGTGGGGCGACTTCAAGAACCAATACGAGGGCGTGCGCCTGCGTGTGGGAGGTATGCCCCAAGGCGCTTACCTGCTTATCGACAACCTGAAAGCCACCACCAGCCCCGCTGGCGTGATGACCCCTGTGTGCTTGGACCCCGAGTTCCAGGAGTATGTCGACGAGTGCAACGAGTGGGGCATCCCCGTTGAGGAGGAATATCTCGCTTGGTGGCTCAGCCGCGGCAACGGCGACGAGTGCGACCACTACACATTCACCGACCTCGACCCCATGGCCGACTACTATTATAAGGTAGTAGCCCAGCGTATCGGCTTGCGTTCCGCTTCACAATGGCAACGCGCATTCGTCGTGGCTACCCCCGAGCTTCTCCCCGCTACCGACATTGACGCCCAGAACGGCGCCTACACCGCCAATTGGACCGCTTGTCCAAAGGCCACCAGCTTCACCGTCAACAACTACATCGCCCGCACTACCGACGAGGACGGAATGATCACCGTGCTCGAGGAGGACTTCAAGAATATCCCCAGCACCGCCTCGATGACCTCCCCCGACGACCACTGGAACTACTGGGACGTGGAATCGTTTGACTCCTACACCGACCTCGCTGGATGGTCGGGCCTCGGCAACTCCTTCGCCAAGAGCGGTCTTGGCTGCGTGGAGGCTTACTACGTCGACAGCTGGATGATGAGCCCCGTGCTCTTCCTCGGCAACAACACTTGGACCCGATTGACACTGCGCGCCTATGGCCAGCCTGGAGGCGTACTCACAGTGCGCTTCGGCACCACCGCGGTGGATATCGAATTTGACGCCGCTGGCCTCATGGACGGAACCGTTGACCTCAACATCGGCGGCTGCAGCGGCAACTTGAAGTTCTACGCCTCCGATTACGGCGCATTCGTCATCGACTATATCAAGGTAGAGCAAGAGGTAAAGGCTGGCGCTTCGACATTCCAGTACGTATCCTCTCAAGAGCTCGACAGCGAAGCCCTTTCGGCCATCTTCACTGGTCTTGACACCACGGCATCCAAGGAATACGCGTTCAACGTCACCGCCACCCGCACCCAAGATGGCGAGACCACCACGAGCACCTCGCCGCTGTTCATGATCGTCAACCTCACCTCCGGCGAAAGCCGCCTCTACGATGGCTCGCAGTACATGTCGAAGGCTTCCCTGCTTCCCGCCCTCACCACCGAGGCTCAGGAAATCGGCCGATACACCATCGACGGTCGCGCGGTTACCCCATCCTACCACGGACTCGTGATCGTGCGCTACAGCGACGGCACAGCCCGCAAGTTACTCCAGAAATAGCCAATATAACTAATCATACCTGCATTTCTAAGTTGTTCACATCAAGAACAACAGATACCTTGAAAATCTCTGTAATTGGGTAAATTACCTGAGTGTAAGTGAATCTTAACTTGTTGTAATCTCAAGAGGGGGCGTCTCGTCGACGCTCCCTCTTTCCGTATCACGGTTTTCCGTGACTCTAAAACTAAAATTGAATCCTACATTTGCACCATTACCTAAAATCATCCATTATACGTAAATTCTTTATTTCAACAGTGCTTATGGCTGCCTTGACCGCTGAGGGCCACCGAACGTCGGCTCCCCAGGATGCGCATACGCTATTGGTGGGGCTAACTCCTTAATAGAGGAAGCCTAGGAGCCAAAGAGGTATTTTGGCTCCGTACCCTACCTCCGTGTTGTCTACCGCTAAATAGGAATTGGGAATGTCGGCAATTTGATCAAAAGTTTTGCCCGCGCCTCCCACCTCGAAGGTATATTTCCCATCCACGAGGAAATCGCCATTTTTCGACAGAGTGACGTCGTGAGACTGCCGCAAGGAGTTGATGAAAAAGGCCTCTCGCAAAGTCCCTAGGTTCACCAATTTTGACAAGGCATACATCAGATTCCCGTTTTGAAGGTATATTTTTTCTGGGATAGTTAGACGCTTGTAATTTTTTTGTTTGGACGACAAGAGTAGCAGGAGTTGGGCACGTTCAAGTGCGTCGAGCAGTTTCAGCCCAAGGTCGCGGGTCGTTTCCAATTCTCGAAACAGATCGCCAAGCTTGATCATCTGAGGCAAGCTTTGCGACAACACCATCATCAACTTTCGAGCCTTTTCCACGGTCGCAAAAGTGATGTCGATGGTGGAGGGTAAATCTATATCAATGACGGTGTTCACTACCTCGCTGAGTCGAAGGGGGAAGTCGGCGCCTGTTTCATTGTAAAAGGGATAGTGTCCTTCTTTTTGGTATCTCTCAAATGCTGGGAGCACCTTTACCTCTTGAGCGATTGTGGAGGCGATTTTTGTGTGATTGGATAAAATATCGTTCAGGGTGAGGTCCTCAAATGTGCCCAATCCTTCATATTCCATAAATTCACGAAACGACATCCCAGGGAGAAAATAAACCGTTTGACGGCGAGAGAGATCGACCTTTGAATTGTCGATGTGTAATAACGAACTTCCCGTATATACGATCTTCAAATCGGGGTAAAGATCGGTAATCGATTTTAACTCTATGGCCCAAGTGGGATAACGGTGGATTTCGTCGATGTAGAGGTTCAGGATGTCGTGAGACACGCAATAAGAGGCCACTTCCTCCAAGGAGTGGGTCTCGAACCAAAGAGTATCGAGGCTCACGTAAAGTGTGTCATCCAGATTAGGGTGACATTCCAGAATGCGTTGCAAAAGCATAGTCGTTTTGCCCACGCCTCTCGCTCCTTTAATGCCAATCAGCCTTACCGACCAATTTATGCGTTGGTACAGGAACCGGTGAAAGCGCGTTGTGACGTTCAAAAGTCGCCTACGCATATAGTCGCGAAGGTAATGGTAGTCGTCGGTGTTCATTATAACTTATTGAAATTCACCGCAAAGATACGATTTACTTTTGGAAAAGCAAAATTTGGGCGATTTTCGCTTATGGAAAAGCACGCCGATTGGAAGAATTGGAAGGATAATCCTTCCCGATCTTTCAATCGGCGCGCTTTTTATCTAGCAATCCTATTGCTTGAGGAGGAGGGTGGTGGCGGCGCGGCCGTCGGCCGTGGTGACGCGCAGCAGGTAGGTGCCTGCCGGGAGCCAGCCAAGATCGAGCGAAGCGGGAGTGGAGGCCGTGAAACGGATGTCGCGGTTGACGGTCTGCTGCCCGCTCTGCGAGTAGATCTCAACTTTGGCGTCCACCGAGCTCTCGCCCAAAAGCAGGTAGAGGGTGTCCTCAACCGGGTTGGGCCATGCCTGGAATCCGTCGATCGAGGAGATGGTGGAGATCCCCGAGGCCGAGGTGGTGATGTGCACTTGCACGGTGGCGCTCTCGCCGTAGGGGTCGGTGGCTGTTACGCGTGTGCGCGTTACACCTTGTTTCTCGCCGTAGAATATCACGCTGGAGCCGCTGATGTAGTGGGTGACGTACTGATTGAGCACATAGTTGATCTCGAAGGTGAGTTCGTCGCCGTCGGGGTCGTTGAACCATGTGTAGAGGTCAATCGGAGCCGAACACTGTCCCACCTCGATGGAGAAGGCCTCCACGTCGAGTGCCACAGGAGCGCGGTTGATGTGGTTGACGGTGTAGCCCACGTTGGTCGAGCCTTCATGGTTGCCCGCGTCGGTAGCGATCATCGAGAAGGTGTAGCTGCCCGAGGTGCCGTAATCGGGGGCAAGAACCACGGTGGCGGTCACGCCCGCGGTGGAGGCTCCCTCAACGGTTGCCGATAGGCCGTCCTCGGCCACAGTGATGGCGGGCACGGTGCCGTCAGCCGAGTTCACGACCACGATCTTGGCTGCCGAGCCGTTGTCGGCCAAGGTAAGGGTGAAATTGTCACCGTCGGGGTCGGCGATAGCCAGTGTCACTGTAGCCTCTTGTCCCTCATCGACGCTCACGTTGGCCAGCGAGGCCTTCACGGTGGGTCGCGAGTTCTTGTCGAGGTAGACAGGGAGGTTGATCACGCTCTGCTTGGGGTCGTTGCTCGTGATCACCAGCATGGCCTTGTTGTCGGTCTCCTTGGGAGCCGTGGCGGCGCTCAGTTGCACCTTGATCTCTTGCGTAGCGCCCATGGCGACCTCGCCCGAGAGAGCGCTCACAGGCTCGTCGGCGGGGGTGAGCAGTTTCACCCAGGAATCGCCCTCGTGGGTCTCCAAGCAGGTGGCCACGTAGCCCAAAGAGCCGTAGGAATCGTTGAACACGGCCGCAACGTCAAACCATCCATAGTCGTCGTAGTAGCCCAGATAGCGCCCCGAGATGTAGCCCTCCTCCTTCTTGATCAGGCCTGCGGGGTACTCTTGGCCTTGCGGGTAAGTGATCACGACGTAGAACGTCTGTCCCTCGGAGATGTACACCGGTGTGTCGAGCGCCACGAGGAACATCTGGTTGACGTAAAGATCAGTCGTCACCTCTCCGATGTGGAAGGTGCCTTGTCCGAGCACGTCGTCACCCGTCTGCGGGTCGCAATTGTAAATCTCGACGAGGATGTCGGTGTTGTCGAGGTTGTAGGGGTGGATCGACGAGTAGATATGGGAGATGTTGAAGCCCCCCTCGGGACCCACATAGCGCGTTGCCGACTTGTAGGTGCCGTAGGTGGTAGTGGTGCCGTAGTTCCACATCACCGAGGAGGTGGACAACGCTGGCCAGTAGATGGCGCGGCGGTACTCCAAGGTGCCTTCGGTGGGGACGTTGTAGATAAACTCGTCATCGCCGTAGTCGATCACGTCCTTGGGGAAAAGACGATTCTCCATCGAGGCCTTCGGCAGCGCGGTCGCCTCGAGGGCAGGGCGGGTTCCTTCCTCCTGAGAGGAGAGGCTCAGTCCATGGCCGAAGGCGGCCATGGTTCCATCCTCCTGTTGGCCTTCGCCGGTGGGGTCAACGACTACCGAGTAGGTGAGCTTGTACTCGCCTTGGGCGTTGGAGATGGTGAAGGGGGTAGTGCCCACGTAGTCGTCGGTGGCGGCCTTGACGCGGATCTCGTCGCGGTCGATGGCGATGGTGGGCTGCGGGGTGATGATGATCCTCACGTTGACAGTCTTCTCGGTCATGCCGTCGATGCCGTCAATGGTGAATTTCAAAGCGATATCGTAGGTGCCGGGAGTGGCCCAAGCTACCGACGAGTAGTCGTTGAACGTCAAGGGGATAGCCAAGCGCAGGGGCGACTTGCCCACCTCGATGCTCGTGCTCTTGTAGACGCTCCAGCCGGTGGCCTCTTGTTCGGTCCACGTATCAACGTAGGTGCCGTAATAGTAGAGCGAGAACATGTCGGTGCCCTCGTATTGCGGGCAGGTCATCGTGATACGCTTGACGGTGAACGCCTTGGTGCCTTCGTTAGCCACCTGCAGGGGAACGTACCACATGGCGCCGTAGTAGCCGATAAGGTCGTCCCAGGTGTCGGTCGACACGTATTCGGCCACCTGCTCAACAGAGATGTCCTCGGGGAACACAGCCTTGGGCTCGCCGGTGATGGTGAGAGCCACAGGGATGGAGATCTCCGGAGTGGTGGGGACGTTGGTGTTGACCTTGATGGCGGTGGAGTAGGTGCCAGCGAGGTCGTCACCCAGCACGGTGATGTCGGCCACGCGGCTCTCGCCCGGGACGAGCGTGGAGGTGACCACGGGGTTGAAGTTAATCGACGATTCAAGCTCGATCATGCGGTCGGGGAGGCGTATACCCTCGGCGTTGGTGGGGCCGATGATACCCGCCAAGCCGAACGTGCCAAACAGCGTGGCGTCGTCGTAAGCCTTCTTGTAGTTGAAGGTGAACGTGCCGTCCTTGCGCAAGATCACTTGGAAATCGATACCGATATTCATAGAGTTGCCATATTCAATGAACGACACAACAGCCTGGTCGTCGGTCACGTAGTAGAAGATGCCCGAGGTGGAGGTGACGTCCATCGTGTGGTTGCCCCAATAAGGTGCCAAAAGGTTGGTGTACAGCGAGCCGCCGGGGAACTCCTCGGGTGGCTCGGGGAACTCGCCCGCGGTGTCGTCATACTCGTTGAATGTCACGAACCCCGAATCGACGATGTACATCTTCGAGTATTTACCGCCGTAGTAGGGGAACTCAAACGGTAGCTCCACAGGCACGATGTCGTGCAGCAGGAAGTGGGTGTAGCTCATCTGCGTGCCTAGGCCCGTGGTCTCGATGTCCACCCAGTCGCGCAGGGCCGACGCGTCGTCAATCGACGACACATAGGTGTAGTTGGTCTCGGCTCCATCCTCATAATCGGGGGTAAACGACAGGTGATTGCCAGGGACGATGGAGTAAAAGAGGGTCTCGTTGCCCTTGTTGGTGACGGTCAAGGGATAAACCTCGCTCGAGCCACTGGGGAGGGTCACCGAAAGCGATTCGTAGCTCAAGCCAGCTTCCGGGCAACCGATAACCTCGCCGCGGAGGGTGACCGTGGCGTTGCCTGCCGAGGTGGTGATGGTCAATTGGTCGCTGGCAGTGCCCTCGACGGTCGTGGGCAACGTGATGACGATATCCTTCGACTGTCCAGGCTCGATTGTGACGGCCTCGGTGAAGTCGTGGGTGAAGCGGCCCGAGGCGATAGCGGCCGTCTGCAAGGTCATGGCTGAGCGACCCGAGTTCTTCACCGTCAATGCCTTCTGGGCGCTGGCGGTGCGGAACACCTGACCGAAATCCACCTCCTCGTCAACGGTCAGCGCGGGTTGCAGGTCGCCAGTGACGGTGCCCTCGAAGGTAACCAACGTTGTGGGATTGACGATGTCGTTGCTTTGGATCACGAGGTAGGTGTAAGTGTCGCCTGCGTACATCTCATCGGTGGCGCCAACGGTAGCCGTCACGGTAACGCTCTCGCCCGGGGGAACGATGCCCGAGGCAGGTGAGATAGCACGAATCATGTCGGGCTTGGGAGCCGCGAAGTGGAATTGAGTGCCTGAGGAAATGTAGCGCCAGCGGTTGCTCTCCTCCGAGGTGTCGTCGTACCAGTAGGCGTTCACCGTGTGGCCCGAGGAGGTGACCGTCAGCGGGTCCTCCATGTCGGGGTCGACGATGCCTACCCACAGGTTGTGACCCTGCTCAAAAACTGTCGAGGGGTCGTAGTCGTCAAACGCCACGTCGATGTCACCCGAGGGGCTTAGCGCTATATGGAACGACGCGGGGGTGTAATCGTTGCCGTAAACCGACACCAACACATCCTTATAATGTACCACAAATTTGCCGTCCTGGCGCGCATATAGCACCTGAGAGGTGGGCGCCATCTGGCACTCAAATCCGTAAGCCGAGATTACGCCCAACCCCGAGAGATAGCTCGTGGTGGTCTCGCCCACCGGGAAGTACATCAAGCCTCCAGTGTAGCTGTCAAAGGTGATGGCGCCCCAAGAGGTGAGGTAGCATTGCGAGTAGTTCTTGCCGTAGAAGGGGAACTCAAAACCTATTTCCATGGGCGACGAGAAGTAGGTGTAGTCGCCAAACTCCGAGCTTACGTCCGTTGCGTCCAACAATGCGGGCACGCCGTCATAGGTCACGGCATCCGAGCCGTAGAGGTTGGAAATCCAGTTGTAGCCGAAGCGGTGGGTGGAGCTGGTGGCCACCTCGTCGAGCTCGTCGTCCGAGAATTTGGGCATCACGTATTGCAGCGGGTAGTTGCCTTGGTTCTCGATCTCAAATGTCACCTCGTGGCCCTCCATGGTGGTCGCGTCAAGCTCCCCAGCGTCTACAGTCGAAGGGTTGGCTACCAGTTTGGCCGGATCGGTGGCCGCTCCCTGCACGTTGAGGGTCACGGTGTAGCCGTCCTTGTCAATCAGCTTGATTTGGCCATTGTGGCTGCCGGCTGAGGTGGGGGCGTAGGTGAGGTCGATGGTCACCGTCGAGCGAGCCGGGATGCCGCTCTGCACGTATTCGGGGCCCTTGAAATGCTCGCTGGTCGACTGTATGTTGTCGCCGTAGAGGCCAGCCGAAGTCCTCCCGCCCGCGAACGCTCCGTAGCCCTTGTTCACCAGCTCGATGGAGATGGTTTTGCTTTGGCCCACAAGCACGTTGCCGAATTGGATGATCTTGTTGTAGGTCACGTCGGGTTTCTGTCCCTCGACCACGATTGCGGCGTTGATAGCCAAAGAGTTGGCCTCGGTCTCGTTGGTGTCAAAGAGGATTTTAGTGCGATAGGTGCCGTTGGGTATCTTGGTGCCGTTGGAGGTCACAGCAACCGTCTGCGTCTCAACGTTTCCACCGCGCAGCTGGCCCTCGGAGGGGTCGATGCTCAGGATTTGGCTCCAGTCGGGGTACTTGCTCTTGACCGTGATCGCCCAAGTGGCTTGCGAGGCGTATTCCTCGTAATTGGAGCCCACCAAGGCTTGGCTCAGCAGGGTCCACGTCTTGCCCATGTCGTTGGAGATATAGGCCTGCGAGGCGGTGGTGCTCCCATCGCCAAGGGCCATGCCAAGGGGATAGCTGCGCGAATCCCACTCGGTGAAGTGCACAACCACGTAGAAGCTCTCTCCCGGCTCGAAGAACAGCGATTCGGGCAACTGGTGGTCGTAGTAATAAGCCGCGGTCGAGGTCGTCTGATAGCTCTCCAAAAGCGACGACGCGGCAAGCGTGCCAGCGTTGCGGTAAATCTCTATCACGGGAGTCTTTCCATAGTAGCCCTCGAGGTAAACGTGGGTGAGGTTGAAGCCCTCGGGAAACTCGTCGGAGGTGATGGTGAACAGCTGCGCCATCGAGTTGGGGAGCGTCGAATCAGTGTCGCCAAGGAACGCGTAGAGGCTCTCCTCGTAGGTCAACGACTTGGGGTAATCCTCCTGAGTGAAATCCTCGATGCGCTCTACAGGGGTGGAGCTTACGCCCTTGAGTTGAACGCCCAATCGGCCTGAGTAGGGGGTGGTCATCAGCCCCTGGGCAGTGGAGTAGGCGAGGATCGAGGAAGACGTGGTGCGGGTCTTGGCCGACCATTTCAGCAGACCGTCGTCGAGGTTGGAGATGACGAAACGGGCCGTGTTCCATTTGGTGCCGTCGGTGGTGGAGAGGGTCATTGACGTGCGGTTGATCGACATCTTCGGCCCAGCGTTGGTGGTGGCCGAAACCACGTTGGACAGCGCCGAGGCGTTGCTCCAGCGGTCGACCGCGCGGATGGCGAAGTAATAGGTGGTCAGCGGGCTAAGGTCGGTCACCTCGTAGGTGTAGCTGTCGCCCGAGGAGAGGAATTTGGTGTCAACCACTACCGAATTGCACTCGCTTAGCGTCGCCTCGGTAAACGGCTGCGTGTGATAGTAGATAATGTGGGAATATACCTGGTTGTCGCTTGACGACGGGATGGTCCACGTGAGCTGCACGTAGTCCTGTGCAGGTAGTACCTCGAGGTCGCCCACAGCCTCTGGGGCCGAGCCGTCGCTCCATTGCAGGGCCTTGTGGGCATCGATGTAGCCCGAGCCGAATTTGCCCTCGTAGGTGGGGTTGCGGGTATAGAAATCGTTGACCGATGTCACCAATTGCTGGCGCAGGCTCTCATTGATCAGTGTAGACGAGCCGTATTTCGACAGCACCAACGCTGCGATGCCCGAAACGTGGGGAGTGGCCATCGAAGTGCCGTCAAGGAACGCGTACTGGTTGCCCGGGTAGGTGGAAAGCACCGCCTGTGCCTCGTCGTAGTCGCTGTTGCCACCGGGGGCGGTCACATCCACCCAATCGCCATAGTTGGAGTAACTGGCGGGGAGCAGGTCGTAGGTCATCGAGGCCACGGACACTACCTCATCCATAGCTCCGGGGTAGAATTTGCCCTCCACTCCCGAGTTGCCGGTCGAGAAGATGCACAAGCCTCCGGCCATGTTGTTGGAGCGCGCTGAGCGGGTGAAGTAGCGCACAGCCTCCAGCACATCCTCCTCGTAGTAGCCTTCGTCGCTCCAGCCCCAAGAGCAGGAAGCGATGGTGGCGCCCTTGTCGGCAGCGTATACCAACGCCGCGGCATAGTCGCCCTCGTCGGTGCCCGAGCGGGAATCGAACACCTGGCACGACATCAGCCTCACGCCCTTGTTGACGCCATCGCCACCAGCCACGCCGCACACGCCCTTGCCGTTGTTGTTGACAGCGCCGATGGTGCCTGCCACGTGGGTGCCGTGATAGTGGGGGTAGATGGTGCCCGTGCCGGTGCAGAAGTTGAAGCCGTAGATGTCGTCGATGTAGCCGTCTCCGTCGTCGTCAACCCCGGGGGTGCCGTTAAGCTCGGCCTCGTTGGTCCACATGGCGTCGGCAAGATCCTCGTGGGTGTAGTCCACGCCACCGTCAATCACGGCCACTACAACGTTCTCGCTGCCCGTCGACAACTGCCAAGCCTTGAACAGGTTGATGTCGGCACCCGCAACTGCCCCGGCGATGGAACCGTCGTTGTTATAGTGCCACTGTTGCGACAATTTGGGGTCGTTGAACGGCATCGTGGTGGAAGCCTTTGGCGCGATAGCCTTGGGATCGACAATGCGGGGACGACCGGTCTCGTACATGGTCATCTTGCGCTTGGTGTTGGCTTTCTCAACTCCAGCGGTGGATTGCAGCAGGCGCTTGGCCTCCTGGGGATTGACCGACTCGTCGAAGGTGATTTCATACCATTGGTCGAGCCCGTATTTCTGGTGCTCGGCCTCGCGCTCCTTGGAACAAGGGAAGGCGCGGCGTATTTTCACGGCTTTTACTCGGGTGAGGGTGGCGTCGAGGGCCGTCACACCCGTCATGCCACTCTCTTGGGATAGTGACTGGAGACGCGCCTGCGGCACTGCCTCCACCTTTTGTGCCACCTCGCGCTGCAACTTCACGCGCACACGACCGGGCAACGCTTGCGCCTGCGCACACGCGCTCCATGCCGCCGCGGCTGCAGCCACAACCAGGCACATACGTTTCAAGTGATGCATTCTATTGATGGGTTAAATTACTATATTCGCAGAATTGGGTAAGACTTACGTTGGTTGATTACGGATAATCGCGTGTTGGGTAGACACTTGCGTTTGGTTATAATCGCGCTAATTTACGACAAATTCCCCTAATTGTCGCATAATGGTATAAATTTTAGTAATTTTTTCGATAACAAGCAGGCCCCATAGGGCTTATGGGGCTTAGAGGATGGGTCGCCGAACGTCGGGCCGCCCAGACTGCGGCCTGCGTGATGAGGGGCTAGGAGATGGCCAGGGGTGAGCCGGCAGGAGCCGGGCCGTCGTTGTTGCGGGGGTTGTTGCCTAGAACGTGCGTGCGCTCCTTGACATCTTCTTTATTCACTTTCTCGTCATCGGCGATGTCGATGGCTGCGCCGGGGAGCTCGTCGGCCGCGATGATCTGCTCTTTGCTGAGGTCTTTATCCGTTTTCATTTCTTTAAGCTTTTATGAAATAACACTCAGCCTTGCCCCGGGGTTCACTTCATAAAAACGAAATATACAGCCAGTATCAGGCAACCGAAAGCCGCCAAATGATTCCAATGCAGCGATTCCCCCTTGAACAGCAGCGTGGCGAACAACGTGAACACCGTCAACGTAATCACCTCCTGTATCACTTTCAACTGCATCAAAGAGTAGGGACCACCATTACCCTGAAAGCCGATGCGATTGGCCGGCACTTGGCACGAATACTCCAGCAACGCGATGCCCCACGACAGCAGTATCACCCCGAACAATGGCCAGTTGGACGTCACGTGCATCTCCTGCAACTTCAAGTGGCCGTACCAAGCAAACGTCATGAAGATGTTGCTCACAATCAGCAGGATGATGGTCCACAACCATGTCATTTCACAGGCGGTATTTGCGGGGTGAGGTATTCCAGCGCTTCCTCCATGGCATGAGTAAGCATCGGGCGCAACCCACCCCAACGGCTGGTCATCGCAATGGCCTTCTCCACCGAGGATACGTAGCGGTCGAGCATCATCTCCGAGTCGGCGCGGGTAAGCAAGGTGATCAGGGTGTCGGTGAGGAATCGCTCGATGGTGTCGGTGCGGCGCCAAGAGATGGCCATCACCAAGGTGGCGTCCCACGCATGGTAGAGCAACTCCAACTCATGGACCACCCCAGGCTGAAACGCCGCGTGCTCCTTGATCAACTTCTTCACGGTTGACACACGCATGCGCATCGACCCTCGCTTTACCCTCTGAATCTCCTTCTGCACAAGGCTCAAGTAGCGGTCGGTAAGGGCACGAGCGTCGGGATTGAGGAAATACTCGAAGTACTCCTTGGTCTCCTTGCGGGCCGAGTAAGCTTCGAGTATCACCTCTATCAGTTGCTCCTGCGACATGGTCGCAAGCTCTTTCTTCAATTGTGCCTTCGACATGGGGGAGTTGTTGGTTGTTGGTTGTTAGTTGTTAGTTGTTAGCTGTTAGTTGTTAGTTGTTAGTTGATTTTTAATGGCTTTTCAGCTTATTTACTATCATACTTAATCACTAATCACTAATCACTAATCACTAACCATTAACCATTAACCATTAACCATTAACCATTAACCATTAACCATTAACCTTCAACCACTTATCCGTCCAGCGGAACAGCACGCGTAGCCACAGGGCCGAGTTCTGGGGCTTCAAGATCCAGTGGTTCTCGTCGGGGAAGATCAGCATCTCGGCGGGGATGCCGCGTAGCTTGGCGGCGTTGAACGCCATCATGCCCTGGGAGGCGAGGATGCGGAAGTCGTATTCGCCGTGGGTGACGAGGATGGGGGTGTCCCACTTGTCAACGAAGCGGTGGGGAGAATTCTCAAACGACCGCTTGGCCACGGGGTTGTTGGTCTCCCAGTAGGGGCCACCGAGATCCCAGTTGGCAAACCACATCTCCTCGGTCTCCAGGTATTGCGCCTCGGTGTTGAAGATGCCGGCATGGGCCACGAAGCAGGCGAAACGACCCTCGTGGTGCCCAGCGAGCCAATAAACCGAGAAGCCACCATAGCTGGCTCCCAACGCTCCGATATGCTTTGAGTCAACGTAAGGCTCCTGCTTGATCTGGTCGACGGCCGACAGGTAGTCCTGCATGTTTTGGCCACCGTAGTCACCCGAGATCTGGGCGTTCCACTCGGTGCCGAAGCCCGGCAGACCGCGACGGTTGGGGGCAATCACCACGTAACCCTGAGCGGCCATCAGCGCGAGGTTCCAGCGATAGCTCCAGAACTGGCTTACGGGGCTTTGCGGGCCACCCTGGCAATAGAGCAGCGCGGGATACTGCTTGGTACGGTCGATATTCGGGGGTAGCAATACCCATGTGAGCATCTGCTTGCCGTCGGTGGTCGTCACCCAATGTTTCTCCACCGTAGGCATGTCCACCGATGCGAGCAGCTCGTCGTTGACGTGCGATAGCTGGGTCACTTGGCCGTCCTTAATGTTTACGGCGCATATCTCGTTGGGGTAGAGCATCGAGTGGCGCAGGGTGAGCACGGTCTTGTTGTCGACAGGCACCACAGCGGCGTAGTCACACTCGCCTTCGGCCACCGTTGTCACCTTCCGATTCTTGATGTTCACCGAGAAGATGGGGATACCGCCCTGATAGGGAGCCAAGAACAGCACGCTCTTGGAGTCGGGCGCCCAGGCGATGGCGTCGGCCGCGTAGTCCCAATCCTCGGTGAGGTCGGTCTTCTTGCCGGTAGCCAATTCGTGGATGAAGATGCGATTCTTGTCGCTCTCGTAGCCGTCGTGCTCCATCGACAGCCACGCCACGTATTTGCCGTCGGGCGAGAACGCCGGGCAGGTGTCATAGCCCTCCATCCCTTCGGTAAGGTTCTCAGTCTCACCGGTGGCGATGTCATATAGATAGAGGTCGGAGTTGGTCGACAAAGTATAGTCAATACCAGTCTTTTTGCGGCTAACGTAAATTAGCTTCTGGCTGTCGGGGCTGAAAGCGAACGACTCCACGCCGCCCCACGGGCGCATAGGCGCCTCAAACGGCTCGTCGCCCAGAATATCTTTGATATTGGAGAGCGTCTGGCCGTCAAAATCGGCGATGAAGGGGTGGGGGATCTCGGTTACCCACTCGTCCCAATGCTTGTACATAAGGTCGTCGATAATGCGGCCCGTCGACTCAGCAAGGTCGGGGTAAACGTCAGCGGCCGTGCGGGCGTACTTCACGGTGGAGATCAGCACAACCTTCTTCCCGTCGGGCGAGATCACAAACCCCTCGATACCCTTCTCGATGTCACTCACCTGCCGGGGATTGCTACCGTCGGCGTTCATCACCCACATTTGGGGCTTCGCGTCCTTGTCCTTGGCCCACATGAAAACGATTCGGGCTCCGCCGTCAATCCACACGGCGTTGTTCTCGCTCGTGGCCGTGCGGGTAAGGCGTGTGGGGTTGCTCCCGTCGATATTCATCACGTAGAGGTCGCGGTTGGAACGATTATGCTCCACGCTCTCATACGACACTCCGTACAGTATTTTCTTGCCGTCGGGCGACACCTGAGGGTCGGTCACGCGGCCGAAGGCGAACAACGCGTCGATCCCGTACTGCCGTCCCTCGGGCTTGTAATCGGGCTTCTCGACGATAGGCAGGGCTTGGGCCTCATCGTTGGCTCCAGCCTCATGCGCGCTCACGCCCATGCTGATGCTTGCCATTGCTAATAACGCAAATATTTTATTCATTGTAATATAGATTGGCTTGGTTAACGATTAGATCTCATGATACTTTTCAACCGACAAAGGTAACAATTATATCCCAAATCCACAACCCCGTTATCACCCCTGCATGATTTGTAGAGTCAACAAGCAACTGCAAAATTAATCAATTGATTTGAAGAACACTC
>JAJPXC010000110.1 GCA_021205635.1 Bacteroidales bacterium | reverse complement strand
AATAGGGGGCTATTCAGAACGACGGATTTTGCACTTCGTTCTTGAATCTCCACACAATTTTAGCAAAATCGCTGTTGCATATGGGCATCAGAAACCACTAATTCTCACTAAAAATTTTCCAGTCCTCTCTCGAAGTAGTGAAAATTAGTGTGAATTAGTGGCTTCAAATTACCACTTTAGTGGTTTCAAATCAATATATTCGTGGTTAAGTTACTTGGTCCAGGTGTTGATGTTGACTTCCGAGGGAGTGGCCGTGGCCTTGAAGTCGCTCTTAGTCACTTTCTCGCCAGTCTCGTTCTTATAGCGGGCCGACTCAACCAGGTCGGTGTCCTCAAAGCAGAACAAGATTTTACCCACCTGCACAAACGGCACCGAGCCCCATTCGTACACAGGTTTGCCGCCCAGACCGATCAAGTCATGGGCCGTTACCTGCCACGGCGATACCTGCTTGCCGTCCAACTCGACCAGCACGTTGGTGCCCTTCATGGCGCTCATCGAGCACGGTTTCGAGCCCTTGCTCTCCACGATGAATCTGGCCGACTTCTTGCCGTCCAACGTACCCTCGTAATAATACATGTCGCCGTCCATCTCGTTCTCCTCCACCTTGTAGGTGAGTTTGTCATACAGGCCCTCGACCTTCTCGGGATAATCCTTCACGGGGGTCTTCATCGACAGATTGCCGATACCGTCCTTGGTTATCAGCAATCCGGCCGGTGCCTCAGGCTCTTGGGGCTCCTCCACCGAGTCGACAGCGGCGATCGAGTCGATAGCCTCGTCGGCAGCCTTTTCATCCGCGCCGTTACCACCGCCGCACGCCGTCGTGGCCAGCAAACCGGCCACCGCAACAAATCCAAAAATCTTCTTCATTAACACATGCTATTTAAGGTTAAACAATCTCGTTTCCCTATACAAAATTACCCATTTCCCACGACACCACCAAATCCCTAAGTTTTAGCGACATTTAGCGACCCACGTGCTTTGTCACTTTGCCACCCCGCCGCTCGAGATAGAACCCGTCAATAGGTCCCCTCAACCGTCGTCCCTGCAGGTCATAATACTCCACCCCAAAGCTGCTTACTACGGCGCATTGTTCGGGATAGTCGCCGGCGCTCGCTGGCAGCGTCATCGCTGCCAGGAGCAAGGGGAAGAGTATACGTTTCATGGGGCGTTACTGAGCTGCGGGAAGGGTGATGTTCCTGATCTCGATCGTGTAGGGCGAGGGGTTGAGCGACAGCTTGAACAGGGTGATCTTCGTAGCCGCCTTGTTGACGTTGAAGGTGAATACGGCCTTCACGGGCACGCCCTCGGGGAGTTTGCCACTGTAGGCGCCCCATTGCTGTCCACCGAGTGTCTGGCCTACGCGCTCGATGGTGTTGCCATCGTTGTCATAGACAGTAGCGCCGTAGCTTCCCACGTCGGAGTCGCCATTTACCGAGGTGATAGTTATCGTCAGCGTGATGGTGTTGTCGGTGCGGGAAATCCCTTTGTAGGCCACGGCTAGGTCGGGGCAGTTGCAGCGCACGTTGTCGCCCGAGGTGTTCTCCAGTTCCGTGATGGGATAGTTGGAGTAGGCGTATTGGAAATAGTTGTAGCGGTCTTTGGAATTGTTGGCGTTATACTGGTAACCGCCCAATACCAGTGATTTGAACTTGGTGACGCTCGTCGGAACATTCTGTACCAGAAACGAACCTTTTAGCAACACCCCTGCCGGATAGCTATTGGTAGAGGCGGAACTTTTCCCTCCAAGTTTGCCGGGCTTGATGGCGTATGCCGTGCCGTCGCTTCCGATGGCTTGGGAGGGAGCGTTGTTAATGCCCGAACGGTTGATGGCGATGGTTTTCTCTGAGCCGGAGTTGTTGATCATCGTGTACTCCACGGTCACGCCGTCACCGTCGCGGTAGGCTTTCGTGATGTTGAAATCAAATCCGCTCAAACCGCTGTACGATGTCCCGTCGAGGGCTTCCGTCACTTGGTCGAGTTTCTCTTTGGCTTTTTGGAAAAAATTTTTGGCAGCCAACTCGGGAGCCAGGGTCACTGCAAGCGCTAAAACGCCGATTGTTAAGGTTTTACGTAGCATAAATGTGATGCGGTTGTCGCCTCAAGCAGCCCTATTGTCGGCGGGATAAATTTAAGGTCTTTAGAATCACCATATTACAAGACGTGGGCAACACTTCCCGCCAGCCCCGCTTGTGAAGGCCCTGAGACTGCCTATCGTGGAGGGACATGGCAGTCGGTCAGCCCACGCTGAACCCTATCTCAGATGCTCACAGTTCACAGTGCATAGTTCACAATTGAACTTTAGGTGACACAATCCCGCGGGGAATTGTGCACTGTGCACTCAGCATTGTGCATTGTATAAGGGTGCGATGGGGCGGTTGCCGCTGCGCAGTCTTCCTCCTCAATGTTCAGAATTTCTCAGGTTCTCACAAGCAGAAGACAGCGTTATGGAAAACGCCTTGATAGATATGTATATACCACATCTGCCACGGGCAGTTTTCCCCGCGCTGTGAGGCGCAAGGTGGCTGACCGATCAGCGGCAGATGCGGCCGACTCGCTCCAACTCTATGGTCGAGCCAGCTATGTACGCCGCAAAGGTACGTTAAATTTCCTGAATCACAAAATCCCCCCTCCCAAATTCACCAAATTCATCATATTCACAAAATTGCATCGCGTTAGCCTCGGGCGATGAGCCAAGAGGTGATGTTGCGCTTATCCGACGAGAACGACACGCCTATTTTGTAGACCTCGCGTCCATCGGCGCTCCAAGCCAGTGGATAGCCATGGTCGTCAATTTGTGCCAAAGCTTCCTCGGGAGTGCCGTCGAGCTTGAACTCGAAGATGTATACCCGCTGAGGGGTCTGGCATAGCAAATCTATTCGGCCACCACTTACGGCGCGCTCGCTCTGGGTGGCTACCCCCGTCATCATGAAGAACATGTGCACCAGCCGGTGGTAAGTCTTCTCCTTGGCCTCGTTGTCCCAAAGGTGGTAAGGTACGCTACCCAACAGGCTCTGAAGGCTGTGCATCACCGCGTCGATGTCACCGTCAAGAAATGCGTCCTTGATGTCGAAGAGCGAATCCGACATCTCTATTTTGTTCATCCCCATGTATTCGGGTACCAGGTACTCAAGCAACGATTGTTTCACCTCGGCGTTGGGATAGGTGAGCGTGTACCGCTCGTTCTTCGCCTCGCAGATCGTTAGATAGCCAGTTTGGTAGAATAGTGGTATGGGATCGTGGTTGTTATAGATATCCCCCAGCCGTTCCTCCGTCACTTTTGCTCCGTCGATCTCGGCCAGCGTATAACGGTTGTCCTTAAGGAAATCCACCAGGATCTTGGAAGTGCCCGACATCGCCCAGTAATTGGCCAGCCTCAGCTCATCCAAGCAGTTGACAAGACTAAATGGATTATAGACCAGCAGATTCTTTTGGGTAAATCGATATCCGTCGTATTTTTGTTTGAGTCGGATTAGGGTCGCGTCAACCGATTCGCCTTCCTCCTGTGCAAGAGCTTGTATGGCTTGTCCAAAGTTGGCCTTTAGTTCTTCTTGAGTAAAGCCGCATATTTCGGCATAACGAGGATCTAATGAAATGTCCTTCAGGTTGTTAAGCCCCGAGAAGATGGTCACGTGACGGAATCGAGCAACCCCGGTGATGAATGTGAATCTAATGGCGCCGCCCCTTCCCTTGATTTGGGAAAAGAATGGCCGCAGTATAGTAGTGTTTTTTTCAAGCTGTGCCTCGTCGCGCAGGACGTCGACTAACCCCTTGTCGTACTCATCGACAAGTACCACCACCCCTTTGCCTGTAGTTTTGTAAAGCTGCTCGATGAGATTCCCAAACATCAGCTCAGAAGTGACACAACCCGGCTCCGGGGCAAGATTATGTCGATTAAATTCCTCAACAAGAAGCCGTTGAAGGCCGTTTTCTAGCTTCACTTCAGTGTCGGCTCCGATAAGGGAAAGGTCGAGACGGATTACCGGATAGGGAACCCAATCCTTTTCCAGGTCCATGATTGCTAAGCCCTCGAAAAGTTCTTTCTTCCCCTCGAAATAGGCCTGCATGGTGTCGAGTAGAAGGCTTTTTCCAAAGCGTCGAGGACGGGACAATAAATAAGCGTATGGCTTCTGTGCCAGCACGTAAATAAGGTAGGTTTTGTCAACGTACGACATGCCCTCGTTACGTATTGTAGCAAAGTTTTGTATGCCAATAGGCAATATTTGTTGTTGGGAAGTTCTCATGCCACAAATTTACGAAATATCTTCCTTACTTCCCAACACTGTTGAACGGAGCCTAATACAGCGTCATGTCGTCTTGGGTGACGCGGGGGCGGTAAGGGTCGAGTGTTTCCAGTTCGGCTCTCAGCCCACCCGGGGTGCCGTCGGGGGCTTTCCAGTGGGTGCGGAAGTCGCCCAATAGGCTTTTGAGGCAGCGCAGGATTGTTTCCACTCCGTATTGGAACACGCGATGGCCAGGGGTTGGGGTAACGACGTTGTGTGCTCGCTCGAACCAGGAGTCGATGAATTCCAGGGTGTCTTTACGGTGGCCAATGCGCAGCACGCTGAAGGCGTAGATCATTGACACCGTGGGGGAGTAGTAGGCGTCAAATCCGGGTTGTTGTGGGTTGCTGAGGAGGCGCTCGACGGCGGCGTATTCCCCGGCGCAGTACATTGCCTCGACCATGTTTTCGAATCCGTAGGTGAGCACGTTGTGGCGCCAGGCGGCTCTCAATAGGGCTGAGGCCTCGGCGAATGATTGCTGTCGCATCATTTTGTTGGCCATGTCGACGACGTTGGATTGGTCGTTGATGTCGGAGAGCTCGGGCCAGAGTTGCTCGATGGTATCTTCGGTGTGGTCGATGTGGAGTAACAGGGGGAGGGTGTCGGAGGCGTCGAGCTGAGTGCGTATTACGTTGATATACAGCTCTCGGGCTTTGTCTTCTTGGCCAAGGGTTTCGTAGATTACGGCGAGGGTGCGAGCGACGGAAGTGTTGTCGGGGTATTCGCGGTAGAGTGCTTCGAGGTCGGCTCGGATTTCGTCGTTGGCTTTGTCGTCGGCCAGCATCACGAGTTGGGCCCGCAAGAGTCGGGCCTCGGGGTTGCTGGGGTTGATAGCGAGGGCGTAATCGAGGGATTGGAGGGCGTCGTCGACCTTTTCTTTCTCGGCCAGGGCGCGCGACTGCATGATCCAGAAATAGTCGGTGAATGGCTCAAGGGCTGTGAGTTTCTCGGTGGCCTGGAGGATTGTGTCGTTGTCGTGGGTCTCGGAGGCTTTGGAGGCTATTTCGTAGTAGAGCGTGGAGGGGTAGTCGAGTGATTTTTCCACCTCTGATGCGTTCTCGATAAGCCAGGGTAGCTGGCCTGTGAGGGCGGCGAAATCCACGATACGGATGGCCTCTTCGTCGTCGAGGGGCTGGTATTTCTGGATGAGGCGGGTGATGTCGCTGCCAGGTTGGGGGTTTATATTCTGCGGGTTAAGGGTAAGGTCGAGGATGTCCCAGAGGATGTGTTCGCCGTGGGGGCGTTGGATGATTTCGACGGCCGAAGGGGTGTCGCCCATGAGGTAGAAGTAGAAGGCACGGCGGGCGTTGAGGTCTTCGCTTGAGGGGTGTAGGCGGGCAGCGAGCGAGAGCACGGCCATACGGGTCGCGTCGTCGTTTTGGTCGCCGGCGGTGTCAAACACCTCGATGAGTGTTTCCTCGTCGTAGTAGCTTTCGAGGCGTCCGTCGAGCATTCTTCGGCGGAACTCCTCGTATTGCTCATATAGCTGGTCTTCTTCCATTAAAAGGATCTGATTGATTGTCGTGAATTTTAAAGGAGGAAAGGAGGAAAGAGGGGGCCTTTAAACTTTAAACTTTAAACTTTTATCCTTTATACTTTCGCATTAGCGACGGCTTTTTCCCAGGAGTCCTTGAGGGCGATTGTACGGTTGAAGATCAGGTGCTCGGGGGTGGAGTCGTAATCGGGGGTGAAGTATCCGATGCGCTGGAATTGGAATTTGCGTCCCTGCTCCTTGGCCTGCTCGGCGAGGAAGGGCTCTACCTTGATGCCCTCGACGATTTTGAGGGAGTCGGGGTTGAGCATCTCGCGGAAGTCGCGGTCGGGCTCGGCAGCGGGGTTTTCGACGTTGAAGAGGCGGTCGTACATGCGCGCGGTGGCGTCAACGGCATGGGGAGCGGAAACCCAGTGGAGGGTACCCTTTACTTTGCGCTGTGAGCCGGGCATGCCGCTGCGCGAGAGGGGGTCGTATTCGCAGTGGATCTCGACGATGTTGCCCTGGGGGTCCTTAACGACGTCGGTGCACTTGACGATGTAGGCTCCTTTGAGTCGCACCTCTCCTCCGGGGGTCATGCGGAAGAATTTCTTGGGTGGATTCTCCATGAAGTCGTCACGCTCGATGTACAGCTCGCGGGAGAACGGCATCTCGTGGTTTCCCTCCTCGGGGCGCTCGGGGTTGTTTTCCATCTCCACCATTTCGGTTTGTCCCTCGGGATAGTTGGTGATTACCACTTTGACGGGGTTGATCACGGCCATGCCTCGGGTGGCGATAGCGTTGAGGTCCTCGCGGACGGCGTGCTCCAGAAGGGAAACGGAGTTGAGGGCTTCAAACTTGGTGTAGCCGATTTTGTCGATGAAGTTGCGGATCGATTGAGGGGTGAAGCCGCGGCGACGCATGCCGGAGATTGTGGGCATACGGGGGTCGTCCCATCCGGCTACGAGGCCTTCCTTGACGAGCTGGAGCAACTTGCGCTTGGACATGACGGTGTAGGTGAGGTTCAAGCGGTTGAACTCAATCTGGCGAGGGCAGTAGCTTTCGTCGGCGAGTTCTTTTACGAAGTACTCGTAGAGAGGGCGATGAGGCACGAACTCGAGGGTGCAGATGGAGTGGGTAACTCCCTCAAAGTAGTCGCTTTGGCCGTGGGCGAAGTCGTACATGGGGTAGACTTTCCACTTGTCACCGGTGCGGTGGTGGGGAGTTTTGAGGATGCGGTACATGATGGGGTCGCGGAAGTGCATGTTGGGCGACGCCATGTCGATTTTGGCGCGCAACACGCGTGCTCCCTCCTCAAACTCGCCTGCGTTCATTCGCTGGAACAGGTCGAGGTTTTCTTCCACGGAACGGTCGCGGTAGGGGGAGTTTTGGCCGGGCTGAGTGGGGGTGCCTTTTTGTGCGGCGATTTGCTCGGAAGTTTGGTCGTCGACGTAGGCTTTTCCCTCCTTGATCATGCGGATTGCGAGATCGTAGAGCTGGGGGAAGTAATCGGAGGCGTAATATTCGCGGTCGCCCCAGTCGAAACCTAGCCAGTGGATATCCTCGCGGATTGAGTCGACGTATTCTACGTCCTCTTTGACGGGGTTGGTGTCGTCGAAACGGAGGTTGCAGGTGCCACCGAATTTCTCGGCGACGCCGAAGTCCATGCATATAGCCTTGGCATGGCCGATGTGGAGATATCCGTTGGGCTCGGGCGGGAAACGTGTGTTGAGTCGGCCTCCGTTTTTACCGGCTTGTAGGTCGTCCCATACGATTTGTTCCACGAAGTTAAGTCCTTTTTTCTCGTTCTCCTCGGCTGTAGGAGTGTTGATGTTCTCGGCCATAGTGATGATGTCGTTTTAGATTTGAGCGACAAAAGTACAAAAAATCGCTAAGAATACAAAAATTCGTGCGCATGGGGTGAGCCACACGCACGAATTGTATAAGATATGTCCACGGGGGCTAGGGGGCGAGTTGCTTGGTGACAGTGGATCCACGACGGATGATGACGGGCTGGCCGGGGACAGGCTGGGTCAAGCGGCGGCCCATGAGGTCGTAGTACTCGACGGGGGTGTCGTGGTCGATGTCGACAGCCACGTTCTCCACGCCTGACGATAGGTTACCGTCGTAATTGTATACGGCTCCGTCCTCAAGTGGAAGGGAGGCTGTTTGGGTGGATGAAGAGCCGGTGCTAAAGCTGATCTTAGCTGTTTGGCTCAGGGGATAATCAGGGGTGAACTCGATGTAGTGGGTGTACGCGAGGTCGGTGTTCACAGCCTTGGGGGAGGTGGAGGCTACGGTACCCTTTTCTATCATCTTGCTGCCGGGGAAGGCTCCCAGGGGACAGAACGCGACACCTGAGATGGGGTAGCCGTCGACGTTGCTTTCCTCGACGTAGCAGTAGACCTTGGGCCATGGGGATGCCTGCAGGTCGTTGAAGTAGATGGTATAGGTGCCGTAATCGGGACCGGGGATAACCCAGTAGGGGAGCTCGGCGGCAGGGGTGGCGTCGGCTGTAGGCTCGGTTGTGACGCCGGCGTAGTCGCCCCATTGTTGCTTGAGCCAGGAGATTTTGGAGTTGAGGTGGTTGACCACGGCGGTTTTCCTGGAGGCCATGTCGCGGTTGTCGGCGCAGTAGCTGCCGCCGCTCACGGTCAAGCCTTTCCATCGGTTGTAGTCGTAGGTAGCGGCGGTGGTGATGCGGGAGGCGTAGGTGTCGATGTCGCTAAGGATGCCGTCGTAGCAGTTGTTCATGAAGTATTTCCACCAGGCTTTCACTTGGGTCATGAATTTGTCGTTGAGTACCATGGATGTGATCCATGTGTTGCCAAATGAGTCGCAGTTGTAGAAATAATCGGTGGTGGATCCGTTGAAGGCGTTGCCGCAGTCCCACAGGGGGGTGAAGTGCCACTTGCCGTAGCCGTCTTCTTCGCTGTAGCGGTCGCGGTAGAGGTAGGTTGAGCCGTGGTAGCTTTCCCAGTGGGAGATAATCTCATTGACGATGTAGTATTTGGCGGCGTCGTCGAGGTCGATATAGGCCCATAGGTCGTCGCTGGTGTTGCAACGTCCCACGGCTTGGTTCATGGCGGTGAATTGCTGTGTGATAAAGAGGCGTTGGAGGTCGGAGTACACCTCGGGGGTGTCGAATGTGACGCGGAGCTTGTCGTATTTGTGGCCGCGGGAGCAGTGGGCTTCGTCCATCTGGATCTGGTTGTCGTCGTCGTAGTTGTCGAGCTCGACGAGGTAGCCTCCTGAGAGGTGGGCACGGGTGGTGGATTGGTCGTCAAGTTCCTGGATGGTCACGCGCCCGTCCCCTACCCTAATTGATTCGGTCAAGAAGTAAAGTCCGCGATAGTCGCCGTTGATGATCACCTCGACGGGTTGCATGCCGGGAGTCCATGGCATGCCCATGCGCTGGCCGAGGTTGAATCCCACGTAGTTGCGCATGTATCCGTAGCTGTCGTCGGCGTGGGCGAGGATGGCGTAATGCTTGCTTTTGGAGGAGGAGAGGGCGAGCATGTTCTGTTTCTTGCCTAATTTCAGCTTGAAGGGTTTCTTGGCGAAACCGGTGCGGGTCCAGTTGCCTCGGGCTTTCATCTCGAGGGGGAGGGGCTTGTCCTGGGAGCCGATAGCCTTCATCCCTTCGGCCGAGGCGTAAGTGCAGCCTTCGGGGATCTCGAGCCAGTAGTAGCCGGGGCGATAGTCCTTGTCGGCGAGGTTGTAGGAGATCACGTCGTTGTTGAGGGTAGCCGAGGATGAGGGGTAGCCGTCGGCGTCGACGGGGACGTTGTTGTCGTCGACGAGGGCGGTGCCGCTGGTGTCGGTGTTATATATATTAATGTGGAGGATGGGCAATGTGCCGGTGCAGGGGCTGGATGAGGTGGCCCAAGCTGTCGAAAGGGACAGAGCGGCGGCCAGCATCACACAAAGTTGTTTTTTCATCTACTATCCTAAAAATTTATTCCGCGAAGTTACAAAAAATCAGCGGATTATGCAATTATCGGGGGAAAGCAGGAAGCAGAATGGCCCCGCCAGGCGATTGCCGGGCGAGGCCATTATACTTAATCACTTAGACCAGTTACCTACTTGATGTAGACTTTCTGGCCGTCGATGATGTAGAGGCCGGGGGCGAGCTTGGCGTCACGGGGAAGCTCGATGCCCTGGAGGTTGAACACGCGGCCCTCAAGGGCTTGAGCGCCTGCGTTAACCTCGGTGATGCCGCTCACCTCGAATACAACGTCGTTGATCGAGGCGGTGCGCTCGAAGTTCTCATCGTCCCAAGCCGAGTAAGCCAGCATGTCGAAGTAGAGGTCGCCCTCCCAGTATTGGTAGAGCAGCTCGGGATCCTCCTCAGCCTCATCGGGATCGATGTCCTCGTGACGGATGTAGTAGGAGTCGATGTAAGCATTCGTGCCGAGGCTGGCGGTGCCAGTAAAGTTGGCCTGGGCGTCGTTGTCGAAGTCCCAGTAGATCAGTCGCCAGCCACGCCAGTTAACTACCTCATGGGGCTTGTACAGCAAGCCGTTGCTTGCCACGTCACGCACCATCATTGCCAAGCCGTTGTTGGAGGCGTCACCGTATACCCAAGAAGTAAGCACATTTCCGGTGGGATTGAACTTACTCGAGCTACCCTTGCTCCAGTATTCACGGATCATCCAGTTGGGGCTGGTAGCGTCCTCCATGAAGAGGTAGTGAACTTTCATCGAGGTGCTTCCCGAGGTGTAGCCACGAGAGGCCAGTGTAGTGGTCGACTCGTCCTCGTCAATACCGGCGGTGGAGCCTGAACCCGAGGGAGCCCACCAATTGGAGATGGAGGAGAAGTCCTGGAGGACCGTCTCGTTGCCTTGTCCGCGGTACTCGGTGAGGAAGCGGAATTGGTAGGGCTCCTCGGTAACGTTGCCCGAGAGGTCCTCAAGACCAGGTGCGAGCTTCACGAGGATAGCGCGGTCCATGGGGAGGTCCTTGGAGGGATAGAACTGGAGAACGGATTGTCCACGTACGACCTCGTGCTCGAGGGTACCCTCGTAGGTGTTGCCGTCCTTGTCGGTAAGGGTGATGCAATCGGCGTTCTTGTCGGTGTTGAAGTTAAGCTCCTCGTTGAACTCGATGCCGATCACGGGGCGGTAGGTGTACTGCACGGCGCTCTCGCCTGCGGGCCAAGTGGCGATTACCTGGGGAGCCTCGGTGTCGGGCTCGGCCATGGTGAACTTAAGGGTGTAGTCGCCACCCTCTACGCCGTCGCCGTCGCCGTCAAAGAGCTGGTTGGTCTGGGAGTTGCGAGCCACCGAGCCGTCGATGGTGATGATATAGCTCCACAGTGGCTCGAGGGAGGATACGTTGATGTCGAGGGTGAAGTCGTTCTGCCAAGAGAGGAGGACGGTGGCGCCACGGTTGATCGACAGGGCGTTCTCGACGCTGGTGCGGTCCATAGCGCGGGAGAAGGTAAGGGTAATGGGGTTGAGGGGCGATACGGCCGTGAGGTCGGAAACCGATACCGAGGAAACAATGGCGGGGGCCACGTTGGTGAGGTTCACGTCGAGGTAGGTGACGTAGTCGCTGGTAAGGTCGCCACCGGCGTTGATGGTAGCCTGGGTGGTAAGGGTCTCAAAGCCGTCGGCGGTGAAGGTCACTTCGTAGGTTTGGCCAGCGGTGAGGTTTTCGAAGAGGTAGAAGCCGTTGTGGATGAGGTCCTTGTTGGAGGTGTAATCCTTGAAGGTGTCCTCCCAGGTGTTGGTGGTATAGGTGCGGCCGTCAACGGTGATGGTGGCTCCGTTGATAGGCTGCGAGGTCTCGCTGTTGCGCACGATACCGGTGAGAGCGGTGGTGGCGGGCACGTCCAAGCCGCGATGCTTGAGGATCGACTGGAAAGCGGCCAGGGCCTCGAGGCGCTTGTAGTCGTCGTTGAAGTTGCGCTGCTGCTGCTCGCCGATGGTGTGGCAACCGCCCTCGCTAAGGAGCGACGCGCAGGTGGTGCGACGGTTAACCGACAGGTAGGGGTACTTGTTGGAGTGGTTGGTCGAGCGGTCGTAGTAGTAGCGGTCGTACCAGTTGCCCTGCGTTGTGATCTGCATTACAGCGGTGAGGTTGGGGCAAAGGATCTCGCCGAACGCCTTGCCGCCGTTGGGGGTCTTCTCGACGGCTGTGCCGTTGTCCATCCAGCCACCGAAGAGGGTGAGGGTCTGGTTGGTAGCCGCGGCGTCGGAGTGGATTGAGTAGTAGAAGTCGGCACCCCAAGCGTTGGCCATGTCGGAGCGCTCCTCGAGCGACACGTTGGTGGCGTCGTCGTAGCGGGTGAGCTTTACGCAGTCGTCGGTGATGTCGGTGTAGGTCTTGAGGTAGTCCTCGAGGGCGAGGGCCACGCGCAGCACTTTCTGGGCCTCGGTGTAGCCCCACATGCCCTTGTTCTCCTTCATGGAGTGACCCGGGTCGATGAACAGTTTGAAGTCGCCCCAGCCGGTGATGGGGTCAACAGCCTGAGCCATGGGAGCGGCCATGCCAGCTACTAATGCGGCAATCGCGGCTTTCCCGATAATGGATTGGATAGTTTTCATGATTGTCGGTGGATTAGTAGTTGAGGTTGATGGTGTAAATGGATGCGTCGGCGGCGTTCTCGAAGGCCACGCGCTTGCCATCGGGGCTAACGGCGGGGGTCATGGGGATTACGCCGGAGATGCTGGTGAGGGTGACCTGACGCAGCGACTGTACGTCGATAGCGAGCACCTTGGATGCGGTGAACTCATGGCCGTTGTCGCTCACTTGGGTGTAAACGACGCCCGAGCCGTCGGGGAGCCACGAGGGGTGGGAGCCGGCGCCGAGGGATTTCAAGCCGGTGCCGTCGGTGTTGATCACCCACATGCCCTGGCTGACGATCTGGAAGGCGATCTTTGTGCCGTCGGGGCTGAGAGCGGGGTTGATCACCATCTTGCCCTGGTAGTCGTTGAGGGCTGGGATGAGAGCCGTGGCTTTGTCGGGCTTGGCCACCATGATGGCGTAGAGCGAGGTGCCGCTGTCGTCCTTGGTCTCAGCGGCCACCGCGTTGCCGTTCCAAGCCATGCGGTAACCGGCCTTAGCGTCCCGGGACACTTGCTTGAGGCCTGAGCCGTCGGCGTTGGCCACGTAGATACCGGTGAAGTGGTCGGTGGTCACAGCGATTTTAGAGCCGTCGGGACTCCACACGGGAGCCATCAACCCGACCGGGCTGTCGATCAGTTTCTCGGGAGCCGAAGCGGAGCGGGGGATCACCGCCCAAGCCTGAGCCACCAAGCCCAAAGACAGCGCGAGAAGTAAATTACGTTTCATGCGGTTGTGTTGTTTTGGTAGTTAGGTTATTAATTTAATAAAGTAGTTGCTCAGCGTGATTGCGTATCCTTTTAGGGGACAGATTCCTGTATAGGAATGGTTCACGCTCCAAAGGTAGGCAAAATTAATGAACTAGCGAATATTTTTCAGTTTTTTTCACCAATACTATGGTTAGGGGTAACAATTCACCGAAAAAAATTTTAACCACGAAAAACACAAAAAACACAAAACCTAGGAGGGGAAAAGGGGTCGCAAGCTCCCAAAAACAGTAACCATCCGGATGGTTTTGTGTTCTTTAGCGAGTTTACGAGCCTAAATTCGGATTTACAAAAGGCGTGTTAGTGTCCTTTTGTGCTTTTCGTGGTTAAAAATCTTTTCGGTGGGTAGTTACATGGAATTTTGTGTAACTTCGCGATATGGTAAGAGGAAGATTCGCGCCGTCGCCGACGGGAAGGATGCATCTGGGCAACGTGTATTGCGCCGTGCTGTCGTGGCTCTCAGCCAAGAGCCAAGGCGGGGAGTGGCTGGTGCGTATCGAGGATATCGACACGTCGCGCAGCCGCCAGGAATTTGTCGACCTCATTTTCGACGATTTGGAGTGGCTGGGATTGCGTCACGACGGCGAGGTGCTACGCCAGAGCCAGCGCACCGAGATTTATCGGCAAGCGTTTGACCAATTGGACACCTACCCCTGCTTCTGCACCCGCGCCGACTTGCTTGCCGCTTCAGCGCCTCACGCCTCCGACGGGCGTCACGTCTATGCCGGCACTTGCCGTGGGTTATCGCCTGATGAACAACGGTTTAAAGCGCTGGCGAAACCCCCAGCCTATCGGTTGCGACTGCCTGACGAAACAGTTGAATTTGACGACCTTATGCGTGGGCATCAGCGCGCCAATCTCGCCCGGGAGTGGGGCGATATCGTGGTCAAAAGGGCTGATGGTGGATTCGCTTACCAGTTGGCCGTGGTGGTGGATGACGCATTGTCGGGAGTGACCGAGATTGTGCGTGGCGATGACTTGCTGTCATCCTCATTTCCACAGATTTACCTGTATCGCAAACTGGGCTACACGCCACCCCGCTTCGCCCATGTGCCGTTGATTTGCAACGAGGCCGGTCAGCGACTTGCCAAGCGCGACAAGGACCTCGACATGGAAGCGTTGCGCCAGCGCTACTCCCCCGAGCAAGTAATCGGTATCATAGCAAAAATCAGCGGTTTACACTCCACCGACGCTCCCATAAAAGTCACCGATTTATTAAACCAATTCTCCTGGAACAAGATATCTCTCTCCCCATTAACCATTAACCATTAACCATTAACCATTAACCATTAACCATTAACCATTAACCACGTAGCGCATCACGGGAATGGAGATCAGCGTTGCGGCAACAGCTGGAATCACAGCCCAGAAGCCGATGTGACCGATTGTGGCGTAGGTAGTGACCAGTCCTCCGAGGAACGTCCCCGTGCCGATACCCACGTTGAAGAAACCCGAGTAGGTGGCCACAGTGATGGTCGACGGTTGGGGTCCGCGCTTGATCAAGGCGTCCTGGCAGGCGAGGTTGAAGCAAGTTTCAGCCACCGCGCCAATCAGACACAAGCCCGACAGCACGGCAATCCAACTCACCACAGGCTCCAGCAGTCCCGTGAACCCTACCATCACCAATGACGAACCCAGCAGGAACCATCGGGGATGCTTGGTATATAGCTTAGAGAACAGCACACCGGCGACAATCCCCGCAAAACCAATGAGAATAAGCACGAAAGTAATCTCCTCGGGCGTGTAGCGGCCAATCTGGGCAAGAAACGGCTCGATGTAGCTGTAAACCATGAAATAGGAGGTAACTATCACTGTCACAAACACGTATATCCACGTCACCATCCTGTTTTTGAGCATTCCCGGCACCTGTCGAAGCGTGAACGACGAATAGCTCTTCACCCGTGGCAGCACAGCCAGGCAGATGCACAACACCAAAGCCGAAATCGCGCAGATGCACCCGAATGTCACTCGCCAACTCAGGTAAAGTCCTATCACTCGGCCGATTGGCAACCCCACGATCATGGCCACCGACGAGCCAGTGACGATTATTCCCAAGGCTGTGGCACTCCGTCCCTCGGGAGCCTTGGCGACAGCGTAGGGAGGGACCACGCCCCAAAACACCGAGTGACAGCACGCCACCCCTACCCTTGCGGCCATCAGCGTCCAATAGCCCGTGGCCACCGCCGAAAGTCCCTGAAACAGAGCGAACAAGCCCACGAGCCACAGCATCACCGTGCGCCAATTCACCTTGGCCACAGCCACCATCAGAGGTAGGGACATCAACCCCACCACCCACGCGTACACCGAGATGAGCATACCCACACGCGCCTCGCTCGCCGAGAAGTCCTCAGCGATGTCGCTGAGCAACCCCACGGGGATGAACTCCGACGTGTTGAACACAAACGTGCAGCACGCCAGGGCGATGCAGGGGATCCAGCCCCCCCTACCCCCCCGCAGCGGGGGGATGCCATCCGGATGGAAAGCCCCGGTTTGGGGGGTTTGGGCGCCGCGTCCTTCGGGGATTTGGGGGTCGCTTTGGGGGCCGCTTTGGGGGTCGATCATTTAAGGAGTTTCTTCATTTGGGAGGCGAGCGTGGCGGCTTCGCGGGCGGCCGCCTCGGCGAAGTCCTCGCCCTGGGAGGCGTAGATGATGCCGCGGGAGGAGTTGACAAGCAGCCCGCAGTCGCCGGGGATCATGCCGTAGCGGCATACCTCCTCCAAGCTACCACCCTGTGCTCCCACGCCGGGAACGAGCAGGAAACTCTTGGGAGCTATCTCTCGGATCTTCTCAAACATCTTCCCCTGGGTAGCACCAACGACGTACATCATCTCGTCCACGCCTGCCCATCGGGCGGATGTGCGCATAACGGTCTCAAACAACGGGGTGCCCTCCTTGTCCTCAATGAGCTGGAAGTCGTGGCTACCCTTGTTGGATGTCAAAGCCAGCAGTATCACCCATTTGCCGTCGTAACCGAGGAAGGGGGTCACGCTGTCCTCGCCCATGTAGGGGGCAACCGTCACGGCGTCCACGTCGAGGTACTCGAAGAACGACCGGGCGTAGAGCTTGGAGGTGTTGCCGATGTCGCCACGCTTGGCATCGGCGATGATAAACTGGTCGGGATACCGCTCCTTCAAGTATTTGATGGTGCGCTCCAAGGCGATTTGGCCTTGCACGCCCAGGGCCTCGTAGAAAGCGAGGTTGGGCTTGTAGGCCACGCAGTAGGGAGCGGTGGCGTCGATAATCTGGCGGTTGAATTGGAAAATCGGATCCTCCTCCTTCAACAGGTGCTGAGGGATTTTCTTGATATCGGTATCGAGGCCCACGCACAGGAACGACCCCTTCTCCTTGATATTTTTAACTAATTCTTCTCTCTTCACGGGGATAGTATTGAGTAATAATGATTTAGTGACTAGTGATTAGTGATTAGTGACCCTTATTACTTACAGGCTGGCTTCTTTGAGTTTCTCGGCGTTCTCGGCGATGATCAGGTGATCGATGCAATCCTGGATGTCGCCATCGACGAATGCCTGCAGGTTGTAGATGGTGTAGTTGATGCGATGGTCGGTGATGCGTCCCTGAGGGTAGTTGTAGGTGCGGATCTTGGCCGAGCGGTCGCCGGTGGATACCATGGTTTTACGACGCGATGCGATGTCGTCGAGATACTTTTGGTGCTCCTTGTCATAAATAAATGTACGCAGGCGGGAGAGTGCGCGCTCCTTGTTCTTGGGCTGGTCGCGCGTCTCGGTGCACTCGATCAGTATCTCCTCGGTGACGCCAGTGTTGGGGTTACGCCACATATAGCGCAGGCGCACTCCCGATTCCACCTTGTTGACGTTCTGGCCGCCAGCGCCACCCGAGCGGAAGGTGTCCCACTTGATCTCGCCCTCGTTGATCTCCACGTCAAACTCCTCAGCCTCAGGCAACACGGCCACGGTGGCTGCCGAGGTGTGGACACGCCCTTGGGTTTCGGTAGCGGGCACACGTTGCACGCGGTGGACACCGCTTTCGTATTTCAGCGTGCCGTAGACGTTGTCACCGGTTACGGCGAACACAATCTCCTTGAAACCTCCAGCGGCACCCTCGCTGAACGACGTGACCGACACCTGCCAGCCCTTCGACTCGCAGTATTTGCTATACATCTTAAACAGGTCGCCGGCGAAGATAGCAGCCTCGTCGCCACCGGTGCCTCCGCGAATCTCCACGATAGCGTTCTTGCCATCCTCGGGATCGGCTGGGATAAGCAACAGCTTAATCTCCTCCTCGAGACGGGGGATATCGGCTTGGGCCTGGTCGAGCTGTTCGCGGGCCATCGCGCGTATCTCATCGTCGGTTTCGGTGGCGAGCATCTCCTTGGCCTCATCGATGTTGCCAAGAAGGTCGCGATAACGGCGGGTTGCCGAGGTGAGTTTTTCCAAGTCCTTGTACTCCTTGGTGAGCTTCACGTAGCGCTTCATGTCGGCGATCACGGCGGGGTCGGTGATCAGCGTGGCCACCTCCTGAAAGCGTGCTTCGATGCCGTCAAGGCGCGACAAAAGTGAGTTTTCTGCCATGGGTCGAAAAATTTTTTGCGAAGTTACGTTTTTTATTCGAAAAAACGTTGTAACTTGGTGCCATAATTCATCACAAATGCCCCTTCAACATGAAAAACGGATGCGATGCCATGAAAATGTCGAAAATAAGTCACCCCTACAATTTTTATATACGCCTGCTGATTATCAGCGGGTTAACCCCTGTGTCTTTTTTGTGCTAGTCATTGTCTGATTTGTTCTTGACAAAATTTCTCGGCCGTTGTAACTTTGCGTCAGATTCAAGGTAACCAAATTATAAACGTTCAAGGTATCAGATTTTGTTAGTAGGGATTAGTTAAAAGGGAAAGAGATTGTTTTAGGCTTGTTTTTTAAATGTTTTAACCTTAAAGAGACTGTATAAAGATGACAATATTTCACCGAGTGGCACTTGCCACCTTATTAATCGCACCCGGCTCCATCATCCAAGCATCCAGCCTCAACAACAACTTCTGGCTGGGAGCTGACATTAGCCACACAACGGAATTAGAAAGCAAAGGGATCGTCACCATCAACGCCGTTGGTGACACTGTAGAAACCACGCGCCTTATGCGCGACCTGGGGTTGAACGCCATCCGCCTGCGCGTGTGGGTCAACCCCGCCGAGCGCTGGTCGTCGAAAGAGGATGTGCTCGACATGGCCCGGCGTGTACAGCAACAAGGGATGGCTCTCATGGTCGATTTCCACTACTCCGATTGGTGGGCCGACCCCTCTCACCAAAACATACCCAAGGCTTGGGCTGACATGAACATGGATCAGCTCAAACAGGCACTGACCGACCACACCGTGCAGACCCTCCAGCTGCTCAAGGACAACAATATCAATGTGGAATGGGTGCAAGTGGGCAACGAGACCACCAATGGCATGATGTGGCCTGTGGCCGACATCAAGGACCATATCGACAACTACGCCGAGCTTACCAACGTGGGCTACGACGCGGTGAAAAGCGTTTACCCCAACGCCACCGTGATTGTGCATCTCGACAACGGCTACAACGCCGATTTATATAATAATGTATTCGACGCACTGAACGAACGCGGCTGCCGCTGGGACATGATAGGCATGAGCCTCTACCCCTACTGGACCAAGCAGGAGCATCCCGAAATGACCGACCAACAGCTTGTGGATCTGTGTGTTGACAATATCAAGGCACTTCACAAGAAATACAACACCCGCCTGATGGTGGTGGAGACCGGCGTGCAGGCCGCTCAGCCCCACGAGGGCAAGGCATTCCTGTCGAAATTGATCGACGCCATGGCCAACGGCACCGACGGAATCTGCGAGGGCGTGTTCTACTGGGAACCCGAGCTTACCCCCGAAAGCGGCTACGCCTTGGGTGCCTTCCAGAACTCCCGACCCACCGAGATCATGGACGCATTCACCGAGGCCGCCCACTGGCTCAACCGCCCCTGGACCTCGCTCGAAAACACAGCAGCCTCCCTCTCCGGCAGATAGCCCTCCAGGAGTCGTTACAGCGTTAATTCGTTAAAGCGTTAACGCCTCCCAAAGGATTGCCCGAAGATCAATAATCAACAACATAAATATAGTAATTACCTGTTGGTTGAATTAAATTAAAGCATACTTGACTTGCCCAATTGGACGATG
>JAJPXC010000171.1 GCA_021205635.1 Bacteroidales bacterium | reverse complement strand
ACTGCCGAAATCTTATTTACCGAAAACTTATGAAATTTTATTTGCAGATTACAGCAAAATTGCTTATCCTCGCGTGTCATCAACCGCCTCGGCGGTGTTTCAGGATAGTATTAACAATTCAACACACATCAATTAACACCATGAACCAATTACATCACAATTGCTTGGGCCTTTCAGCACTCGCCTTGACACTGATGTTGACGGGGTGTATCGACGACAAGTATGACCTTGACGACATCGATTCAACTGCCCGTATTTCGGTCAACGAGTTGACACTGCCCATCACTATCGATCCCGTCACACTATCCTCGATGGTCAACCTCAAGGAGGGACAAGCCATCAAGGTGGCCCGTGACGCTCAGGGTAACGAGTTTTATGCTATCGTACAGCAGGGCACGTTCTCGGCGCAGTCGGTCAACGTCCCCCAGGTGCACGTAAACGCCCCCACAATCCCCTCGTCAACCCAGACTATCAACGCCTCGGTGTCCAAGCTCCGCGCCACCACCGGCGAAGTGGTTTTCCCACTGCAATCCAAGGTGAGCGACTTTAGCTACACCGAGGACGGCGTCGACGCCGCCATCGTATCGATCTCGTCGTTCAAGGGACAGGTGACCATGTACTGGACCATCTCCATCCCCGACGCATCGTCGGTAATCAACGGTTGCACCTTCCGCAACGTCGTCCTACAGCTTCCCAAGGGCCTCGACCTCACCGAGGACGAGGGGGGCACATACAACCCCTCCACGGGCGAACTGCTTTTGCCTGACGGTTACCGCTCGGGAGCCAAGATGGAGCTTACCCTCTCGGCAAAGGCCGTCGACTTCGTAGCCGCCGGTGGCACTCTCATCAACCATCGACTCAGCTACACCGGCGACATCTACCTCAAAAGCGGCGAGGCCGTCATCACCGCCGCCGACGTCAAGAGCGGCGCCTCGATCCCCACATCCTTGACCCTGAGAATGGACTACAAGTTCTCCGACATCGACATCACAGCATTCACCGGTGAGATCGAGTACGATATCAAGGGGTTCAACATCCCCGACATCTCCCTGGCCAACCTTCCCGACGTGTTCTCCCAGGATGAGACCCACCTGAAGCTCTCCGACCCCTGCGTGCTGCTTCAAATCGTCAACCCCCTGCAGCCCTACAACCTCACCTCCGAGATGGGATTCTCCCTCACGGCCCTGCGCAACGGCTACCCCTCGACCACCTTCGGCATCGACGCTGGCACGTTCCAAATCACTCGCCCCAACCACAACGCTGTATATAATTATTGTGTAGGACCAGAGCTTCTGGGCTACGCTCCAACAATCATCCCCAACGGCGACGAGACCGAGACCTTCGACTCCCAGAAGTTCTTCACCCCCGCCTCGCCCGAGCTGGTTGAGTTCAGCCAATTGGAGGACGTGATCTACGGCAACGGCATACCGCGCTCGCTCAAGGTCGACCTCGGCACTCCCCGCATCCCCTGCCAGACGGTCACCGACTTCCCCCTCAACGACGGCAACCTCGACTTCCAAGGCTCCTACCTGTTGTTCGCGCCCATGGCCTTTGAGGCCGGCTCGCAGGTGGTTTACGCCGACGTTGTCGACGGATGGAACGATGAGGACGTCGACCACATGGTGGTACAGAAACTCACCGTCACCCTTACCGTCACCAGCGAGCTTCCCGTAGAGGGCGTCCTCTCGGGCTACCCCATCGACAAGGAGGGCAAGCAGATTGGCAACTGCACCATCAAGTCGGTCACCATCCCCGCCGGTTGCACCGACCTTCCCCTGACGCTTGAGAACGAGGGCGGCGACATCACCCACCTCGACGGCATCTACTACCGCTGCGTGGCCACCTCCGCCGGCAACTCGGCCCTGTCGCCCAACCTCACCGTTACCCTCAAGGACATGCGACCCACAGTGACTGGATATTACGAAAAAGAACTCTAAACCTTTCTACCACAATGAAAAAGCAACTTATCGCAGCCTCCGTAGCGCTGCTCGCAATATCAGCCACAGCACAAAACACCCGCTCGGGCTACTTCGTCGACAACTACACCTACCGCTTCGAGATGAATCCCGCATTCGGCCTCGACAAGAATTTCGTCGCCACTCCGGGTATCGGCAACCTCAACGTCGCCATCAACGGCAACATAGGCCTCAACGACGTGTTCTACAACGTCAACGGCAAGACCACCACCTTCCTCAACCCCAACATCTCGGCCGCTACCGTGATGAACAACCTTAAGGACAACAACCGCGTAGGCTCCGACATCAAGATCACCGTCCTCGCCGGTGGCTTCAAGGCCTGGGGTGGATACAACACCGTTGCCGTCAACGCCCGCGCAAGTGTAGGCGCCAAGGTGCCAAAATCCATCTTCTCATTGATGAAAGAGGGTGTGTCCAACCAGGAATACGACATCACCAACCTCCGCGCGTTCGGCACAGCTTACGCCGAATTGGCACTCAACCACTCCCGCGACATCACCAAGGAGTGGCGCGTGGGCGCGGCCATGAAGTTCCTAATCGGCGGTGCCAACGTTGACGCCCGCTTGAACAACGCCCGACTCAACCTCGCCCCCGACGGCTGGCACATCATCGCCGACGGCCACATGAACGCCAACATCAAGGGCTTCACCTACAAAACCAAGTATGACGACGATTACGACCGCGTATACGTCGACGGCATGGACGTCGACAACACCGGCGTCAACGGTTTCGGCCTTGCATGGGACCTCGGCGTAGTTTACTCCCCCGCCGCTCTGCCCGACTGGAAATTCTCGTTCGCCATGCTCGACCTCGGATTCATCCACTGGAACAACAACGTCGAGGCCTCAACCAACGGCGTTAAAGAGTTCATTACCAACGACTACACCTTCAACGCCGACGAGGACATGCCCAACGGCTTCGACAACGAGTGGGATCGCGTCAAGGACGACTTCACGGCCCTCTACGAGCTTGAGGACAATGGCGACCTCGGTGGCCAGACGCGCTCGCTCGGCGCAACGATGAACATCGGCATTGAGTATACCCTCCCCGTCTACAAAGCGCTGAAATTCGGCCTATTGAACACCACCCGCATTCAGGGCGACTTCTCGTGGACCGACTTCCGCCTGTCGGCTAACATCGCCCCCGCCAAGGTGATTGACGGCGGCATCAACTTCGCCGCAGGCACCTTCGGCTGCTCCTTCGGATGGTTGGTCAACCTCCACGCAGGCTGCTACAATATGTTCGTGGGCATGGACCACACCATGGGCAAACTCTGCAAGCAGGGCGTCCCCCTCTCCTCCAACG
>JAJPXC010000066.1 GCA_021205635.1 Bacteroidales bacterium | reverse complement strand
TCCCCCAGCCCCGCAAAGATTAACCCTCCACCGTGCCCCGCTTAACCTACTTCGACGTGATCAAGGGAATCGCCATCTTCATGGTGGTGATGGGACACGTGTTGACCATGTGCGTGCGCGACATCGACGCGGCCGTGCTGTTCAAGATGATCAAGAACATCCACATGCCACTGTTCTTCTTCATCAGCGGCTTCTTCACCTACAAGGTTACCGCCGAGGGACGCCCCTTCGCCCTGCCACGGCTTGGCCAGCGAGCGCAGCAACTGCTGATACCGTTCATAGTGGTGAGCGCCCTGTGGATATGGTACTTCCCCCATAGCGGCTTGCAATCACCCATCGAGAGCACCTTCCACGGCCTCTACAGCGACGTATGGAAGAATGGCTACTGGTTTACCCTCGTCCTCTTTGAGATCTTCCTCATCTACTGGGTGACAGCCAAGGCTTATGGGGCCTATAGGGCTGATAAGCCCCATAAAGCTCTCTCGGGGGAAATCGTGATCGCTGTGGTGATATGGGTCGCCCTCTGCGCCATCCAGTTGCTCGTCCCCGGTGAGGCCACCCGCTGGGCAAGCTGGGAATTTGTCGCTGCCTACTACCCCGTGTTCATGCTCGGCATCTTCGCCCGCAAATACCGCGACTGGTTCCTCCCTTGGGTACAGCGAGGCACCACGATGACCGTCGCCATCATCTGCGGCGCCGTGCTCATCTACCTGTTGATGTACCCCTGGGAATTCCCCTTCATGGCTTGGTGGGGCATCCCGCTTGTAATCCCTCCCCTACTCCACGCCGCCCTCGTCCCCATCGCCTTCGGCACCGTCATCCCTTGGACCCAAACCGGGGCGTCCCCTCAGCAGGAAGGAAGTCGACCGGCCCCGACTTGGTGCCAGCGCTACTGGATCCTGCTCGGCAAGGAATCACTCGCCATATATCTCCTCCACTACTTCTTCCTATTCCCTCTCACCTCCCTCCAAGAGCCCTTGCGAGCCCTGTCGCTCGGTTTTACCCCCACGTTTGTCGTGGCGTCTGTCGTGGCGTTCATCGTCATCGCGCTGGTGCTTGGAGTCAACTACATCATTCAAAAGAGCCCCCAGTTGGCCCTATTACTCACTGGTAAACCTTTAAAAAGACTATGAAAATCTCAGTTGTGATCGCTGTAAAGGACGGAGAACGGTGGATTGACAAAGCCATCCGCTCGGTGTTAAGCCAAAAAGGCGTCGACATCGAGCTGATTGTGGTGGAGGATGGCTCCACCGACCGCACCCTCCAGCGCCTGCGTCGATACGGCGACCAAATAACCGTACACGTCCATCCTTTCACCAAGGGCCAATACTTCTCACGCAACGAAGGGCTCAAGCTCGCCCATGGCGAGTATATAACCTTTGTCGACGCCGACGATTGGCTATCCCCTAACGCCCTGCTTAACGCCTACAATACAGCTCAAGCAACCACAGCCGATATCACCCAAATGTCGGTCAAACGCCGCACCCCTCGTCTCGCGTTACCCTTGCCTCACCCCCAGAGCTACCACACCGAGTCGCTTTTGGATGCTTTGTCGGGCAACGACCACCTCTTCCCCGTGCAGTGCTGGGGCAAGTTCTACCGAGCCTCATTCCTGCGCGCTCACCAAGGCGAGGTACTCGACTTCGACGGATTTTGGGGCGAAGACCGCCTATTTCTTCTTCCCCTTGCCGCCGCCAACCCCAAAGTGGCCTACTGCGACCAAGCGTGCTACAACTACCGCTGGGGGGGCATGACCATCCAAAAGCTTATCAAGCCTCAAGAAGTGACACACGTGCACCGCGCAACCGAGCATTTCCTCCACTCTCGCGGATTGCTCACCCCCGAAAGAAAACGTGCCCTCGAAGAACAAGAACGCGCTTTTCTTGATTATATAAGTAAACCCCTCGGCCTGCGCAGCCGCCTGGCCCTGCGGTTGTGACCAACTCATTAACGTTTCAACTCTACCCATTATGGTTATTGGATTTGACCTCGACGACACCCTATACAAGGAGCAAACCTACGTTGACTCGGCACGCGCGGTAATAGCCGCCCACCTCGAGGACAAATATGGCATGCCCTACCACGAGATCTACGACATGATGACGCCTCCCAAGGCCATGTTCCACCGATTGGAGCCGTTACTGGCAAGAAAAGTGCCCGAAGGCGCACCAGAGAACATCGGCTGGCTCGTCGACCAATTCCGTCACCACAAGCCCAACATTGAGCTTCCCGCCGACTCCCGACGCACGCTCACCGAGCTGAAAAAGGCCGGTCATCGCCTCGTGCTGGTCACCGACGGGCGTGTGCGCACCCAGATGTCGAAAATCACTACCCTGGGGCTCGACGAGTTCTTCGCCCCCGATTGCATCTACATCTCCGAGGCTGTTGGCTCAGAGAAAGGCGAGGGGCAAGCCTTCCGCATCATCGAGCGCCGCTGGCCCGGGGAGAGGAAAGTGTTTGTGGGCGACAACTCCCGCAAGGACTTCCTCTGGCCCAACAAGCTTGGCTGGATGACATTCCGCCTCGAGGATCCCAAGAACGTCAACATCCACCCCGACTGGGCAGAAGCCCCCGACGAATACCGCGCCCAGCGCGTAATCCAATTCCTCTCCCAGGTTTCTGACATCTTTGCTCCCAGCTAACCTTTCCTCCTTTAAAGGATGAAAGGAATAAAGGATTAAAGGCCATCCACTGAAACTGAAAACTGAAAACTGAAAACCAGTGAAAAATATCGCTCTCATCACAGGCATCACCGGCCAAGACGGCTCTTATTTGGCCGAATTTTTGTTGACTAAAGGTTACGAGGTGCACGGCATCCTGCGCCGCAGCTCATCGTTCAACACCGGGCGCATCGAGCACCTCTACCTCGACGAGTGGGTGCGCGACATGCACGGCAAACGCCTCATCAACCTCCATTGGGGCGACATGACCGATTCGTCCTCGCTCATCCGCATCATCCAAGAGGTGTGCCCAACGGAAATCTACAACCTGGCAGCCCAGAGCCACGTGAAAGTGTCGTTTGACGTCCCCGAATACACAGCCGACGCCGACGCTATCGGCACCCTGCGCCTCTTGGAGGCAGTGCGCATCCTCGGCCGCGACAAGCTCACGCGCATCTACCAGGCATCCACCTCCGAGCTGTTCGGCAAGGTGCAGGAGATACCCCAGCGGGAAACCACCCCCTTCTATCCCCGCTCACCCTACGCCGTGGCCAAGCTCTACGGCTTCTGGATCACAAAAAACTACCGCGAGAGCTACGGAATGTACGCCGCCAACGGCATCCTTTTCAACCACGAGAGCGAGCGACGCGGCGAGAACTTCGTCACCCGCAAGATCACCCTCGCAGCCGCCCGTATCGCTCACGGTCAGCAGGACAAGCTCTACCTCGGCAACCTCAACGCCCGCCGCGATTGGGGTTACGCCCCCGATTACGTGGAATGCATGTGGCTAATCCTCCAGCAACCCGAGCCTGAGGACTACGTCATCGCCACAGGCGAATACCACTCCGTCCGAGAGTTCACCGAGCTGGCTTTCCGCCGTGTGGGCATCGACCTGCGCTGGGAGGGCGAAGGCATCGACGAGAAAGGCATCGACAAGGCCAGCGGAAAGGTGCTCGTGGAGGTTGACAAGCGTTTCTTCCGTCCCGCCGAGGTGGAGCAGCTTCTGGGCGACCCCACCAAGGCTCGCACCAAATTGGGCTGGAATCCCCGCAAGACCTCCTTCGAGGACCTCGTGAACATCATGGTGGACAGCGACATGAAGGAGGTGGGGAAGAAATGATACCCCAGGACGCTAAAATATACGTTGCCGGCCACCGTGGATTGGTTGGCTCGGCTATCTGGAACAACCTCTTGCAACGCGGCTACACCAACCTCGTGGGTCGCACCCACCGTGAGCTTGACCTGCTTGACCAGCAAGCCGTCAGGGAGTTTTTCGACCAAGAGCGACCCGATTGCGTCGTTCTCGCAGCAGCGCATGTGGGAGGAATCATGGCCAACTCCCTCTACCGCGCCGATTTCATTTACCAGAATCTCGGAATCCAGCAAAACGTGATAGGCGAGGCCTTCCGCCACGGCGTGAAAAAACTTCTGTTCCTCGGCTCAACCTGTATCTACCCCCGTGAGGCTCCCCAGCCAATCCCCGAGGACGCCCTGTTGACCTCCCCATTGGAGTACACCAACGAGCCGTATGCCATAGCCAAAATCGCAGGACTGAAAATGTGCGAAAGCTTCAACCTCCAGCACGGCACCGACTACCTGGCCGTGATGCCCACCAACCTCTACGGTCCACGCGACAATTTCCACCTCCAAAACTCTCACGTGCTCCCCGCCATGATACGCAAAATGCACTTGGCGAAGCTTCTCCGTGAGGGCGACGAGAATGGCGTGCGTGCCGACCTTGCCAAGCGACCCCTTGACAGCGCCAACGGTGAATCCTCTTGGGACGACATCCTCCATGCGCTGACAGGCTACGGGATCACCCCTGATTCGCTCACCCTGTGGGGCACGGGAGCACCCCTGCGCGAATTCCTGTGGAGCGAGGACATGGCCGACGCCTCGGTGCACATCCTGCTAAACGTCACCTTCGACGACGTGCGACCCAAGGAGGGACCCGTGCGCAACTGCCACATCAACATCGGCACAGGCAAGGAGTTGACCATCTGTGAACTGGCTTATCTGGTAAAAGAGGCTGTTGGCTACGACGGCGAAATCCTCTGGGACGCCACCAAGCCCGACGGAACCATGCGCAAGCTCTGCGACGTCACCAAGCTCCACTCCCTGGGCTGGCACCACACCGTGGAGCTACCCGACGGCGTGCGTCGCCTTTACCAGTGGTATCTGTCCAAGGAATAGCCACTATTTCGGCCCTAATAACCTGGCCTCACGCAGAGCCTGCTCACGCTCGCGGCATGTGGCGCACTTCCCGCATGGCGGCTCCGTGCCCTTGTAGCAAGAATAGGTAAGCGAATAATCCACCCCCAAGGCGAGGCCTCGGCGGGCGATATCGGTCTTGCTCCAATTGGTGTAGGGCGCCTCCACGCGTATCCCCGCGTAGGTGCCAAGCTCGGCCACACGGTCTATCATCTCGATAAACTCAGGGCGGCAATCGGGGTAGATGGCATGGTCACCCGCATGGTTGGCTATCATCACCCGCTTTAGCCCACGGCTCTCGGCAAGTCCCACAGCTATTGTAAGCATAATGCCATTGCGAAGCGGTACTACAGTCGAAGCCATGTTCTCGCCGTCATACTCCCCCTCGGGAATCGCGTCGGCTCCCTCCAACAACGAGGAATGGAAATACTGAGCCATAAAACCCAGGGGTATCACCACATGCTCTATCCCCAGCAGCTCGCAATTGCGGCGTGCCATGGGTATCTCTCGCTTGGCGTGATTCGACCCGTAGTCGAACGTCACAGCCAACGCTATCTCATCTCGCCGGTCGTGCAGCAGCGTCACCGAGTCCATTCCCCCGGACAACACTATCGCCGCGTCCTTTACCTTTTCCATGCCACAAAATTACAAAATAATAGAGAATCGATAATCAAAAACCCCAAAAATCCACGGCAATCCCGTTTCTCCCGGAAATATCGGTATTCACGGAAATCCGGGAATCGGGGAATTTCGGAGAGGAGCCTATCTAGTGGAAAGAAGCATGCGGCAGCGTGGGCAGTCGAAATGGGCGTGGAGGGTGATTCCGCCAGGGCCTTGGAGAGTGAGGGGACCCTTCAGGAGGCGACCCTCGGGGGTGAGCAGGCAACGACCCAGTTCGCGGCGTAGGCAGTAGCGGGTGGTCATCACGGTTTTCTCCCCGGTGGGCTGTTTCACCTCTATCGCGTCGGCTACCTCACTGGCTCCATGGTCGGTTACAAGTTTGCGCGACAGGCGGTTGGCCACGTTGTCGTGGTAGGTGAGCGCCTTTGCGGGAATCTCGGCTGATGGGTCCTCTTTCAGGCGGTAATCTACCTTGCGGGTAGCGGCGATGCAGTGACCCAACGCCTCGGCGACAGCCCTACGCAGGCTGCTAATCACCGATGCGGGAACAAACATATCCCCTACCCTGTCCTCGACCTCGCGACAATCAAAAATGGTGCCACCCCACTTCGTCAGATTCGCCCGACGCTGAGCCTCCTGCGGTGTCTTGGCGGGAGCCAGCTCCAATGGCTGCGACACGGTCACGGTCTGCCCGGTTTCGTTTATGGTAGCGTCCAAGGCCAGTCCCCAAGCTAACGCACTAAGGGATAAGGAAATAGGAATTAGGCGTTGCGGTTGGGCATGCGCCACGGCATCCTCCCATTGCTTATCGTAGTTGCGGTAAAGTAGGGTACCAGAAGGAATCGTCTGCGGGCGGGCAGGTGAAATGCTCCCAACGGCGGCAGTATTCACCCTAAAGCCCTTAAACTCACCACTTTGGTCGAAATATCCGAGGCCGTCACCGTTATGTAGGCGTATTTGACTGTCATCCAAGACAATGCGTCCCGGCAACACCTTCTTGACCTTCCCCACGGGCTGTCCAATATCCTTGGGCGAACGCATGGAGGCGAGTGAGCCGGGTTCACGGGTGTCAGTGAGAAAATAATCGGTGTAGGAGCGGTTGAAACTCTTAGTCAAGTCGGGAGCAAATCCCGGGTCGCTCACGCCCAGCGACGAGCGGCAGTAGCTCTCGGGATTGGCTGCGATAATATAGTCCAGAAGTCCACGGTAGGCGGCGGTGACGTTGCGCACGTAGGCCGCGTCCTTCAACCTGCCCTCTATCTTGAACGATGACACGCCAGCGGCGAGCATCTCCCCAAGGTGTTGCGAGCGATTCAAGTCTCGCAGCGACAGCAGGTGGGCACCCCTGGTGGACACGATGTTGCCATCGCCGTCCAATAATCGGTAAGGCAGACGACAGATCTGGGCGCACTCGCCACGATTGGCACTACGCCCTTTCAGCACTTGGCTCGCCTGACAGTCACCCGAATAGCTCACGCACAAGGCCCCATGCACGAACACTTCCAACGGCACCTTCACGGCCTGGTGAATTTCCTCTATCTCCTTCAGCGACAGCTCCCTTGCCAGCACCAACTGGGAGAAACCCAACTGCTCCAACCACCGGGCTTTCCTCGGGTCTCGGATGTCGCATTGGGTGGAGGCATGCAAGGCGATAGGGGGAATGTCGAGCCTGAGAATGCCCAAGTCCTGCACGATGAGGGCATCAACCCCCGCGTAGTAGAGGTCACTAATTAGCCGTTCTACTTGCTTTAGCTCCCTGTCGTAGACGATGGTGTTGAGGGTGACGTAGACTCGTGCGCAGTAGCTATGCGCCCATTCACACAGCCCCGCAATGTCGCTCACCGAATTGGCCGCTGCTGCCCTTGCACCATGGCTTGTCGCACCGATATACACGGCGTCGGCGCCACACAGGATAGCGTCGCGAGCTACGTCAACGTCCTTGGCGGGAGCGAGCAATTCTATGGGGTGGGGCATGGCTTATTTATTTTTCGGGATTCTCGGGAATATCGGGATTTCCGGGATTAGTGATTGGGGTGAGGCCCAGCTTGGCGCCCTCGGCGAGCATCAGGGCGTGGGCGGCCTCGTGGGTATTGGGGATAATGCCGTCGAGGATAGCGTCGCGGATGGCCTGCTTGATCACACCCACCTCGCGGCTCGGCTGCAAGGCGAATGTCTCCATGATCTCCAAGCCGTCGACAGGCGGTTGCCAGTTGCGCAGGGCATCCTTCTCCTCTATCTCGGCCATCTTGGACACAAGGTAGTCGAAATTGGCCAAATGACGGCGCACCTTCTCGGGATTCTTGGAGGTAATGTCGCATTGGCAAAGGGTCATCAGGTCGTCGAGATCCTCTCCGGCGTCCACAATCAGGCGACGCACGGCCGAATCGGTCACCTCCTCCTCCACAAGGGCGATGGGGCGCATGTGAAGCTCAACCATCTTCTGCACATACTTCATCTTGATATCCATCGGCAAACGCAACTCCTTGAATATCTTGGGAATCATCTTGGAGCCGATGAAATTGTGGTTGTGGAACGTCCAGCCTTGGGGTTCTTCCCAACGTTTGGTGACAGGTTTGGCGATATCGTGGAGCAAAGCCGACCATCGGAGCCACACGTTGTCGCTCTTCTGGGCTACCTTGTCAAGCACCTGCATCGTGTGGTCGAAGTTGTCCTTGTGACCTCGGCCGCGCACGGTTTCCACCCCCTTCATCGCCTCCAACTGGGGCAACACGTAGGGTAGCAATCCCGACTGGCTCAACAGCCTCCAGCCGATTGACGGCCGTGGCGAGGCCATTATCTTCATCAGCTCGTCGGCGATGCGCTCGCGGGAGATGATTTTCAGCCTCTCGGCGTTGCGACCTAGGGCGGCGAAAGTGTCGGGATGAATCTCGAATTGCAATTGGGTGGCGAACCTCACAGCGCGCATCATCCTCAGCGGGTCGTCGCTAAAGGTGATATCGGGATCCAAGGGCGTGCGTAGGATTTTATCATCCATGTCCTGCAATCCACCCCACATGTCCACCAATTCCCCACGGCCGTCGCTGTTGACCTTGATAGCCAAAGCGTTGACGGTGAAATCGCGGCGCGACAGGTCATCCCTGAGGGTACCGTCCTCCACGATTGGCTTGCGAGAGTTGCGGTTGTAGCTTTCGCGGCGGGCGCCCACAAATTCCAATTCCACTTTTCCACAGTGCAATTGGGCGGTGCCGAAATTCTTGAACACCACCAGCCGTGCCTTCTTCCCTATCTTGTCGGCCACAGCCTGGGCAAGCTCTATTCCGCTACCCACGGTGACGAAGTCGATATCCTTGGAGTGTCGCTTGAGAATAAGGTCGCGCACGTAGCCGCCAACGACGTAGCACTCACGCCCAATGGCATCGGCCACGTCGCCAACGAGCGACATTATCTTCAGGTCGCCTGTAGGGATTTTCATTTTCTCCATTAAGAGGCGGGATTTCCGGGATTTTCGGGATTTTCGGGATTTCCGGGATTTTCGGGATTTTCGGGAGAAATTATCTCCATGGTTACCTTTTCGGCCGTGGGCTCGGGGCATGTGACGCGGATAATCTGGCCGGGCTTAAGCTCGGCGTTGATTATCAGCTCGGCAAGCTCGTCCTCGAGGTACTTCTGGATGGCGCGTTTCAAGGGTCGGGCGCCGTATTGGGCATCGTAGCCCTTGTTGGCGATGAACGTGCGGGCGTTGTCGTCAATCTCAAGCTTGTAACCAAGCTGGTCGATGCGCTTATAGAAGCCGCGCAGCTCGATGTCGATAATCTTGAAGATGGCCTCCTTGCTCAAGGCGTCAAACATCACGATGTCGTCGATACGATTCAAGAACTCGGGAGCGAAAGCCTTGTTCAGAGCCTTTTGGAGCACCGAGTGGGTATACTCTTGGTCGATCGAGCGAGTGTTGAAGCCTACACCAGCGCCAAAGTCTTTCAGCTGGCGGGTGCCGATGTTGGATGTCATGATGAGGATGGTGTTCTTGAAATCCACCTTACGGCCAAGGGAATCGGTCAAGCGACCCTCGTCCATCACTTGGAGCAGGAGGTTGAACACGTCGGGATGAGCCTTCTCGATCTCGTCAAGAAGCACAACCGAATAGGGGTGACGGCGCACCTTCTCAGTAAGCTGGCCACCCTCTTCGTAACCCACATATCCCGGAGGGGCACCTACTAAACGGCTGACGGTGAATTTCTCCATGTATTCGCTCATGTCGACGCGGATCAGAGTGTCGGCGGAGTCGAAGAGATACTCAGCCAACTTCTTGGCCAGATGGGTCTTGCCTACGCCTGTGGGGCCTAGGAACATGAACGTGCCGATAGGTTTGTTGGGATCCTTCAAGCCCACGCGGTTGCGTTGTATAGCCTTGACAATCTTTTCAATAGCCTTGTCTTGGCCGATGATGTCGCTTTTAAGCTTGGGAGCCATCTCGCGCAGACGTCCCGCCTCATCCTGGGCGATACGTTGCACAGGCACACCAGTCATCATTGCCACCACCTCGGCTACCTTCTCGTCGTCTACCGTCTCGCGGTGGGCGTCCAACTCTGCCTCCCAACGCTGTGTGGCGGCGTCCAATTGGCGTTTCAAATCTTGGCCTTGGTCGCGGAAGGAAGCCGCCGAGGCGTAATTCTTGTCAGCCACGGCATGCATCTTCTGCTGCTCAATGTTCTCTATCTTCTTCTCGAGGTCCTCAATCTCCTGGGGCACGGCGATATTGGTGACATGCACGCGCGAGCCCGCCTCGTCCAATGCGTCGATGGCCTTGTCGGGGAAGTTGCGGTCGCTCACGTAGCGCTCGGTAAGCGTCACGCAAGCCTTAAGAGCCTCGGGGGTATAGTTGACGTTGTGGTGCTCCTCGTATTTGTCCTTGATGTTGTTGAGGATCACAAGGGTTTCCTCGGCGGTGGTAGGTTCCACCATCACCTTCTGGAAACGGCGCTCGAGCGCGCCATCCTTCTCGATATTCTTGCGGTACTCGTCCAAGGTGGTAGCTCCGATGCACTGGATCTCGCCACGAGCGAGGGCCGGTTTCAGCAAGTTGGCGGCGTCCATCGAGCCGGCGGCGTTGCCAGCACCCACGATGGTGTGAAGCTCATCGATGAACAGGATCACATCGTCGTTCTTGGCCAGCTCGTTGAGGATAGCCTTGATACGCTCCTCGAATTGGCCGCGGTACTTGGTGCCGGCCACAATCGAGGCCATGTCCAAGGAGATAAGGCGTTTACCAAAGAGGATGCGCGACACCTTGCGTTGCACGATTCTCAGGGCCAAGCCTTCTACGATGGCGCTCTTTCCCACGCCAGGCTCGCCGATAAGCACGGGATTGTTCTTTTTGCGACGGCTAAGGATCTGGGCCAGTCGTTCAATCTCCACGTCGCGACCCACGACAGGGTCAAGACGTCCCTCCTGGGCTGCTAGGGTCATGTCGTTGCCGAATTTGTCCAATACTGGGGTGTCCTGGCCTGTTTTGGCCTTGCCTCGGTCGCCTTGACGGCCTTGACCGGCCGATTGCGCCGGGTCGTCGCCGAAGGGTAGGTCGTCATCGTCCTCATCCTCGTCGGTAAAGCCCGAAGTGTCGCGGGGTGATTCGCCCACGTTGGTAAGTTGTTTATATAGCGCCTCGTAGGTGACACCGGCCTTCAGGAACGGCTGCAGGTAATCCTTGCCGCGCACCTCCGAGTTGCGGAAGATGGCAAGCAGCAGGTGCTCCACCCCCACTTCTTGGGAACGCAGCATGCGAGCCTCGAGGACGCTGAGCTTGATTATACGGTTGGCCAAGTCGGTGATGGTCACCTCATATGGGGCGGGAGCGGGCTGCTCGTACAGCTCCCGGTCGAGATTTTGTTGCAGTTCATAGGCCGACACGCTGTCGGAGGCTGTCTCGACCATCTGGAACGGCTTTCCACCGAAATCGCTGATCAGGGCCAGCAGATAGTGAGCGGGGGTAAGCGACGCGTTGTTGTGCCGAATAGCCTCGCGACGGCTCTTTTCGAGCGTGTCGCGGAATTGTTGAGAGAAATTAGTATCCATGTGTATGTGTATGCGGATGCGATTTGCAAGTACAAAGTTACGATATTAAAACAACTCTCAAGCAATAATTGTGCCAAATGATGCGAAAATTCTGGAAAAACGCGTAAATTTGCGCCTATGAGATGGATGATTTCAGCCGGCGAGGCCTCAGGCGACCTCCATGCGGCTCAATTAATAAAAGCCTTAAGGCAACTCGACCCTCGGTCGCGGTTCACCTTCCTCGGTGGCGACGAGATGGCCGAAGCCGCTGGCACGCAACCACTGATCCACTACCGACGCATGGCCTACATGGGTTTCTCCGAGATTCTGCGCAACCTCGGAGGCATTTTCGACAATCTCAAGATGGCCAAGCAGGCGTTGCGCCAATGCAAGCCCGACGCTCTGGTTCTGGTGGATTATCCCAGTTTCAACCTAAAGCTGGCAAAGGAGGCCGTGAAGCTCGGCGTGCCGGTGTACTGGTACATCTCTCCCAAGGTGTGGGCATGGAAGGAGTGGCGCGTGAAATCGATCAAGAAATACGTGCGCAAGGTGCTGTCAATCTTGCCCTTTGAGGTGGGATATTTCCGCGGCAAGGGGATGGAGGTGGAATACGTGGGCAACCCCTCGCGCGAGGAGATTGACGAGCGTATCGCCAAGCTCCCCAGCCGCAAGGCATTTATCGAGGCCCTTGGGCTTGACGGCCAGCCCTACCTGCTGCTCGCCCCCGGTAGCCGCAAGGGGGAGATACGCAACAACCTTCCCGTGATGCTGAAAGCCGTTGAGGCGTTTCCCCAATACCCTGTGGTGGTGGCCGGTGCCCCGGGAATAGAGCCGCAATTTTACAAATCGGTGTTGGACACCACGCGAGATCCTCATGCTCGCCGTGACGAATCAGCCGATAACGCTCCCACCTTCGTATTTGGCAAAACCTTTGAGCTAATGCGCTACGCCGAAGCCGCGCTCGTAACCAGCGGCACAGCCACGCTGGAATGCGCCCTGATGGGTACCCCCCAAGTGGTGTGTTACCGTGCAAACGGCTCCCGATTGTCCTACAATATCATGAAGCAACTCATCCATGTGCCCTACGTGTCGCTGCCCAACCTGATTACTGGCCGGGAGATTGTCCATGAGGCGTTGGTGCACCTGTGCACTCCCGAGATTCTTATCCGCGAGCTCGGCAAGGTGTTGCCTAAAGGCGAAGGGCACCAAGATCAATTGGACGGCTACAAGGAGATGCGTCAAAAGCTTGGAACCAATCCAGCGGCCGAAACCGCAGCCAAAGCGCTCCTAAGCAATTTGAGCACCAAGGCTTAATGATTTAATGATTAAAAGATTTAAGGCTTTAAGGAAAGAAATTCCATGAAACCACTGAAATTCATCATATTGGCATTTTTGACGGCCTTATCGGCCTCGGCTCTCCAGATTACCGAGAAGCAGGCCACCGACGCCTTGAAGCGCCTCGACCACGAGCTCGACATGCGCGACAGCTACATCGCAAAGCGACAAGCCCGCATCGACTCGCTGAAGACTGTCTACGACTCGTCGGCCAATCCCCGCAAGCGCCTAGGGTTGATGATGGACCTGGGCGACAATTACACCTCCTTTAACAACGACTCAGCCCTCTACTATTTTCATGAGGGATTTAATCTCGCCACCCAAATCGGAGCTGAGCCTGAGCGCATCGCCTTCCGCTTGAAGCGAGCCACGGTACTCCCCTTGGCCGCTTTTGTCGGCGAGGCCGAGCGGGAATATAACGCCGTGGACCCCGCAACTCTTTCACCCGAGTTGCTCGAGCTGTATTACCGAGCCGGGCGACAGATGTACAGCTACATCGCAGCTTACTACACGGGTTACCCCGACGTGCATCAGCGCTGGTACCAAAAAAGCCTTGACGCCCATACCCAGCTGATTGAAATCCTTCCCAAGGAGACACCCCGCTACAAGGTGAACAAGGGAGAGTACTACCTGCTCCACAAGGAGCACTCCAAAGCCAAAGTTCTATTGTCGGAGGTGCTTGACCAGCTTCCCGAGAGCGACAATCTCTACGCCCGCGCGGCCCACATGCTGGCCGACATCGCCAAGGCTCGCGGCAACGACGTTGAGTACCGCTACTACCTTACCCTCTCGGCCATCGCCGACACCAAGGCCGCCACGCTCGAGGTAATGTCGCTACAGGAGTTGGGACAGGTAATGATGGACGACGGCGACGTTGACCGTGCCCACCGCTACCTCTCCACAGCCCTTGCGGGAGCCGTGGCCTGCCACGCCACATTGCGCGTGATACAGTCGGCCGACGCCCTCCCGTTCATCGAAAAAGCCCACAATGTGGAAATCAAGGACTGGCAAAACCATTCCCGAGGCATCATAATCGCCATTGTAATTGTGGCCTGTGGATTGGTCATCACCCTGTTGCTCTTGCGCCGCGAGATGCAACGCTTGCGCTCAATGCAATCCAAATTGCGCTCGGCCAACTCAATCAAGGAGGTGTACATCTCCCAGTTCCTCAACCTTTGCTCCATCTACATGGACAAGCTCAACCAGTTCTCCAAGACCGTTAACCGAAAGATTGCCGCCAACAAAATCGACGACCTGTTCAAGATCACCAAGTCGGGCAAATTCGTCGAAGAGCAGAGCAAGGAGTTCTACGACGTGTTCGACAACGCCTTCTTGCACATTTACCCCAACTTCGTGGCCAGCGTCAACGCCCTGTTGCGCCCCGAGGAGCAAATCACCCTCAAAGAGGACGAAATCCTCAACACCGACCTCCGTATCTTGGCATTCATGCGCCTTGGCATCCAGGAAAGCACCCGTATCGCCCAAGTCTTGAACTACTCGGTGTACACCATCTACACCTACCGCAACAAGATGAAGAACAAGGCCATCAACCGCGACACCTTCGAGCGCGACGTCATGCGCATCTCCTCCATGGAAGAAGACGAGTAACGGTTAATGGTTAGCGGTTAGTGGTTAGTGGTTAGTGGTTAATGGTTAATGGTTAATGGTTAGTGGTTAGTGGTTAGTGGTTAATGGTTAGTGGTTAATGGTTAGTGGTTAATGGTTAATGGTTAATGGTTAGAAACTAGAAACTAGAAACTAGAAACTAGAAACTAGAAACTTTAAACTTTAAACTTTAAACTTTATTCACTACCTTCGCGGAAAAATTTGACGATTATGGCACAGAAACCCTCCATACCCAAGGGCACGCGCGACTTCTCCACCCAAGAGATGGCTCGACGCAACTATATCTTTGACACAATCCGTGAAGTGTTCCGCCTCTACGGGTTCAACCCCATCGAAACCCCCTCGATGGAGAACCTCTCCACACTCATGGGCAAATACGGCGAGGAGGGCGACAAGCTGTTGTTCAAAATCCTCAACTCGGGCGACTATCTGGCCAAGGCCAACGGGGAGCACCTCGACGCACGCGACTCGGTGAAACTCACCTCCTCCATCTCGGAAAAGGGCTTGCGCTACGACTTGACTGTCCCCTTCGCCCGCTACGTGGTGCAACACCGCGGAGAGCTGCAGATGCCGTTCAAGCGCTATCAAATCCAACCCGTGTGGCGTGCCGACCGTCCCCAGCGTGGCCGCTATCGCGAGTTCTACCAGTGTGACGCCGACGTCGTTGGTTCCACCTCTTTAATTAATGAGATCGAGCTGATTAAGTTGATCGACGACGTGTTCACCCGCTTGCGCGTCCCAGTGACCATCAAGCTCAACAACCGCAAGGTGCTGGCAGGTATCGCCGAGGTGATTGGAGCTCCCGACAAGATGATGGACATCACCGTGGCCATCGACAAGATCGACAAGATCGGCTTGGAAAAGGTCAACGAGGAACTGCTTGAGCGCGGCCTGTCGCGCACGGGTGTTGAGAAACTTACCCCAATCCTGAAAATCGACGGCCCGATTATCGAGCGCCTCGACCAGCTTGGTGGCATCCTCGCCGAGAGCGAGATCGGCACCCTGGGCGTAAAGGAGCTGCGGGAGGTGATTGCCGGCGTGGAGCGCCTAGGGCTGAACGCCGAGCTAGAGCTTGACGTGTCGCTGGCTCGCGGCCTCAACTACTACACGGGCACCATCATCGAGGTGAAGGCTCGCGGCGTGGAGATGGGTTCCATTACCGGTGGCGGCCGTTACGACAACCTTACGGGCGTGTTTGGCATGCCCGGATTGTCGGGCGTGGGGATATCCTTCGGAGCCGACCGCATCTACGACGTGCTCAACACCCTCAACCTCTACCCCGAAGACACCCTGCAGTCAACCCGCGTAATGCTGGCCAACCTTGGCGACGAGGAAGCCTCATTGTCGATGCAGCTACTCAAGACAGCACGCGCCGAGGGAGTTGCCGCTGAGATTTATCCCGACCAGACAAAGTTGCAGAAACAGATGAAGTGGGCCAACGAGCGCAACATCCCCTTCGTGGCCATCGTGGGCGAGCAGGAGCTGGCCGACGGCACCATCACCATCAAGGACATGGCCACCGGGCGCCAAGAGACCGTCCCCCAGGCTGAATTCCTCTCCCATCTAAAGTAATCGCGATTCGCGATGGTATCGACTTAAATCGAAAGAAATCGACTTAAATCGAGAGAAATCGACTTAAATCGAGAGAAATCGGCCCCGAAGGATTTGGTTTCCTGGGCAACCGTTTCGGGGGCTGAGGCGTTTTAATGGCATGAGAGGGAGCGTTCAACCACCAAGGCGGAGCGTCAGGCAGGTGCTCGACGCGTTCGCCAGCGATTGCCGGCGGCATGTGAGCCAGAAGGCGGGGCTGATTATGCTCAGCTTTTTGGTGGGTATCCTCTGCGGAGGGGCAGCCACGCTTATGAAATTGTTGGTGGGGTGGATTCACGACTTGGCTATGCCCTCCGTGCCCGGGGGGCGCCTCTGCTGGTGGCTGCTTTTAGTGCCGGTGGTGGGTGTGCTGATTGTGGGTGCTTTCTGCCGCTACGTGGTCAAGGACAATATCGAGCATGGCACCGAGCTGATCCGTAAACATTTGACTCTTAAACGCTACCGCATGCGCCGCTCCACCATGTGGTCGTCGCTGGTGGGTGCCTCAATCACCCTTGGTTGCGGCGGTTCGGCCGGAGCCGAGGGACCAATCGCGCTCACTGGCGCAGGCTTAGGGAGCAATCTTGGCAAATATTTCCGCTTGCCCGACAAGATGATTGGGGTGTTGCTCGCCGTGGGGGCCGGAGCGGGTATCGCGGGTATCTTCAAGTCGCCCATCGGAGGGGCATTGTATACAATTGAGGTGCTTGCCATGCAACTCTCAGTGGCGGGGGTGATCGCCCTGTTCGCCGCGTGCCTCACGTCCTCCACGGTGGCCTATCTGCTCTCGGGGATGACGCTTGATATCGATTTTGTCCCTCGGGTGGAGTTCTCGCCCCAGATGACCTTGGCCGCGATAATCCTTGGAGTGATATGCGGTGTTTACTCATTCTATTATTCTCACACGATGCGCCTCACCGAAAACCGCCTCGACGCGCTGCGCAACCCATGGGTGAAAAACGTGGCGTCGGGATTGCTCATTGGCGTGATTGTAATGTTCTTTCCCACGCTGTACGGCGAGGGCTATGGGATCATTGGCGACTCTCTGGGAGGCCACTTTGAGCGCATCTTGGGCGACACGCTTTGGAGCGGAGCCACTTCGCAATGGGCCCTACCGTTGTTGTTGGGCGCTGTGTTGCTGTTGAAGGGAATCGCCTGCTCGGCCACCAATTCGGGTGGCGGCGTGGCTGGCGACTTCACCCCTACCCTCTTTGCCGGAGCTATGTTGGGCACATTCGCCGCCATGACAGCCAACGCCCTGTGGGGTTTGGACATGAGTGTCTCCGACTACGCTTTCTGGGGCATGGCTGGAGTGATGGCGGGGGCGATACAGGCTCCGTTGATGGCCATTTTCTTGGTTGCCGAGATGTCGGGCGACCTCAGGATGTTTTTCCCCTTGATGGTGGTTGCCGTCATAAGCTACTCGGTAGTGTCGCTGCTGTCCCACCACTGGGTGCCCATCCGCCGCACCTGGCTCCACAACGACTTCCACAAGTTACTTAAATAGCTGTTATTCCCTTAAAGGAGAAAAGGAGGAAAGAATCTTCACACACAGGATGTCATTGTTAACGTTTATTAGGATTGGGGTGCCGAAATGTGGCGTAGGGGATGGGGTAAATTTGCGGTGATGAAGACGCAAAGCGACAACGAGATGGAGAGGCCCAGGGGAGTGAGGCCCGGATTCCCTTCCCCGGCGCAGGACTACATGTGCGACGCCATCGACATGAACGAGGTGCTGGTGCGCAGTCCCGAGACCACGTTCTACGCGCGCATGCACAGCGACGTGATGGCCGACGCTGGTATCCACGAGGGCGATTTGCTGGTCATCGACAAGGTGCTGGAGCCTCGGGACGGATCTTGCGTGATGGTATACCTCGACGGCGACTTCATCGTCAGGCGCTGGCATCCTGATCCTGTCCACCACTGCGCTTGGCTGCGTCCCGGCAACATCCGCATCACCGCCGACAGCGACTTCGTCCTCTGGGGCGTCGTCACCTTCTCCATCACCCGCATAAGCGTTTAGCGTTTAGCATTTAGCGTTTAGCATTTAGCATTTAGCGTTTAGCATTTAGTATTTAGCGTTTAGCATTTAGCATTTAGCGTTTAGCCTAATAGCTTGCCACTCACCAGCCACCGTGCCCCGCGGTTCGCCGCGGTGGCCACTCACCACTCACCACTCACCAGCCACCGTGCCCCGCGGTTCGCCGCAGTGGCCACTCACCACTCACCACTCACCACTCACCACTCACCACTCCCAAATGATTGCCTTAGCCGACTGTAACAACTTCTTTTGCTCCTGCGAGCGAGTGTTTCACCCCGAGGTGAGGCGCCGCCCGACGGTGGTTCTGTCCAACAACGACGGATGCGTGGTGGCACGCAGCAACGAGGCCAAGGCGCTGGGAATCAAGATGGGCGACGTCTACTTCCAGATACGCGACATGCTCGAGCGCAACGGTGTGGCGGTGTTCTCTTCCAACTACACCCTCTATGGCGACATGTCGCGCCGGGTGATGTCGCTGCTGAGCCGCTACGCTCCACGTATCGACGTCTACTCAATCGACGAGGCCTTCCTCTACCTCGACGGGATGGGCACGAGCGACGACCTCGGGGAGTACTGCCGAGGCATGGTCAAGACCGTCACCCGGGGTACAGGTATACCCATCTCCGTGGGCATCGCTCCCACCAAAACGCTGGCCAAGATAGCCTCCAAGTTTGCCAAGAAATATCCCGGCTACAAAGGCGTGTGTGTCATCGACAACGAGGAGCGGCGCCGCAAGGCGTTGGAACTCACCGAGGTGGGCGACGTGTGGGGTATCGGCCATCGCTACGCCGACAAATTAGCTCGCTCGGGAGTGTACACAGCCTGGGACTTCACCCAGAAGCACAAGGACTGGATACGGGCCAACTTCACCGTCAACGGCCTGCGCACGTGGCAGGAGTTGCGCGGGATAAGCTGCGTCGACCTCGACGAGCGCCCCATGAAGAAAAGCATCTGCACCAGTCGCTCTTTCCCCAACCAGGGCGTCAACCGTCTGCCCGACCTGCAAGAAGCCGTGGCCAACTTCGCCGCCACCTGCGTCAGGAAACTAAGGGAGCAGCGGTCGGTATGCCGAGCGTTGACCGTCTTCGCCTACACGAGCCGATTCCGCACCGACCTCCCCTGGCACCTGATTAACGCCACTGTGACGCTGCCCACCCCCTCGTCGTGCCTTACCGAGGTGGTATCAGCCGCTTTGACCGCGCTGTCGAGCCATTACGGGGGCGAGCGTTGCTACTACAAGAAAGCCGGGGTGCTTGTGTGGGACATCTCCCGCGAGGATGAGTTGCAGTTCAACCTCTTTGACCCGCTCGACCGTCCGCGGATGTTGACCTTGCAGAAATCGATCGACAAGGTTAACCGCCTGTTTGGCGACGGGGCGTTGCGCACAGCCGCCCAGTGCCGACCCGGAGCGGCCATCGAGAACGGAGCCCGCAGCTACTCCCTGCGTCGTGACCACCTCTCCCGCCAATACACCACCAATCTCTCCCAAGTGCTCACCCCGGGATAGCCATAAGTGCCCGTAAATGGAGGAATTTTGGAGATTCAAGAACGAAGTGCAAAATCCGTCGTTCTGAATAGCCCCCTATT
>JAJPXC010000095.1 GCA_021205635.1 Bacteroidales bacterium | reverse complement strand
GCCAGTCTTTTTTGTGCCCTTACGGCTCAGACACACTGCTTGGGACAGTATCTTTGTTTACCTCGCTGGTTTTTTGTAGCCATTTAACGCCAAATATGATTTGTGATTTTTTTACGCAAATTGGCCGTTTTTTCTCTCAAACTGATTGCCGTTTAGATTTTTTCACTACCTTTGTCGCAATTCAATCTTATACCATTAACCATTAACCATTAACCATTAACCACTCACCACTCACCACTATGAAGAAATTTTTATATGCGGCAATGGCGCTATTGCTTGGTTGCGCAGGGATGCAGGCTCAGGAGGTGACAGCCGACGAGGCCGCTTTCCAACAGTTGAACGCCCAGAGCGGACTGCCGGAGTACTATCAATTTTTGGAACTTTACCCGAAGTCACCTCGAGCGAAGGAGGTGTCGGATTCGGTAGCAATACTGTTGGCGCGCTCGTTCTCTACGCCGCCCACCGAGAATCAGAAGCGACTGGCCCTGTCCTACGCCCGCGACCGCGCCACGCGCCAGCGCGTCAAGGCTATGGCCGAACAAGGCCACACGGCCGCATGGCGCCAAGAGCACCCCGAGCGCCAGCATCGCGATACCAAGTGGGGCATCAGCGTGGCCCTGCCCGACTATACGTTCAACCTTGGCGACAACGAATACGACTATATGGACATCATGGCTGGTGTGGCAGCCCGCTATGGCCAGTTCCGCGACCGATTCAACTTGGAGGCCGGCGTTATGCTAGGCATGTTCCTTCACCGCTGGAAAGGGAAAGAGCTAAATGATTTCAAGACTCAGGCCTACCAGAACAATTTCCAGATCCCGCTGTTCTTGCGCGGCAAGCTATATATTTGCGACCTGGGTCAGAAAGCCCGCCTGTATGCTGATGGGCGTATCTACTTCAACCCCATGCACAAAACCCAATATAAGCAGAAACTATTTGCTGGTGCAATCGGTCTGGGTGTGGGCTTGGAGAAAATGGAGCTGTCCATTTACTATAAGAACCAGATAGGTAACACCGACATCGACCAGATCTATATCAGCACCGACAATATGGGTGGCGGTTACCTGCCGGCCAAGGCCAAGAACCGTTACCACAGCCTAGGCATCTCCCTGTTCTGGAACTTCCGTCTATGAGGAAATATTCGAAGAAAAAAAGATCCGCGCGGCCATTGGCTGCGCGGATCTTTTTATGCCGTTAGTCGTCGGGGAAGCGGGTGATTTCGCGGAGGTCTTCTTGCTGGCGGTGGCGTTCCTCGGGTGTGAAGCCGTCGCGGGGTCGATGAAGCACGTATTGGTCGTAATATGCTATCAGCAAGGTGGTTAACGGCAGGGCGATAATAAGTCCGATAAGGCCAAGGAGTGTGCCCCACACCGATAGCGACAATAGGATGATGGCCGGATTCAGTCCCATGGCTTTGCCCATGATCTTGGGGGTAAGGAACAGATCCTGGATCAATTGCACAATGCAGTAAACGGCGATGCATTCCCACCATATCGTCCAGAATCCCGCGTTGTGGTCCACAGAGTAGACCAGGCAAAGTAACGTGGTTGGGATAATAGAGATCAACTGCAGATAGGGCACCATGTTGAGCAAGCCGATGAACAGGCCGAGGACAACGGCAAGAGGCAATCCCACGATGAGGAAGCCGATGGAGAACAGTATCCCCACGATGAACGCCACAAGCGCTTGGCCACGGAAATAGTGGTTCATGGACGTTTTGATGTCGCGGCCGATCTTGAACGTCAACTTGCGGTACTTGGGCGGCACGAGCATGCGGAAGCCTTCCATAAGTCGGTCATAGTCAAGCATTATAAACACCACGTAGAGCAGGACGATGAACCATGAGAACACTCCCATGATGATATCCACGCCCGACGACAGCACGGCAACGGCGCGCTCGAGCACACGCTCGATGTCCTGGGTGGTCAACACGTCGCTCAGATAGTTGAAGTCGATGATGCGCTTGAGGAAGTGGTGCATTCCCTCGGGGAGGAAGGGCACGTCCATCTCGGTCTCGGCGTAGCGCCGCAGCAATACAGCCATCTGCTGGGTCTCCTCCACAATCGAGGGGATAAAGAACCAACACAAGATGCCGAACACTGTGGTGGCCTCAAACAGGGTGACAAATATCGCCACGATGCGACCCTTTAGGCGCAGCATCCTCCGGTTGTACTGCACGAACGGCTCGAAGATATAGGCCACGAGGCAGGCTACGCAGAATGGCAGCAACACGCTTTTCAACACGTTGATAAGCCATATCGCCCCGAGGATTATGATGATGGTGATGACCAGGCGGACAACGCGGTCGAACGTATATGGTTGGCTCCAGCTATTAGGCATTGTTGAGTAAAATATGGATTTTAGGCTTGCTAAATAATGTAAAACACGGCACGAATTTACAAAAACATTTTCGCATTACATTGATTTTCCGTAAATTTGTCGCAATATTTGCCCATGAAGGCACTTATCGACCTGAGATCGTATCATACCGAGCAATTGAAATAGTAATTATCAACCATCATAGAAATGAGTAACAACAATCTTTCTGGCGCCGTGGCTCGCAACATCAGCGATTCCAAGGCTATGCGTTGGCTCGCCCTGACGCTGCTGGCCTCGGCCATGTTCTTCGGCTACATCTTCATGGATGTGCTGTCGCCCCTGCAGGAGGCCCTGCAGGAAACCAAGGGATGGGACCCGATGTCCTACGGCCGTTTCGCCGGCTCGGAGACGTTCCTTAACGTATTTGTATTCTTCTTGATATTTGCCGGCATCATCTTGGACAAGATGGGCGTGCGCTTCACAGCCATCCTCTCGGGCTCGGTAATGTTCCTCGGAGCGTTGGTCAACTATCTGGCGCTTACCCCGTTGTTCCAAGAGAGCTCGTTCGCCGGGTGGATGGAGGGCTTTATTAACCTTCCCGACGCGTGGTGGAACATCACCCCGTTCTACAAAGGGATGCCGGCGTCGGCCAAATTGTCGGCTCTGGGCTTCATGATATTCGGATGCGGCGTAGAGATGGCTGGCATCACCGTTAGCCGCGGCATCGTCAAGTGGTTCCAAGGCAAGGAGATGGCCCTCGCGATGGGCGTGGAGATGGCGATTGCCCGCGTGGGCGTGGCCGTTGTGTTCCTTGGCTCGCCAGCTATCGCCGCAATAGGTGGTAATTTGAGCGTTTCCCGTCCCGTTGGGTTGGCCGTGCTGCTGTTGCTCATTGGCTTGATTTGCTTCATCGTTTACTCGTTCATGGACCGCAAGCTTGAGAGCCAGATAGGCAACAACGAGGAGAAGGACGACCCGTTCAAGGTTTCCGACCTGAAATATATTTTCAGCTCACAAGTGTTCTGGCTGGTAGCCCTGCTTTGTGTGCTTTACTACTCGGCTATTTTCCCGTTCCAGAAGTACGCCAACAACATGCTTCAGTGCAACCTCGGTATCACTGCCGAGCAAGCCGGCCAGGTGTTCTTCGTGTTTCCCTTGGGAGCCGCGGCGATCACCCCGTTCCTGGGTCGTTACCTCGACAAGCACGGCAAGGGTGCCTCGATGCTCATTCTGGGCGCTATCTTGATGATTTGCTGCCACTTGACCTTCGCATTCGTGCTTCCCGCCACGCGCTCGGCCGTGATCGCCTACGCCGCTATCGTGTTGCTGGGCATCTCGTTCTCGCTGGTGCCCGCTTCGCTGTGGCCCTCCGTTCCCAAATTGGTTGACGGCAAGTTGCTCGGCTCGGCTTACGCTGTTATCTTCTGGATCCAAAATATCGGCCTCTACGCCTTCCCGATGATCATCGGAGCTGTGCTGACGGCCGCCAACCCGGGCGTTACCGACCCGTTGGCCTACAACTACATGTGGCCGATGGTGCTTTTCGCCTCATTGGGTGTACTGGCCTTGATCTTCGGCATCTGGCTGAAAGCCCTCGACGCCAAGCGTCACTACGGCCTCGAGCTCCCCAACACCAAGAAAGTGGAGGAGGAAGCCGCCGAAGGAGAGCTCGAGCTGGCCTGATAGTCCCCTTTTCTCCTTTAATCCTTTCTTCCTTTAAAGGAGGAAAGGAGAAAAGGATTAAAGGAGTTAAGCCCCTATACTGAAGACTGAAAACTGAAAACTGAAGACTGAAAACTTAGTAAAATCTTAAACCATAATTCCATCTTTTCATGAAAAAAGCTTTATTCACGCTTGCTGCTTTGCTGATGACCGCCAGCGCCGCGTGGGCCGACGTGTTCACCTCGTCGCCCGCTCCGTTGCAGGAGTCGTCGCAGAACGTCGTCATATATTTCCATGCCGACGAATCGGGTGTGGCCGGGCTCCAGAACCTGTCCTCCACCACCGAACTGTACGCCCATATCGGGTGCTACACCAACTTTAGCCCCGACACTTGGTCGCATGTTATCGGCTCCTGGACCACCAATACCGAGAACAAAAAGTTCACCTACGTATCCGAAAACCTCTGGAGCCTTTCCCTTGGTGATATGCGCACCTATTTCGGCATCACCGACGCCGACGAGCATATCACCAAGCTATGCTTGATCGCCCGTAACAAGGCCGGATCGGTGCAAACCGCCGACTGCTTCATCGACGTGATGGAGGACGGTTTCCAGATGCAACTGTCGTCCAACGCATCCTCAACCGTGCTGTTGAACAACACCACCATCACCTTCACCATCAACACCACCCAGACCGCCGCCCTTACCCTCTCGGTTAACGGCTCGCAAATCGCCTCGGGAAACGGCACCACCTTGACCAAGGACTACTCCTTTACGGCCAAGGGCTCGTACGAGGTTGTAGGCACAGCTACCGCCAATGGCGAGACCCTTACGGAGACCATCAACATCGTTTACATCTCCAACTCGCCCCAGGCCAATTATCCCGGTGGCGTGCCCAAGATGGGGCCGGTGAAGAACGCCGACGGTACTGTCACCTTCTGTATCGCTGCCCCCGGCAAGAGCAATGTCATGATCGTGGGCTCGTGGGACGACTACCAATCGTTGGACAAGAACGTAATGTCGTATCAGGACTATAACGGCTACCGCTATTTCTGGACCACCGTCTCGGGCCTGGACGACAACACCGACTATCTCTATTTCTTCACCGTTGACGGCGCTACCCACGTGGGTGACCCCTACGCCAAGCTCAACCTCGACGGCTATAGCGACAAGTGGCTCGACGACACCGTTTTCCCCGATCGTCCCGCCTATCCCTACTCTCGCTACGGCGACGGGCGCCAAATCGCTGTATATCGCGGCAACTTCTACCCCTACAACTGGCAGGTGACCAACTTCGAGATTCCCGCCCACGACCAGCTCTTGATCTACGAGATGCTGTTCCGCGACTTCACCGGCACCGAGGGCGCTTCCGAGGGTAACGGCACCATCGCCAAGGCCATCGAAAAAATCCCCTATCTTGTTGACCTCGGCGTCAACGCCGTAGAGTTGATGCCTATCATGGAGTTCAACGGCAACAATTCTTGGGGCTATAACACCAACTTCTATTTTGCCCTCGACAAGGCTTACGGGTCACCTACCGAGTTGAAGAAATTCGTGGACCTATGCCACCAGAACGGCATAGCCGTGATCCTCGACATCGTGTTCAACCAGTCGGATGGCTTGCATCCCTGGTACCAGATGTACCCCATCGCCTCCAATCCCTTCTACAACGCCACCGCGCCCCATTCCTGGAGCGTGCTCAACGACTGGAAACAGGAGAATCCCCTTGTGCAGCAGCAGTGGAAGGACTGCCTGCAGTGGTGGATGAGCGAGTACAAGGTCGACGGCTTCCGCTTTGACCTCGTGAAGGGTCTGGGCACCGGCTCTACCTCGGCCGAGTACGGCTCGACCGACGGCTACAACGCCAAGCGTATCGCTGTGATGAAGCAGATCCACGGCTACCTCACCGAGGTAAACCCCAACGCTATCCACATCAACGAATTCCTGGGCGACACCACCGAGGAGGTTGAATACTGCAACGATGGCCAGATGAACTGGAACAACCAGGCAAGCCTCTCCCAGCAGTTCGCCGGCGGCTTGGCATCAGCTAGCACCGGTTACTTCTCATCCACAGCTTGTTCGCGCCCATGGGGAGGCTGCGTGTCCTACCAGGAGAGCCACGACGAGGAGCGCGTCGCTTACTATGCGATGAAGAACGGCAACTCCAACGACATAAAGAACAACCTCGAGGTGCGCACCCAGCGCCTGGGCACCCTCACCGCCATGCAGCTGCTCACCCCTGGCCCCCAGATGCTGTGGCAATTCATTGAGCTAGCAGCCGACGAGACCACCAAGAACGGCTCGGACAACAACACCGACCCCAAGAAGGTGATTTGGAGCTACCTCGACGACGACAACCGCAAGGGTCTGCATGACACCTACCGCGACCTGCTGTGGATCCGCCGCTTAAACCAGGATATGTTCGTGCAACCCGGTGGAGACGTCACGCAGAACTTTGTGTTCTCCGGCTCTATCCGCCGCACGGCACAGATCAAAAACGGCACCAAGGAGATCGTCCTGTTGGCCAACCCTAGCGCCACTTCACGCACCATCTCCTTCTCTTCGAGCCACATCTCGGAGGGTAACTACCAGATCATGTCCTACTCCCACGGCATGGCTGAGCCTGTGCCCACCTTCGACGGCACCAGCCTATCGGCTACCATCCCCGGCCACTGCTACGCCATCTACGGCACCAAGAGCGTTGCCGCCACTGAGAGCATCGCAGCCGACTTGACCGCCGGTCCCGCCGTTTACGGCGCTGAAGGCCGCGTCGTGATCGAGGGTGACTACACCCGCGCCGAGGTCTACAACGCCAACGGCATGCAGATGCCGTCGTTGAACGTTCCCGCCGGCCTCTATATCGTCCGTGTCGACGGCGTCGCCACCAAGGTCATTGTGAAATAATACCCCTAGAACGGAAGCCGGGTCGTCCCCGGCCCGACAGAAAAAGCCCACCATCATCACGAGCATCAACTCATGCGATGGTGGGCTAATTATTTAGGACAGGGAGTAGAAGGCTCCGAATCCACATATATTTATCTAAGCATGTCCTCCACCACGTCTACCGAGAGCTTGGTGTACTTGGCGATATCCTCAACGCTCATCCCTGCCTCCTTGAATTGCCGCAAAAGTTCCGCACGTCCTTCCGCACGTCCTTCCTCACGTCCTTCCGCCAGGCCTTCCTCTTTGCCGAGAGAAAATCCTGTTTCATAACCCTCATCAATTCCGGCGCGCATAGTGTTGTTGTAGTCGCGCATAGCCTTGAGGCTCCCTTCATATGCCCGTCGCTCCGAGGCGTTGAACGCGAAGATCTCGGCGGCCTTGAAGAACCGTTCCAACAATTTGCTCTTGAGGCGGTCGGGGAAGCTGTCGAGCTGATTCATGTTTTTGATCACGTAGAGCCATTTCTCAAAGTTGTTCTCCAGCTCGTCAATATCCTTGGTGAATTTCTTCATCTCCAGGAATATGAGAGTGAGCTTGTTGGAGAACACCTTCTTGGTGTCGATGTCGGTGAGTTTCACCACGTGCTTGGCATCTGGCAGATCCTCGAACTCAGGCATGTTGAAATTAAGGAACGACACCGTGTAGATCCTTGGGAGATTGAAGTTCCAGTCGCCTTTTTGTGCTATTTCATGCATGGGGAAGGTGGCGTAGAAGATGCTTCGGTCGGCGAAATAAGGCTGGTAGGCGTTTTGCATCTCCACGATAAAGTGTTGGCCCTTCTCGGTGGTGCAATACACGTCAAAAATGGCATTGCGTTCGCCTGTGATACGGCTCAACTGCTCAGTGGGCATATACGTGATGTCCTTGATCGGCTCCTCGTCCTCCAGGAGAGAGTTGAGGAAATCGATCATAAACTCTTTGTGATGCTCGTTGCCGAAAAGGCGTTTGAAACCAAAGTCGGTAAATGGGTGGATATATCGCTCGGTGCACATGATGGTGGTGTGGTGTTGGTGAGTTCACCGCAAATATAATGATTTTTCGTGAAATCCAGTTCTTTTTATTCAAAACTTAATTCCCCGGACATCCTCAGGCAGGTCCCTAGACAGCTGTTTTTGCGCTATGAGGGATTTTTTGTAATTTCGCAGGCGAGGAAATATATAGGATTATGAAGATCAAGAGATTTTTAGCGGCGTGGTCGATCATATGGGCACTCGGGGCGAGCGCGGTAACTTGGCAACCTGACACGCTGGGCCCGGGGTACGAGATGGCACGCATCGATCAGCCGGACGATTACGCGGGAAAAGCGTGCTGTACAGTTGTGCGACATCTTGATCCCGACCCAATTCCCCAGCATGTGGCTATCCTCTACGTGCACGGGTTCAACGATTACTTTTTCCAGACCGACATGGCCGATTTCTTCGCCCGGCACGGCATCGATTTCTATGCCGTCGATCTGCGTAAATACGGCCGATCGATTCTGCCTGGAAATAAGATGTTTCAAGTGAGAGACCTGCGCGAGTATTTCGCCGACATCGATTCGGCGCTGTCGGTGATGCGGCAATCGGGAATCAGCGACGTGATTCTAATGGGACACTCCACAGGCGGCCTTGTCACGTCTTATTATCTCAGCGAAGAGCCAGCGCCTATGGTCAAGGGGTTGATACTCAACTCGCCTTTCCTCGACTGGAACCTGTCGAAAACGCAAGAGCGGGTGCTTATCCCCATGGTCGACTGCGTGGCAGGATCGTCCCCCAACCTGCGCATCAAGCAAGGCGACTCGACGGCTTACAGTGAAAGCCTGCTGGCCGGAGAGCATGGACGTTGGAGCTATAATACCGACTGGAAATTGAAATCGTCGCCCGATGTCGACGCCGGGTGGATTAGGGCCATCGACGACGCCCAGGCTGTGGTGCAGCGGGGCAACACCATCAAAATCCCTATCCTGTTGATGCATAGCGACCGCTCGGTATACGGGAACGAGTGGACCGAGGATTTCAATCACGGCGACGCTGTGCTTTCGGTTGACGACATATCCAAGTACGGGCGCCGGCTTGGCCCGTCGGTCACGGAGGTCACGGTCAAGGGAGGTCTTCACGACCTTGTGCTGTCGGAGTCCCGCGTGGAGCAAGCCGTGCTCTCCACCATGCTCGCCTTCATCAACCGCCTGGGTTACCGCACCAATAAAAACGAGGCACCGGCCAGTGTGACCGATGCCTCGTAGTATAAAGTGAGGAGATTAGTAGATGATTTTGCGAGCTTCGGAGCCGGTCTTTTCGATGTAGAGCTGGCCGGCGACGGGGTTGGTGACGATTTGGCCCTGGAGGTTGTAGTAAACGGGAGTGGTGAGGTGTGAGTTGTGAGTGGTTAGGTCTTTTACTCCGGAGTCGCCCTCGGGGAGGATGAGGGAGAAAAGGCCGTTCTTGTTGCTGTAGTATAGGGATGATCCGTTACCGTAACCCACGAGGATTGAGCTGGCGGGGAAGGTGATTACGTTGTCGACCATGGTGCCGTAGGTAGTTCCGTAAGTAGGTGCCAGGCCTACAACCCACATCTCACTGTCGTCGTCCTCGACGTCAATGCCAATGGGGCTTTCCTCGATCACGACGGCCTCGGGGTCGTAAGCGTTGATGTAGAGGTAATGGTTGTGGTCGGTGAGTGAGTAGTTGCTAAACGGAGTCGATGCACCATAGGGGTTGACGATACGGTAGTAATTCTCGATGCCGGTTGACTGCTGAACTTCCACCTCATAGTCGATGCTGGTGACACCGAAGTTGTAAGACGAGGTGACGATATTGTCGGTGTAGGTGGCTTTGCCGAGGAGCTCCCATTCGTCGTCGTTGTCGTAGGTGATGTAGAATCGGCAGCCTACTCCCTCAAGCACGTTGCCGCTTTCGTCAAGGGCTACGAAGAAGATGGTGGCTGCGCCGGCGTCTTTGCCATCGAAGCTAAAGGAGAAATCACCGGGCTGGATAGATGAGCCGTTGGTGGCCACATAGCTAAAGTTGGAGTCGGATGCGGAGTATTTACCGAGGAAAAGGCCAACCTTAATATCGGCCACGTTTTCGGCCTCGATGGTGGCGGAGAACAGGTTGTCGTCGGCGCAGAGGCAGTTGGTTACCGAGAACGAGTAGGTAGGCTCCACGTATGGGGTGAGGCTGAGGTAGTAACCGGCGTTGAAGTAACCTGCGGTGACCTGTACGAAGAAGAGGTCGTCGCTGTCAAAGGAGATAGAGCCGTCCTCTTCCACTGTGCCAACGAGTGATTCGGTGGCGTAGAAACCTTGTCCGCTGTCGTTCCATCGGCCGGTAGTGAAGTAGACATCCTCGTCATAATAAGTGTTGTGGAGCATCACCTGATTGGTGGCCATGGTGATAGTGCCAGCCTCGGAATCGTAGGTGCCGGTTACGGGGTAGATGCTATAGAAGCCCACAATCGACAGCTCGGTGTCGGAGGTGGCTGAGATGGTGAACTGGGCGGTGTTCCAACCCGAGTTGCTGCTGAGGGGGCCATAATACTTGGCGTCGTATACGCCGGCGATCTCGGAGGCGGATGCGGCCTTTGCGGGGGCGCCCTTTGTCATGTCATGACGGGTGAGGGTGGCTGTTTTCTCAGGGAAAACGGCGCGCTGGGGAGCGACCTGGTTGAGGATGTCGGTTGTGCCGTTGGCCGAGGCGGCGAGAGTCGAGGCGGCCAAAAGGGCAAGAGCGTAAATTTTTCTCATACACTTAACTTTTAGTTTTTTATTATATCGTTTTTTTCTCTGTAAAAGGGTTATCGTAATGTAATGCGCGAATATATGCAGAAAAATTGACATTGCAAATGTTTTGATTGCTTTTTGGTGAATTAGGGCGAATTTTGTGGCATTTTGAGCGCGAAAAGAGTGGTTTTAACAACATTTTGTTAAAAGAAAAGCGAAGTGCGGCTCGAAAACTGAGCCGCGCTTCGCTTTGGATTGGTAGAGTCGTAATAACGTTATAACGTAATTATGTGATAACGAAAGACGCAATTTAATGAGGGCTGCCGCGTGAGGCTGCCGCGTGAGGCTGCCGCGTGAGGGGCGCCCAAGAGCCGGGGCGCCAGGGCTGCGCATTGGTCCCCTGGTGGCTATTCTTGGCCGAGGAGCTCGAGCATCTTGATGGCCGAAACGGGGATGCGGGTACCGGGGCCGAAGATGGCGGCTACGCCAGCCTTGTAGAGGAAGTCGTAGTCCTGAGCGGGGATTACGCCACCGGCGGTGACCATTATGTCCTCGCGGCCAAGCTTCTTGAGTTCGGCGATCACCTGCGGTATGAGGGTCTTGTGACCGGCGGCCAGCGATGAGACGCCGAGGATGTGGACGTCGTTCTCAACGGCCTGGCGAGCGGCCTCGGCGGGCGTCTGGAACAGCGGGCCCATGTCGACGTCAAAACCGCAGTCGGCGTAGCCGGTGGCTACCACCTTAGCGCCGCGGTCGTGGCCGTCCTGGCCCATCTTGGCGATCATGATACGGGGCTGGCGACCTTCGCGCTTAGCGAATTCGCGGCACATTTCTTGGGCGCGCTTGAAGTCGGCGTCGTCCTTGGTTTCTGATGCGTACACTCCTGAGATTGTTTGGATTACTGCTTTATAACGTCCCACAACTTCCTCGCAGGCGTCGGAGATTTCGCCGAGGGTGGCGCGTAGGCCGGCGGCCTTGACGGCGAGGTCGAGAAGGTTGCCCTTCTTAGTGCGGACGCACTCGGTGATGGCTGCCAGAGCCTCTTTCACCTTGGCCTCGTCGCGGTGAGCCTTGACGTCGTTGAGGCGCTCGATCTGAGAACGGCGCACCTCGGTGTTGTCGATCTCGAGGATGTCGATGGGATCCTCGTGCTCGAGGCGGTACTTGTTGATACCCACGATGGTCTGGCGACCGGAGTCGATGCGGGCCTGGGTGCGAGCCGAGGCCTCCTCGATGCGGAGCTTGGGCAGACCGGTTTCGATAGCCTTTGCCATGCCGCCGTGCTTCTCGATCTCCTGGATGTGTTCCCAAGCGCGCTCGGCTATAGCCTTGGTCAACGACTCGATGTAGTAGCTGCCAGCCCAGGGGTCGATCTCCTTGGTGATGTAGGTCTCCTCCTGGATGTAGATCTGGGTGTTACGGGCAATACGTGCCGAGAAGTCGGTGGGAAGGGCGATAGCCTCGTCGAGGGCGTTGGTGTGCAAGCTCTGGGTGTGGCCCAGGGCGGCGCCCATGGCTTCGATACAGGTGCGGCCCACGTTGTTGAAGGGGTCCTGCTCGGTGAGCGACCAGCCGGAGGTCTGCGAGTGGGTACGCAGGGCAAGCGACTTGGGGTTCTTGGGATTGAACTGCTTGACGATCTTGGCCCAGAGCATACGGGCGGCGCGCATCTTGGCGATCTCCATGAAGAAGTTCATGCCGATAGCCCAGAAGAACGACAAGCGGGGAGCGAACGAGTCGATGTCCAAGCCCGCGTTGACTCCGGCGCGGATGTACTCCAAGCCGTCGGCGAGGGTGTAGGCCAGCTCAATGTCGCAAGTCCCACCGGCCTCCTGCATGTGGTAGCCCGAGATGGAGATGGAGTTGAACTTGGGCATGTTCTGCGAGGTGTACTCGAAGATGTCGGCGATGATACGCATCGAGAACTCGGGGGGATAGATGTAGGTGTTGCGCACCATGAACTCCTTGAGGATGTCGTTCTGGATCGTTCCGGCCATTTCTTCCAATTTGGCGCCTTGCTCCAATCCGGCGTTGATGTAGAAAGCGAGCACGGGGAGAACGGCGCCGTTCATGGTCATGGACACCGACATTTTGTTCAAGGGGATGCCGTCGAAGAGCACCTTCATGTCTTCCAAGGTGCAGATTGACACGCCAGCTTTGCCCACGTCGCCCACGACGCGCTCGTGGTCGGCGTCGTAGCCTCGGTGGGTAGCGAGGTCGAAAGCCACGGAAAGGCCTTTCTGGCCGGAAGCGAGGTTACGGCGATAGAATGCGTTTGACTCGGCGGCGGTGGAGAAGCCGGCGTATTGGCGGATGGTCCAGGGACGCATGGCGTACATGCCCGAGTACGGGCCACGGAGGAACGGGGGGATACCGGCGACGTAGTTCAAGTGCTCCATGCCCTCGAGGTCGTCCTTGGTATATATGGGTTTCACGGGGATAAGCTCGGGGGTGAGCCACTCTTCGCCTTGCGCGATTGGTGCGTGTTTCACATCAAAAGCGTCGGATTGGATGTTGATGTTTTTGAAATCAGGTCTCATGATTTTTCAGCTATTTGATGTGAATTATTTTTTGAGCAGGCGGTCGTTGAAGCCCTGGAGGGTCTCAAGGACGTTGGAACGCACGTGGATGAAGTTCTCGATGCCCTGTGCCTTGAGCTCGTCGGTGCAAGCGGGGGCACCGGCGACCACGAATTCTGCGCGGCCGTTCAACAGCTTGAACGCCTCGGAGGCGTAGGTGGCGTATTCGTCGTCGGAGGAGCAGAGGACAACCACGTCGGCGCCCTTCTCCATGGCGGCGTTGATGCCGGCCTCAACAGTGTCGAAGCCAATGTTGTCGATGATCTCGTATCCGGCGCAACCGAAGAAGTTGCTGGAGAACTGGGCGCGAGCCAGGCGCATGGCCAAGTTGCCGATCGTGAGCATGAACACCTTGGGACGGTTATGGGCGTGCTCGGTGGCGAGGCGCAGGTCCTCGAAGTCGCTGGCTTGACGCTTGAACGACAGGGTCTCCACAGCGGGAGCCTCGCAGCCCTCCTTGGAACACCCGCAATGCCCGGTGCACTCCTGGATCTCGATCTTCTCGGCGGCCATCTCGTTGAAGTTGGGGAACTGGTTGGTGCCGAGCAGGATCTCTTTGCGGCGGGCCATGTCGGTGTGGCGTTTTTCGGAGGATGCTTTCACCTCGGCCTGAACGTTGCCGTCGTTGGTGCAAGCGAGGAAGCCGCCCTTGTCCTCAACGGCGAGGAAGAGCTTCCAAGCCTCTTGGGCGATGGATAGGGTGAGTGTCTCCACGTAGTAGGAGCCACCGGCGGGGTCGACCACCTTGTCGAGGTGGCTTTCCTCCTTGAGCAGGTGTTGCTGGTTGCGAGCGATGCGCTCCGAGAACTCGTCGGGACGCTTGTAAGGCATGTCGAAGGGGGTAACGGTGATCGAGTCGACACCGGCCAGGGCGGCTGACATGGCCTCGGTCTGTGAGCGCAGCAGGTTGACGTGGGCGTCGTAGATGGTCTGGTTGAAGCGCGAGGTCTCGGCCTGAACCATCATCTTGCAAGCCTCGTCGGAGCAGCCGTACTGCTTGGCAACTTGTGCCCAGAGCATGCGTGCGGCGCGGAATTTGGCCAGCTCCATGAAGTAGTTGCTCGACACTCCCATGTTGAACTTGATGCGATTGGCTACCTCGTCGGCCGGGATGCCGGCGTCGGTGAGGATAGTGAGCCACTCTGCTCCCCAAGCGAGGGCGTAGCCCAGCTCCTGGAAAATGTAGGCGCCCGAGTTGGTGAGCATTACCGAGTCAACGGCCAGGCAACGCATCTTGGGGGCATCCTTCAAGGCCTCGATCAAGGGCTTGGCGAGGGCCGCAATATCGTGGGCGGTCATCTCTTTGCCTTTCTTGAGGATGCGGCCGAAGGGGTTGAAGCCGATCGAGCCGTGAAGTTGCTCGAGGCAACCCTGCTCCTTGGCGATAGCGACGAGCTCTTTGGCCACGGCTAAGGCTTTGCGGCCGCAGCAGTGGATGTTGATCTCGACGGCGGGGAGGTAGATGTCCTTCAGCAGGGTGCGCAACTCGGCGGGATCCTCCACGCGGAAGCCCAGCGAGGTGACGCCCTTGTTGAGCACGTCGAGGGCGGTGGCGTTACACTGCTCGGGGGTGTCGCCGTTGATGTTTTGGCGGACGAGCCAATCGTTGTTGTCGCTACGGGTACCGCGCACGTAGGGGAATTCGCCAGGGAGGGAATCGGTGGTTTTGAGGCCCTCGATATCCTCGGCCCTGTACATTGGCTGTACGTTGAAGCCTTCGTTCGTGCGCCAAACGAGCTTCTTCTCAAATGGCACGCCTTTAAGGTCGGCGTCCACTTTTGCTCGCCATTCCTCGGTAGTGACCGGAGGGAACTGGTCGAACAGTCGTTCTTTGTTTTCTGCCATTTTAGGTATACTGTAAAATAATGATGATTTATGTCAGTCGTTGGAATGATTTTAAGGTCATTTGCTGGCGCATGGTCTACGCCGACGCGAAATTAGTGAAATTTTTCTTTAATTAGCCGCTTGTGAAAAAATTTATTTACCTATTTGGAGATATTTATTAACTTCGCGACCATAATACCATACACTAAATACCAAGATAGAGATATGAGAACAGGAAAAGTGCTTTTACTCGGGCTGGGCTTGTTGGCTACGGCCACCGCCGGGGCGATTGGCTGGCCGGCGGCCTACGAGGGTGTGATGTTGCAAGGTTTCTACTGGGATTCTTACCAAACGGAGACCAAGTGGACGCAACTCACGGCCAAGGCTGACGAATTGGCGCCCTATTTCAAGCTTATATGGGTGCCAAACAGCGCTAAGTCGACTGGTGGTCAAGGATATATGCCTATCTATTGGTTCACTAACCATAATAGCGACATGGGCACCGAGACAGAGCTGAAAACCATGATCTCCACCTATAAATATAAGGGCGTTGGCTTTATCGCCGACGTGGTGATAAATCACCGTAACGGGGTGAGCAACTGGGTAGACTTCCCTGCCGAGACGTGGAACGGCGTGACTTATCAAATCGGCACCGACGGTATCTGCTCCACCGATGAGGTGTGGAGCCAGGGTGGCGACTATTACGCCAACATGGCCCGCGGTGCGGCCGACGAGGGGGACGATTTTGACGGCTCGCGCGACCTTGACCATACCAACGCCAACGTGCAAACCAATTGCAAGGCTTACTGCAAATGCTTGCTCGACACGTGGGGCTATGTGGGCTTCCGCCTGGACATGGTGAAAGGTTACGCTGGATATTATACAAAAATGTATAACACCTATGCCAATCCCACCTACAGCGTGGGTGAGTATTGGGATTCCTCTTACGACGCCGTGGCAACTTGGATTGAGAATACTGGGGGCGAGTCGGCGGCGTTTGACTTCCCGTTCAAATACGCTGTCAACTCGGCGTTCCATTCGGGCGACTTGTCGAAGCTCGTATGGTACGAGAACGGCACGACGCCCAAGCCGGCGGGTATGATCCACCATTGGTACCAGCAGTTGGCCGTGACATTTATCGACAACCACGACACATATCGCACCGACGGCGACAAGTTTAACGGCAACTGGGCGGCCGCCAATGCGTTCATGATTTGCTCCCCGGGCACTCCTTGCGTGTTCTGGCCCCACTGGACGGCTTGCGGCGACCAGATAGCCCGCATGATCTCGGCTCGCAACTCGGTGGGTATCACCAACACCTCGGAGGTGAAGGTATTGCGCACAACCTCAACATGTTATATGGCTGAGGTGTATGGTACAAAGGGCACGTTGGCTGTCAAAATCGGTTCGGAAATGGTCACCCCCGATGGCTACAGCGACAGCGACCAATACTGCTACGGCACCGACTACTGCATTTGGACCAAGAGCAGCGCCAGCGACAACTATCCCTCAAATCTTTATATCATGGGTAACCTCGAGGCCGGTAGCTGGGCCACCAACGTGGGCGTGCAGATGACCAAGAAGGGTAGCGTATACACTGCCTCCAACGTCACCTTCACGCTTAGCGGGAGCAGCTACTCCTATTTCTCGTTAGTGACCAAATTGGCCTCAACCGCAAGCGATTGGGACACGGTGAATGCCTCCGTGCGGTACGGCTCAACTTCTTCCGATCTCCTTATTGCCCAGGGTGATACTCAGACCGTAAAACAATTCTCTGACAATCCTGGGAGCGCTACTTCTTGGAAGATCCTCTCCGGCACTTACGATATTGAGGTCGACCTGTCGGCGATGACTATCACCATCTATCCCGCGGGGGCGCTGTTGATCCCGAACGAGTTGTACATTTTGGGTAATCTCGATTCCAATAGCTGGGATCCAAGCGCAGGCATTTACATGGCCAAGAACGGCAAGGTGTTCACGGCATCCTATGTCACCTTCAAGGCTGTTGACGGCAACGAGAAAGCCTACTTCAACCTCGCGTCGGTGCTTGGCTCGTCGTCAACCGATTGGGACACGGTAAACGCCTCCGACCGCTACGGAGCGGCCAGCAACAACGCCGAGTTGGTGAAGGATACTCCCACGACGTTCGTACGCAACACAGGCTCGGCTGCCTCGAGCACCTATTCCTGGGCTGTTAACCCCGGCACCTACGACGTGACCGTTAATTTCGCCAACAACACCATCACCATCACCGAGAAGGACCTGACAGGCGCTGTCGATCTTCAGGCCGAGAACTCCTACACTCTCGAGCCACGCTATTACACTATCGACGGCCGCTTGGTATCCCAGCCTCAATCGGGCCACCTCTACATCCTCCGCCGCGGCACCGAATACAAAAAGGTGCTGTATCGATAATAGTTACCACCGCGGCAAACCGCGGGGCACCGTGGCTCGCTGTTGCCTGCGACTACCATCTTTCACGCCTAAGGCGCCTTAGGTTTTTCGTTCGGCTATCTCCATCAAGTAGATGGAGAGGACGATGAGAAGGAAGCTGATGAGCTGCCACCACTCGAAGTGATCCTGACCAAGGATGTAACTGGCGATGGCCGTGATGATTAGATTGAGGTAGCCGTAAACCGCCACCACTGTGGCTTTGAGGTACTTCACCGCGGCGTAAAAGAAGATGTAACCCAGCGTGGTCGAGCATACACACACGAAAATCAGCACCAGCATCGGCGTTGAGAACAATCCCTCGTGTAACACCGGCAACTTCACGCCCCATATAAGAGCCATCACCAATGCGGGCACTGCGGCTCCGGTGAACACCCATTTCAGTGTCCCCAGAGGGTTGGCATTACGCAGCGCCCTGTGACTCCACACGATGTAGATGCTGAACAGAATCGACGCCACAAATGCGAAGATATCGCCAAGGAGAGGATCCGACGCATGCCCGTGGCTATGTTCGCCCAATAGACATAGTCCGCCTCCAATAAGGCCAATAGCCAATCCAATGTATTTCAGCTTCGTGCCTCTCTCTCCAAGGAAAATTAAGGAGAGGATGAACACCCACACAGGGTCGATATTCATAATCAGCGTAACGGGAATTGGGCTGGTGTAGGTCAACGCCTCATTCAAGCAGAAGATGTAGAAGAAGAACACCCCTGCGCCCAAGCCCATCAGTTTCCACTTGGCGGCGGTTGTGAATCCCTCACGCGCAGGCTTGTAAAACAGGGATATCGCCCAAAACGATAACGCTCCCCAAACGAGTCTCACGACTGTCATTCCGCGAGGATCGACCCACCGAGGCTGCAGATAGCGTATACAGTTATAGTCCAAGCCGTACGTCAGCTTGGCCAAGAGCATGTTCACATTGCCTTTCAGAAGATTACCCCATTTTTTCATGTCGAAACGTCGTTATAGCATTATAACGAATGGGGATATGGAAAGTTTTCTGCCACCCCTTCGGGGCCGCGGGTAGGGGGGACGGTACACTATCCAGGGGCTAGTATTCGCCGTGGAAGTAGTAGACGTGGAGGGGACGGCGGTCGGGAGGTAGGGTCGCGAATTGGATGGGACCGATGGGGCTCGGGGTGGGGTGGGGCACGGCGTAGAATTCATCGTCGGCTTGCTGGGGTTGCAGGATGCATCTAAGGCGCTCCTTCATGGGTATGTCGGGATCGAATACAGCAAATCGCTGGAGCTTAATGACCACAGCTTGACGCCCCATCGAGTCGGGGTGGCACACGATTTGTTCCATCCCTTTGCGCCAGTAATAGGGCCCGTCGCCCGGGAGACGATTCTCGGGCACGAAGAAATTGGCGCTGTCGGCGATAGCGTCAAACATCGATTGGTCGACCATCTGGAGGGTTTTCTGGCCGTTGGCGTACAATAGCGGGATGGTGTGGCGGCATTGGTATTCATAACGTAGTCGCAACCATGGGCGTGTCCACCAATGGCCGAATTGGTCATAGGGGATAATCATCAGGTCATCCTCAGCATTGACGTATCTATCCAGTGCCTGGTGAATTAGCGTGTCGGTGTGATTTTGATCGTAGGCCGTACATCCGAAGTGTACACCTAGGAGTAGAAGCGCCGCAGCCCACCAGCGGGTTGCCACATCGGAAACGGATTTCCATGGATGCCACTGGATCAACATGTTGATTACCAATAAGAGAGCCACCGTGTTGGCATAACCGAAGCAATGGGTGCCCGTGTGGATCGCGAGAATGAAAGCCCAGGCGAAAAGCAATAAAACCCCACCCCACGCCCGCTCCTTGAGCCAATGCTGGGCCAAAGCGGGCCGTCGTTTCCAAAAGATTGCATATAGCGCCACGAAGGCAATAGCCACAAAAGTCCCAAGGAGCGCCACGATAAAAGGTGAGGCCAAGGTGTCGAGATGCTTGGCGTGAACGTCGAATCGTCCTAAATTTCCCGGGGCGAAAATCTCTATCAAGCTTCCGGCCACAAATCCTGACACAAGCCAAGCCTCGGCGTGTTTAGGCAATCGCTTATGCCAAACGTACCAAAGGAGGATTGTGGCGCACATTGGCACCACCATAGCCTCGTGGGTCCAGCCCATCAAGAAGGCTGCTATAAGCGTCAGGAGCCCTTTCCACCAAGGGTATTTAATCTTCCCGTCACGTAATTTTACCCACCATATCCAGATGATGCATCCCATTGTAAGCGGCCATAAGTAATTAACGCTCAAGTTGTTGGATGCGAAGACTCGGGGCCAGTTGGGATATAGCATCATAGTGGCCATAATAGTCACCCACACCCATATACGTTTCCATGGTCGACGGTTGGTGGCAATATAGGCCATCAGGTAGAGCGTGAGGCCGAAAACCAGGGCATTTAGCACATAAAACGCTTCCAGCGGCAAAATTCCTGAGAAAGTTTGCTGGATGAAGTGAGGCACAATGCGGCCGTTCCAGCAAAAGTAATGCCAAGTAAGCGACTCTACCACGTCTCCCAGCGTGTTGATAGGAATCCCTTGGTAGGGAAACTCGGTAGAGAAAGGAGTAATATCCTGATTGCTAAGATTGTAACAATAGAATACCTCATCGCCATATAGAACCCTATCCTTGCTGTATACCCACATCGATACGGTCACTATCGCTAAGAATAGGCCGATTGTCAAGTGGTTGCGTGAAAGGGCGGAAGATGGCGAGGGGGTCATGCTTCGGTGGGATATCGGAGGTTGGCGGGGGTAGGGGAAAGGAGGATTTCGGTGAGGTAGCGGCGGGCTTCGGCGCGGGCTGCGGGGAGGTCCATGAAAGTGTAGTTGCCGCAGTCGTGGGGAGTGGCTCCGGGGATTTCACCCTCGTAGTCGGCGATGAATTGGAATGTCTCCTGCATCAGCGGCAGGATGTCCTCGCTTTTGTAATCGCCTGAGACGATGAGATAATTGCCAGTAAGGCAACCCATTGGTCCCCAGTAAATTATGCGGTGACGCCATGTGGGGTGATTGCGCAGGAAGGTGGCGGCGAGGTGCTCGATGGTGTGGATTGCGGCTCCCGAGAGGGCAGGCTCTCGGTTAGGTTCCTTCATGCGGATGTCGAAGGTTGTGATCACCTCGTTGGCTGGTGTAACATCGCGGCGCGACACGTACACGCCGCGCTTTAAGAGCAGGTGATTGACCTGAAAACTGGCGATTTTTTCCATTAAATGCTGCGCAAAAGGGTATTAAGGATCTCAAACGTGTGGCGCGGAGCCAACTCCCAGAAGTTTTCGTATTGGGAGATGTTGTCGGCATGTCCCGGGGTGTCGCTGATTACGCGCACCGACAGGAACGGCACGCTCTTCAGGGCGCACACGTGGGCTATGGCTGCGCTTTCCATGTCGACGGCCATCACGTCGGGGTGGATCTCCTTGATTCGCTCCAGCTCCATAACGGTGCTGACGAAGATGTCGCCCGAGGCGATGAGGCCTCGCTTGACGTGCTCGGAAGGTTGCAAGCACTCGAGCGACAGCAGGTCGGCCGGAGCCTCGAAGTATCGGGGCTGCCCTTGGATCTCGCCCCATTGAGTGCCGGGACCGCAATAGGTGTCGTGGTAGGCGACACGCTCGCCCACGACTACATCCAATACGTCAGCACCACCATCAGCGCCGCCAGCCACGCCCGTGTTGATCACCAGCGCGGGGTGGAAATTCTCGATAAGGGTAAGAGCGCCTACTGCGGCGTTAACCTTGCCGATGCCTGATTGCATGGCCACTATCTGGTGTCCGGCCAGGTCGCCAAGATGGAACGTCACGTCGTTGATTGTCACCTCGCGAGGCTCGTCAAGAAGCCCGAGCAGGAGCTGAAGCTCCTTGCTCATGGCTACAATAATTCCGAAAGTCATGTCGTTATGATTCAAGCTTGTGGATAACGAGGCCCGAGCGCAACTTGGGTTCAAACCAAGTGGTCTTCGGGGGCATGATGTTGCCGGTGTCGGCGATGTTGATCAGTTGGTCCATCGACACGGGGTAGAGCGCGAGGGCCATAGCCATTTCTCCTGAGTCGACGCGGCGTTTCAGCTCCTCGAGACCTCGGATGCCCCCCACGAAGTCGATACGTTTGTCGGAGCGCAAGTCGGTGATACCCAGGATGTCGCGCAGGATAAGGTCGGAGGAGATGGTCACGTCGAGCACGCCGATGGGGTCGTTGTCGTCGTAGGTTCCCTCCTTGGCTGTGAGCGAGTACCACTGCCCGTCGAGGTAGAGCGAGAAGTTGTGCAGGTGCTGAGGGTGATAGATCTCAGTGCCTTTAGGCTCAACGGTGAAATGCTCCTTAATCTTGTCGAGGAACTGGGTGGGGGTCAAGCCGTTGAGATCCTTTACCACGCGGTTGTAGTCGATGATCTTAAGATGGGAGGCGGGGAAGGCAACGGCCAGGAAATAGTTGTACTCCTCGTCGCCTCGGTGGTTGGGGTTGGCCTTGGCTTTCTCGGCGCCCACGAGAGCGGCTGCGGCTGTGCGGTGATGACCGTCGGCGATATACAGGTAGGGAATTTTGGCGAACTCCTCGGTGATTTTTTGGATAGTGGCGTCGTCGTCGATCACCCAGAAATGGTGACCGAAGCCGTCGGGAGCGGTGAAGTCGTATTCGGGCTCGCCCTGGGTGACGTCACGGATGATCTGCTCGAGGGCGGCGTTGTCGGGGAAGGCGAAGAACACCGGCTCGATGTTGGCGTCGTTTACGCGCACGTGCTTCATTCGATCCTCCTCCTTGTCACGACGGGTGAGCTCGTGCTTTTTGATGCGCTGCTCCATGTAGTCGTCGACGTTGGCGGCGATCACGATGCCGTATTGGGTGCGCCCGTCCATCGTCTGGGCGTAGATATAGTAGTGCTCCTTTTCGTCCTGTACGAGCCAACCCTTGTCCTGGAAGGCGTGGAAATTCTCCACAGCTTTGTCGTAGACGCGGGGGTCGTGCTCGTCGGTGCCCACGGGGAAGTCGATTTCGGGCTTTATGATGTGATACAGGCTCTTGGGGTTGCCGGCGGCCTCGGCTCGGGCTTCGTCGGAATTGAGCACGTCATAAGGGCGGGAGGCCACCTCGGTGACCATCTCGCGCGGCGGACGCACGCCGCGGAAAGGTTTAACTTTTGCCATGGTAATCGGTTATTTAATGGTTAATGGTCAATGGTTAATGGTTAATGGCTTATTCTTTAAAGCTTTAATCTATTAATCATTTAACCTTAAACCTTTAACTTTCAACTTTTAACTTACAACTTTATCTCAGAATTGTTTGCTCGCGGTCGGGGCCGATGGAGACGATTGCGATAGGCACTCCGAGCTTGCACTCGAGGAACGCCAGATAATCGCTGAACTCCTGTGGGAACTCCTGCTCGGATCGCATTTTGGTCATGTCGGTCTTCCAGCCGGGGAGTTCCTCGTAGACGGGCTTGATCGCGGCCTCGTCGTCGATAGAGTAGGGGAAGCGGTCGGTGACCTTGCCGTCGATTTCGTAGCCCACGCAGGCCTTGATTGTATCGAAGTCGTCGAGGACGTCGCTCTTCATCATGATGAGCTTGGTGACGCCGTTGATCATGATTGCGTAGCGCAGGGCGACGAGGTCGATCCATCCGCAACGGCGCTCACGACCGGTGACGGCGCCGTATTCGTGGCCGAGGTCGCGGATGCGCTTGCCGGTCTCGTCGTGGAGCTCGGTGGGGAACGGGCCGGAGCCTACGCGGGTGCAGTAAGCCTTGAAGATGCCGAAAACGTCCCCGATGCGGTTGGGAGCCACGCCAAGGCCTGAGCAGGCGCCGGCGCAGACCGTGTTGCTGGAGGTGACGAACGGGTAGGAGCCGAAATCAACGTCGAGCATGGTGCCCTGGGCGCCCTCGCAAAGCACGCTCTTGCCCTGAGTCAGGAGGTCGTTGATTAGCCACTCGGAATCGACGATTTCATATCCGCGGATGTAGTCGATGGCCTCCATGAACTTGACCTCGGCTTGACGCAACGCCTCCATGTCGGCCGCGTCACCCATCTGCTCCAATTGGCGCAGGTGACGGTCGCGAGCTGCGGCGTAACGGGTGTCGAAATCGAGGTCGATGTCGCCCAAGCGCAGGCCGTTGCGGCTCACCTTGTCGGTATATGTGGGACCGATGCCCTTTCCGGTGGTGCCGATTTTTGCGCCTCCCTTGGCACGCTCGTTGGCGGCGTCGAGCAGGCGGTGGGTAGGGAGTATCAGGTGGGCCTTGCGGGATATTTTGAGCACCTTTTTGAGGTCGACACCGCTTGCCTCGAGGGCGCGTGCCTCCTCGGCGAAGAGCACGGGGTCGAGCACGACGCCGTTGCCGATGATATTGATTTGGCCATGTTGGAAAATGCCCGAGGGGATTGAGCGGAGCACATATTTTTTGCCCTCAAACTCAAGAGTGTGGCCAGCGTTGGGTCCGCCTTGGAAGCGGGCTACAGCGTCGTAACGGGGGGTGAGCACATCGACTACCTTCCCTTTACCCTCGTCGCCCCATTGGAGGCCTAAAAGCACGTCTACTTTCATAATTTGCTGAAAAACGATTGTTATATTTCTAGTTAAACGTTTTGGTTCTTGTTTTTGCGCTGTTTTCGGTAGCAGCTGTTGCATATCCCGTACACGTGAAGCGTGTAACAGGCGGGGTGGAACGACCCAAAGTCCTGCCGGCGCAGCAAACGCGCCACGTGGGTGTCCTTGATCTCGCGGATACGGCCGCAGAAGTTGCACACGAGCTGGAAGCGTCCCGAGCCGGGGGAGTGGCGCACCACCTTCTCGTAAGTAACTTGCGAGGATGAGAACTGGTGACGCTTCACTACCGAGGCTTTGAGCATCAACGACAGGGCGTTGTACACAGTGGCGAGGCTAACGCGGTGTCCCTCCTGCTCCATCTGCTGCATGAGCTCGGCCGGGGTGAAGTGGCCCTCTTGGCGATCGACCATGCGCACAAGCTCGCGGCGCTCCGGGGTGAAGCGCATACGATGTTGAGCGAGGTAGAGCCCCAGGCTCTCCTCGGCTTGCGATATGGTAGCGGTGTCGCTCATAATCCGCTACAAATTTACGCAAAATCGCAGAATTTTCGTAATTTTGCGAAATTAAAGTGAGGATATCAATTATGACCACCCCGACTACACCCGTGAAAAAACGATCCAATCGTGCGATTATCACCACATTATGGCTGGTGTTTGGCTGTTGCGTCGCAGCCGCGATCGTCTTTTTCTTCATGATATACAACGGCATGATCGGTTACATGCCCCCCGTTGAGGAGTTGAAGAACCCCCATGACAAGTTTGCCTCGGTGATCTATTCGGCCGACGGGCAGGAGATGGGTCGCTACTTCCGCAACACCGGCAACCGCGTGTACGCCGATTTTGACGAGATCTCTCCCCATGTGGTGGACGCGCTGATCGCCACCGAGGACTCGCGATTCCTCGACCACTCAGGTATCGACATGCGGGCCATGGGTCGCGTATTGTTCAAAACCCTTTTGATGGGCAACAAAAACGCCGGCGGTGGCTCCACAATCACCCAGCAGCTTGCCAAGCAGCTTTATTCGCCGTCGTCGTCGGGGTTGATCGACCGCGCCTTGCAGAAGCCAATCGAGTGGATGATCGCCGTGAAGCTCGAGCGCTTCTACTCCAAGGACGAGATTATAAGGATGTACCTCAACCAATTTGACTTCCTTTACAACGCGGTGGGTATCAAGTCGGCATCCTACGTGTATTTCGGTAAGGATCCCAAGGACTTGAAGATCGAGGAAGCGGCCACGCTCGTGGGAATGGTTAAGAACCCCGCGTTCTATAACCCGGTACGCCATAACGAGCGCACACGGCAGCGCCGCAACACGGTGTTGAAATTGATGTACGAGAACGGCAAGATCAATAAGGCCGAATTAGACTCGCTGTGCGACCTGCCGCTGACGTTGGAGTTCCACCGCGTGGACCACAAGGACGGTATCGCCCCCTACTTCCGCGAGGAGCTGCGTCGCGTGCTTACCGCCAAGAAGCCCAACCGCAGCGACTACCGTGGCTGGGAGAAACAAAAATTCATCGACGACTCCATCGCTTGGGAGACCAACCCCTTGTTCGGCTGGATCGAGAAGAACCCCAAGCCCGACGGCACGAAATACGACATTTACACCGATGGCCTGAAGATCCACACGTCGATCGACTCCCGCATGCAGCAGTATGCCGAGGAGGCCGTGGCCGAGCATATGGCGTCGCTCCAGCAGCAGTTCTTCCGCGAGAAACGTGGAGTGAAGGGCGCTCCGTTCACCACCAACCGCGAGGAGCTGTCGCAGAAACAACTCGACCAGATCATCCTGCGGTCGATGAAGCAAACCGACCGTTTCCGCTCATTGCGCGCCGCCGGCATGAGCGAGCAGGAGGCGTTGGCCACGTTCGACCGCCCCGAGGAGATGAGCGTGTTCTCCTATCACGGAACGATTGACACCGTCATGACACCGCGCGACTCGCTGCTTTATCTCAAGCACTTCCTGCGCACGGGCTTCATGTCTATGGACCCCAAGAACGGCCAGGTGAAGGCCTACGTGGGTGGTCCCGACTACCATTTCTTCCAGTACGATATGGTGTCGCAGGGACGTCGCCAAATCGGTTCGACTATCAAGCCGTTCCTATACACCTACGCCATGGAAGAAGGGTATACTCCTTGCGACCAGTTGCTTAACGCCCAGCCGGTGATTACCGACGAGGCTGGTAACGTGTGGATGCCCCGCAACGCGGGATCGGCACGCGTGGGCGAGATGGTCGACCTACGATGGGCGTTGACCAACTCCAACAACTGGATTTCGGCCCGACTGATGAACGAGTTGAACCCAGCCACGCTCGTGCGCAATATGCACAACTTCGGTATTACCAACGAGTTGCCCGCCGTGAAGTCGTTGTGCTTGGGCCCGTGCGACGTGTCGGTGAAGGAGATGGTTACGGCCTACTCGGCGTTCTCCAACAAGGGCATGCGCGTCGACCCGATCTTCGTAACCTCCATTACCGATTCCAACGGCAACACACTGGCCGAGTTCTCGCCGCGCCACACCGAGGTGATCGGCGAGAAGGCCTACTATCGCATCCTCTCGATACTGTTGAATGTAGTCGACTCGGGTACGGGTAACCGCCTGCGCCGCGCGCCGTTCAACATCACCGCCGAGATGGGTGGCAAGACGGGTACCACCAACTCCAATTCCGATGGTTGGTTTATGGCCTTCACCCCCGACCTGGTTTCGGGCGTGTGGGTAGGAGGCGAGGAGCGCTACATCCACTTCAACTCCATGGCCCAAGGCCAGGGCGCTTCGATGGCGCTGCCTATCTACGGTAAGTTTATAACCAAGGTATACCGCGACCCGTCGTTGCCGTATTCCCAGGATTCCCGCTTTGAGTTCCCCGAGGATTTAAACCTCTGCGAGAAAGAGTATTATGGAGAATATGAGCATCCCGAGGAAGTGGTTGAATCGGTAGAAGGAGTATTCGATTGACACCGCGGCCTTAATCGAACACACCTTCTACCGATTCAAAAGGATGAAGGATGAAGGATAAAGGATAAAGTAAAGGAAGAAAGGATTAAAGGAGGAAATAAGTGATGAGCACTAGACGACAATTTCTTAAAACAACGGCGCTGGCGGCCATGGGCGCCGCAATCGGCCTTAACGCTAAGGGCGAGGGTGGGATTGTGACTGGCCGCGGGGCATCGGTGCCCAAGGACGTTAACCAAAACAGCACGCCCCTCGGCTCGGGGCGCATGTCACTGACGTATTTCCCTTATGAGCTGAAATTGAGACACGTGTTCACTGTCGCCTCCAATTCTCGCACGACCACGCCCGACGTGCAATGTGAGTTGCATTACGACGGCGTCACGGGCTACGGCGAGGCGTCGATGCCGCCGTATCTTGCGGCGGAATTGGGTACTGTCGATTCAGTGTGCTCGTTCCTGCAAAAGGTAGCTGATGGCATCGGGCAATTCTCTTCTCCTTTTGAGATGGAGGACATCCTTGCTTGGATCGACTCGCTCGACGAGGCCAACTCGGCCGGTAAGGCGGCTGTCGACATCGCCTTACACGACTTGGTGGGCAAATTGCTTGGCGCACCGTGGCACCGCATCTGGGGCCTAGACGCACAGAAGGCGCCTTCTACCACCTACACCATTACAATCAACACCCGAGAGGTGACGATGGCCCACGCCCAGGAGTGCGCGTCGCTCTATAATATATTAAAGGTGAAACTCGGCCGCGACAACGACCGCGAGATGATTGAGACCATACGCGAGGTTACCGACCTGCCAATAGCGGTCGACGTCAATCAAGGCTGGCGTGACCGCGAGCACGCATTGGAGATGATCAATTGGCTTGCCGAACGCAATATTGTGATGGTGGAGCAACCGATGCCCAAGACGCAACTCGACGACATCGCCTGGGTGGCTGAGCGGTCGCCGCTGCCCATCTTCGCCGACGAGAGCGTGCAGCGCCTTGGCGACATCCCCCGCCTGAAAGGTATCTTCACAGGTATCAACATCAAGTTGATGAAATGCACAGGCATGCGCGAGGCCTGGAAGATGTTGACGTTGACCAAGGCATTAGGGATGAAGGTGATGATCGGTTGCATGACCGAGACATCGTGCGGCATCTCGGCGGCGGCCCAACTGTCGCCAGCTGTGGATTTTGCCGATCTCGACGGCAACATCGACATCCTCAACGACCGCTTCACTGGGGTAAAGGTGGTTGACGGGCGCCTGGTGATCCCCGATGGCCCCGGCCACGGCGCCCAGCTCCTATAAGATATAGGATCACGCCGATTGAAGGAATTTAAAGGATTCTTTAGGGCTGCCTATAAAAAAGCAGATTGAAAGAATATTTTTTTCAATTCTTTCAATCTGCGTGATTTTTATTACCGAGATGGAGTGGGCTACGCTTTAACGCGCTCTACGTAGGAGCCGTCGCGGGTGTCGATGCGCACCTTGTCGCCGATGTTGCAGAACAGGGGCACGCGCACCTCGGCGCCGGTCTCAACGGTAGCGGGCTTGAGGGTGTTGGTGGCGGTGTCGCCCTTGATGCCAGGCTCGGTATATGTGATCTCGAGAACTACCGAGGTGGGCATCTCGCAGGTGAGCACCTCCTCCTTGGAAGCCTCTACCATAGCCTCGCAAATCTCGCCCTCCTTGAGAAACTCGCTGCCTTGGATTACCTCGGCAGGGAGGGAGATCTGCTCGAAAGTCTCGGTGTGCATGAAGTTGAGGCCCATGTCGTCCTTGTAGAGATATTGGTAGGGACGGCGCTCTACGCGCACCTCGTTGATCTTGACGCCCGAGTTCCAGGTCTTGTCAATAACGCGGCCGTTCTTGAGGTTCTTGAGCTTGGTGCGCACGAAAGCGGGGCCTTTGCCGGGCTTCACGTGGAGGAATTCAACGATGGTGAAGTAGGTGCCGTCGATGTCGAGGCACATGCCGTTCTTGAAATCAGCTGTTGTTGCCATAAATGTCTTTGTGGAATTTTTGTGTTATTTTGCCGCGAATTTACGAAAAATCCCCGAAACCACCAATAACTGAGCACTTAACCACCAATTATTGATTATGGGTTAGCCACGAATTTCACCAATTTACACTAATATAGTGATTATGAAAATTAGTGCCAATTCGTGAAATTCGTGGCCAAACCTCCTCTACGTGGCTTTAGCGGAGCTTGTTGCGGAGGAAGTGGCCGCGGGAGTAGAGGTAGAACAGGGCGGCACCGGCGGCGTTCACTCCCCAGGCCCACCAAAACGCGGCGTGGAAACCGTGGTACTGCGCGACCATACCTCCTATCAACGTGCCAAGGCCCATGCCCACGTCCCAGGATACCAATAGGGTGGAGTTGGCCGTGCCACGGCGCTCGTGGGGCGCGAGGTTGATGAACATCGACTGGAATGCGGGGAACATGTGGCCGTTGCCCAAGCCTATAATCAAGGCGGCTCCATAGTAACCCCACAGGTTGTGCATCGACGCGAACAGGAAGTAGCCGAGCAGCGACACCGCGATACCCACCGAAGCGTTCCTTGTGATTTGCCCCTTGCGTAGGGTGCGGGTGCCGGTCAAGCGCGACAGGATTAGGCCACCGGCCAATAGGGCGAAGAACAATCCTGTTCCCGAGGTAATACCCAATTCCTCTTGGCCATAAATAGCTATGTATGTGGCGAGTACGCCATAGGAGAAAGCGAAGCAAATCATCGCCACGCCTTGGCTCCAACCTTTCAACAGGATAAAGCGGTCGAACGACAATTTCTCCTTGCCCTGCACCGTGGGTCGCGGCTTCAATTGCAACGTCGAGTCGATGCAAAAACCGATGAGGGCGAAGCCGAGCGAGAGGTAGAACAACAAGTCGAAACTCTCGATCTCAGCCCAAATCAACAATGCGACCGTAGGACCGATAGCTGTGGCTATGTTATTGCTAAGCCCGTAATATCCAATACCTTCGCTACGTCGTGAGGAGGGCAACACATCGATAGCGACCGTGGAGTTGGACACCGTGGCGGCTCCGAACGGCAAGCCGTGCAACGTCCTCACCCAGGTGAACGCCAGCAACGAGCCAGCCAAAATGTATCCTCCGAAGAACAGCGCGAACAGCAAATAGCACGTAAGCAGGACAATTTTGCGGGGGAACGAATCCACAAAATATCCGCTGAACGGCCTGATTATTAGCGTGGTTACGGAGTAACCGGCCAACACCAGGCCGATAGCCTCCTTGTCGGCCCCAAACTCCTCCTGCAAGTATAGAGGCAGCAGCGGCGTCAACAGCATGAACGAGAAGAACAGCATGAAATTGGCCACCCACACCTTGCGGTAGTTGGCGTTCCACAGTTTCTCTTTTACCTTTCCCTCTTCCATAATTGTTACCTTAGAAACGTCATTAGCCAAATACAAACTGATGAATGTTATTGGCCATATCAATATAACAGCTAATCGACCGCGAAGTTACCGAAAATCCCCTAACCTGCGAATAAAAAATGACGGACGTTTTACTTGTCGCCGTAGTGACCCAAGGCTGAGAGAACTAGAACAGTAACCACCTCGTCGTGAATTTCATATACTAAACGATCCTTATCGTTAATAGTGCGTGACCAGGTTTCCGTATCGCCAAAATATTTGAGGCGTTCGGGGTGGCCGGTTCCCATTCGGGGATGATCAATCAACTCTTCCAAGAGCTTTCTAGCCTTACGAAATCCAATTGGATTAGATCGTTTCAGAGATGCCAAATCGACTTTGGCTGCATGGGTATAATCAATTTTGTAGCTCATAATGAATCCAGCCAGCGATTCATATCCTCCTTGTTATCAAAACTAAAGGTTTCCCCACGCAAAAATTCTGATCGGCCTTTTTCCACTTTTGCCAGAAATTCAGGTGATGGGATCATTTGATCATCAGTGAATCCCAATATTAAGTAGCCTCCTCTGCGGTTGCGTGGGCGGACAATAACGCGGTCACCAGCGTCCACACGGGAGAAGGCCTCCGATTGACGATCACGGAATTCGCGAGATGTATAAACGTATTGTGCCATATAATTAAAATTTAGTGGTACGCGCAATGGTACGCGAATATAACAATTTAATTTGGAAGTGCGATAGTTAAAAAGTTGAAAATAGTGGGTGAACGAGGATTTTTGTAACTTTGTGGAAAAATGATGAGAGATGAAGAGGATTGGACTGCTGAGCGATACGCATAGCTGCTGGGACGACAGGTATGTGAAGTACTTTAAGGAGTGCGACGAGATATGGCACGCGGGCGACATAGGCTGCGTCGACACGTTGCGTCGGCTCGGGGAGATCGTGCCGGTGGTGAGGGCCGTCAGGGGCAATATCGACTCGGGTGAGGTGGCGCGTCAGTTGCGCGACGTGGAGATATTTGAGGTGGAGGGCGCAAAGGTGCTGTTGACCCATATCGGCGGTTACCCGGGCAGATACGCGCCTGGCGTGGAGCGGCTAATCCGTGATAATGGGATCACCATTTGGGTAAGCGGCCACAGCCATATCCTAAGGGTGATGCGCGACCCTAAGTGGGGTTGCCTGCATATTAATCCCGGAGCCGCCGGGAATACGGGATGGCACACCGAGCGCACGCTTATCCGCTTCTCCATCGACCAGGGCGTCCCGTGCGACCTCGATGTCGTTACTCTCGGCACCCGCCTCCGCCCCATATAATGAAAACATAAGGAATTGAATTTTTAACCACTAAAAACACCAAAAACACTAATCTTATAATATAGAAAAGGATCGCCAGCTCCCAAAAACACTAACCATCCGGATGGTTAGTGTTTTTTCAGCGAGTTTACGAGCCAAAATTTAGATTTGCGACAGACGAGTTTGTGTTTTTCGTGTTTTTAGTGGTTAAAAATTTTATCGGTGAGTAGATGCCTTTTAACGGGGATAAGTTAAAAAACTTAATGAATCGTCTTTTTTATGCTTGTAGTTGTTGTAACTTTGTACCCAAATTGCAAAAACGACTATGAGCGAAATTATTGAGCAAGAGAATCATCCTATCGAGGAGCCGATTGAGACAATCCCCGCTTCTCAAGTAGAAACCATCCCTGAGGGCATTGTCGACGGTCCCGTGGGCGACATCGAGATCTTCCCCGCTGACACCGACGTGGAGGAGCTCCCCGCCCATGACGAGGAAAAACCTCAACAAAATCCGTTCGCGGCCTTGGGCGTGGAGCCACGTCTGGTGAAGGCGATTGAGGAGCTTGGCTTTGCCACTCCTATGCCAGTGCAGGCCAAGGTGATTCCACATTTGCTGTCGAAGGAGGGCGATGTGGTGGCTCTGGCCCAGACAGGTACGGGAAAGACGGCGGCGTTTGGTCTGCCCGTGATCCAGCGTATCGACACGTCGCGCGACGTGCCCCAGGCGCTGATTCTGTCGCCTACCCGCGAGCTGTGCTTGCAGATAGGTAGCGACCTTGCCGATTTCTCGAAATATATCCCCGACCTGAAGGTGCTGCCTGTCTATGGCGGCTCGTCGATCGAAAGCCAGATTAGGGCGCTGAAGAAAGGCGTGCAGATTATCGTGGCCACCCCGGGCCGTTTGATCGACCTGATCAAGCGCGGCGTGGTGAAGCTCAACGACGTGCACACGGTGATTCTTGACGAGGCCGACGAGATGCTCAACATGGGATTTGTCGACGATATCGACCAGATCCTAAGCCACGTGCCCGATGATCGCAAGATGCTGATGTTCTCGGCCACGATGCCCAACGAGATCGCCAAGATCGCCAAGAAGTACATGAAGGATCCCGTGGAGTTTGTGGTGGGTACCCGCAACGAGGGAGCAGCCAACGTAAAGCACGTCTACTATATGGTTAACGCTAAGGACAAGTACTTGGCCCTTAAGCGTATAGCCGATGACAACCCTAATATCTACGCAATCATCTTCTGCCGTACGCGCCGCGACACGCAGGAGATAGCCGACAAGCTGATCCAGGACGGCTACAACGCCGACGCCCTTCATGGCGACCTTTCGCAGCAGCAGCGCGACATCACGATGAAGAAATTCCGCGACGGCGTGATCAAGATGCTGGTGGCAACCGACGTTGCCGCCCGTGGCCTTGACGTAGACGACCTCACCCACGTGATCAACTACGGATTGCCCGACGATCCCGCCGTGTACACCCACCGCTCGGGTCGTACAGGCCGCGCTGGCAAGACGGGTACTTCTGTCGCCATCATCCACTCCCGCGAGAAGGGCAAACTCAAAGAGATCGAGAAGAAGATCGGCAAGACTTTCGAACGCAAGGAAGTGCCTACGCCTCAGCATATTATCGAGAAACAGATATATAACCTCGCCGATCGCATCGAGCGCGTGAAAGTTGACGATGCCGAAATCGACAAATATGTGGACGGTGTAAGCCGCAAGCTGGGCTGGCTGTCGCAGGAGGACTTGCTGAAGCGCGTGCTGTCGCTTGAGTTCAACCGCTTGCTCGACTACTATAAGGACGCACCCAAGATCGACGTCATCGAGGAGAAGCCGCGCAAGGAGAAACCCAAGAAGGGCGAGCGCGCCCCGCGTTCGGCCGAGGAGAAGGATCGTCGCACGGCCTCCAAAGGCATGGAGCGACTTTACCTAAACGCCGGCAAGCGCGACGGTTTCTACGCCGGCACGCTGATCGACACGCTCAACCGCAACGTTCCCGGCGAGCGCGTGGACGTTGGACGAATCGACCTGATGCCGGGCTACTCGCTGTTCGACGTGAAACGCGGCGACGCCAAGCGTGTGGTCAATGCCCTGAAGGGTGCCGAGTTTATGGGTAAGCACCTGTTCTGCGAGATCGCCTCTCCCGACAAGGACTACTCCCGCGCCTCGGCCCGCAAAGCCCGCGAGGCCGTCAGCCAAGAGGAACCTTTCGCACAGTTCCGAAAGGGCGGTAAAGGCGGCTCCCGCAAAGGCCGAAAACACTAATCAGAACGACATAGGCTGAAAATTACACCGTCCACGGTGCAATTTTCGTCAAAAATGCACCTTCCATGGTGCATTTTTGTAATATGACGAGAAAAGCGCGGCCCCGGGGAGGGGTCGCGCTTGGTATTTTGTAGGGTAGGCTTGCTTTTGTCGGTCCGAGCTGGCCTGACTTCCTTTCTAGCAGGGCCGAGACGGGCCAACCTACTTACTATTCGGGGCGCTTGGTCTTTTTGCCGTAGCCGTACTGGGCTGCGCATCCGAGCTCTTCCTCGATGCGGAGGAGCTGGTTGTACTTGGCCATACGGTCGGAACGCGAAGCCGAGCCGGTCTTGATCTGGCCGGCGTTGGTGGCAACGGCGATGTCGGCGATGGTGGCGTCCTCGGTCTCACCTGAGCGGTGGGAGATAACGGCGGTGTACTTGTTGCGCTGTGCGAGCTCAACGGCGCGGAGGGTCTCGGTCAAGGAGCCGATTTGGTTAACCTTGACGAGGATGGAGTTGGCGCAACCTTCCTCGATACCGCGCTTGAGGTACTTAACGTTGGTAACGAACAGGTCGTCGCCCACGAGCTGGCAGCGGTCGCCGATAAGGTCGGTGAGGATCTTCCAGCCTTCCCAGTCGTTCTCGGCCATGCCGTCCTCGATGGAGTCGATTGGGTATTTCTCAACGAGGCCCTTGAGGTACTCGGCCTGCTCCTGGGAGGTGTAGGTAGCGCCGCCTTTTTCTTTCTCGGCGCCGTTGTTGAGGTGGCTGTAGTGGTACTTGCCGTCCTCGTAGAATTCGGAGGAAGCGCAGTCAAGGCCGATGGTGACGTCCTTGCCGGGCTTGTAGCCAGCCTTCTCGATAGCTTGCATGATCACGTTGAGGGCGTCCTCGGTGCCGTCGAGGGCGGGAGCGAAACCGCCTTCGTCACCTACTGCGGTGGACAGGCCGCGGTCGTGGAGCACTTTCTTGAGGTTGTGGAACACCTCGGTGCCCATGCGGATACCCTCCTTGAACGAGGTGGCGCCGATGGGACGGATCATGAACTCCTGGAAGCAGATGGGGGCGTCGGAGTGGGCGCCGCCGTTGATGATGTTCATCATGGGCACGGGCAGCACGTAGGTGTTGCAGCCACCGATGTATTTGTATAGGGGGAGGTCGAGGTAGTCGGCAGCGGCCTTAGCGACGGCGAGGGAAACGCCGAGGATGGCGTTGGCACCGAGGTTGCTCTTGGTGTCGGTGCCGTCGAGGGCGATCATGGTCTCGTCGATCTTGATCTGGTCGAGGGCGCTCATGCCCACGAGGGCCTCAGCGATGGGGCCGTTAACGTTGGCGACAGCTTTCTGCACGCCCTTGCCCATGTAGCGGCCCTTGTCGCCGTCACGGAGCTCGAGAGCCTCGTTGACGCCGGTGGATGCTCCCGAGGGAACGGAAGCGCGACCGCGTGCGCCTGATTCGAGGATTACGTCTACTTCCACAGTGGGATTGCCGCGTGAGTCGAGTACCTCACGTCCGATGATTTTCTCAATTTTCATAATTCTGTAAGTTAAAACAGGAATATATTTGGTTATTTTCTCTTCCTTGGTTTTGACACGGCAAATTTACGAATTTTTTCCGTAATCGCGTAAATAGGCGACTAATCTATTTAGAAAATTTTGTAACTTTGCGCTCCGAAGACGCGTCTGAAGCGTATAATAAAGGCGGTCGCCGCGACAGGGCAGCGACCGAGAGTTCCAGCATAAGACCGTGAAAATAACCTCTGTCAGGGGCTTCATAGCCCCTGATGGCTAATCTTTAATGTACCATTAATCAGTTTTCGCTCTTATGTCGGCAGCTTACATGACATCAAAAAAAGTAATAGGCAACGTCATCACCATCACTCTTATCGTGTGCGGCATCGTATGGGTGTGCGCCAAATTCATCGACCTCGGAAGCGGCACGTTCACCGACAACGCCTCTGTGCGCCAGAACATGGTGGCCGTCAACTCCAAGGCTCAGGGATTTATCAATGATATACGTTTCGACGAGTACACGCATGTCCATAAGGGCGACACGCTGGTGGTGCTTGACGATTCGGAATACGCGATCGCCGTGGCGCAGGCCGAGGCCAACTACAAGAGCGCGCTTGCGGGTCGCACGGTGGCCGGTAGCGGTGTGGCCACAGCCGGCAACAACGTGGCCGTTTCGGAGGCCGCTATCGCGGAGGTGAAAGCCAATCTCGACAATGCCGAGACCAATTACAAGCGTTACTCCCACTTGCTTGAAAATGAGGCTGTGACCCAGCAGGAATTTGACGTCGTGGAAACGCAGTACAAGGCGTTGAAAGCGCGGTATGAGACGATGTTGCGCCAACGCGACTCGTCGCGCTTGGTGAAGGAGGAGCAGACGACCCGGTTGGACCTGAACGACGCCAACATTGACGCCGCCAAGGCCGCTCTCGACTTGGCGCGTCTCAACCTTTCCTATTGCACAATCATCGCCCCCTGCGACGGCTATACCACCCGCAAGGATATCCAGGTGGGCCAGCTGATACAGCCCGGACAGTTGTTGCTCACGCTGCTCGACGACAAGGAGTACTGGGTGATCGCCAACTATCGCGAGAAGCAACTTTCCAACATCTCCGTTGGCACTCCCATCGAAATCACAGTCGACGCTATCAAGGGGGTGAAATACAACGGCGTGGTCACCTCGATTTCCAACGCTACCGGCTCACAGACGTCGCTCGTGCCCCAAGACAACGCCACGGGCAACTTTGTGAAGGTGGAGCAGCGCGTGCCTGTGAGAATCGCTTTCACCGACGACAACCGTCCCGAGGATATGGCCCTGTTGCGCAGCGGCTTGAACGTGGAATGTAACGTCAAGAAATAATGGCTTTCTCCCTGCCGATGTTCCGCAGGAGCGTGCCCGAGGGGTGGCGCTTTTGGATTATATTGATGTTCCCGCTGGTGTTTCAGATGTCCGATCCCATGTTTATGGGGTTGTCCACCGAGGTGTCGTCGGCGCTGTCTCTGTGGAACGAGGATATACTTTTCTGCGGCTATGCGGGTATGATTGGGGTGACGATGACGTTCCCGATCCTGTTCCGCTTGAAATTCCGCTTTACCACCCGTAAGATTTTCCTGATGGTGTGCCTTGGCATGGCCACAATCAGTTGCATATGCATGCACATCCGATGCGTGCCGGTGCTGATAATCTTGAGTTTCCTGTTTGGCGTGCTTAAGTTGTGGGGGTCCTTTGAGGGCTTCTCGTCGATAATGCTCAAGGTGGCGCCGAGGTACAACTTCGCGCCGTTTTTGGCTGTGGTATTCCTTGTGGTGTTCTGCGCAATTGAGATTTCGGGAATTATCGGCGTGTGGATTGTGCATATCGCCACGTGGAAGCACATGCATTACCTCACGATTGGCTTGCAATTGGTGATGGCCTGCGTGGCTTTCTTCGGAATGCGCGATTTCCGGCCGATACCCAAGCAGGGCCTGGCCGGCATCAGCTGGGTGGGCTTGGTGCTGTGGGCCATCGTGTTGCTGGCGTTCACGTTCATCTGCGTCTATGGCGACAATCTCGACTGGTTCAACTCGCCATATATTAATGTGGCTGTTGGTGTCATCCTCTTGACACTTGGGGTGATTGTTGCCCGCACGACGGGCAATCCGGGGGCATATATTCCATTCAAGGCGTTCCGCTACCGTAATGTGGTGACTATCACTGTGGTATTCTTGATTGCTTGCGTGATGATGAGCACCGAGAGCACGTTACAGCATATTTTTACCCATGAGGTGCTGGATTTCGACCCCTATGGATCAATCTCGCTGAAGGTGGCGGTGCTGTTGGGGTTGATTGCCGGCGGATGGTTTGGTTACTATGCTATCGAGCATCTGGGAATTGGCGTGAAGAATTTGACGCTGCTGTGCGTGTTGCTGTTGACGATGTACGCCATCTCGATGTGTCTGCTGATTTCACCCGACACGGCTCTGCACCACATGTGGTTGCCGTTGTTTCTTTTCGGCATGGGGCATGTTCTTTTGTTTGTGGTGCTGACCACCTATATTGAGGGCGTTGTGCCGTTGGAGCACCGTTTCCACGCGTTGACGATACTGGGCTTCGCCCGAATAGGGGCCGGGACGGCCTTGGGATGCGCCGTGTTTGGTTTCTTCTTCAAGGGCGCTTTGAAGCACAATATCGCGCTCCTGGGGAATTCGGCCAACGCTGTTACGTCGTCGCATGTGCCGATTGGCGATGCTATGAGCGAGATTGTGCGTCAGGCTATGATGCTGTCGTTGAAGGAGTTGTTCGCGTTGGCTGTGTTGTTAGGTATCATCACGATGATTATCATCGGCTCGATACGTTACCGCAAGGAGGTGAAGTTTGTCTACGACTCGTGGCGCGACGGGATCCTCTACCTCTACCGCCACATCACCCCCACCCGATACAAAAATTGATCCCGCCTAGCCTCGACGGCTCGACGGGATCCCAAATTTACAGCAGGTAATTCGCAAAAAATGAAAAGCAGAAAAAATAAGTTTTAAGTATCACTAATCACTAAAACTTATCACTTGATTAGATGTTGTAGGCTGATTCGCCGTGCTCGTAGATGTCGAGGCCTTCCTCCTCGATGCGGTGCTCTACGCGCAGGCCGTGTACCTTGTCAAGCACCTTGAAGATGATGAAGCCAGCGCCGGCTGCCCAGCAACCCACTACCACGGCTCCAAAGAGCTGAGCGAAGAACATGCCCCAGCCTCCGCCGAGGAACAGTCCGCCCTCGGTGGCGAACAAGCCGGTGAGGATTGTACCCAAGAAGCCGCACACGCCATGCACTGAGCTTGCGCCCACTGGGTCGTCGATCTTAAGCACGCGGTCAATAAACTCTACCGAGAAGATCATCACGGTGCCGCAAATGGCTCCGATTGCTACTGCGGCCCAAGCGGCTACGGCGTCGCACCCGGCGGTGATACCCACCAAGCCGGCAAGAATACCGTTAAGAGTAAGCGACAGCGAGGGCTTGCCGTACTTGATCCAGCTGACGGCGAGGGCCATGAAACCACCGGCACAAGCGGCGAGGTTGGTGGTCAAGAACACGGAGGAGATGGCCACTTGGTCGTCGGGAGTGGCGGCGGCAAGCTGTGAGCCGGGGTTGAAGCCGAACCACCCGAACCACAGGATGAACACTCCCAGGGCAGCGATCGTCAAGTTGTGGCCGGGGATGGCTTTCGACTTGCCGTCCTTGCCGTATTTGCCGATGCGGGGGCCGAGAATGGCGGCGCCAACAAGGGCGATCCAACCACCAACGGAGTGAACGATTGTGGAGCCGGCGAAGTCGTGGAATGCGCACCCGAAGGTGTCCATCATAAACGAGCCGTCGGTGTCGTTCATCAACCAGCCACCGCCCCAGGTCCAGTGACCCGAGATGGGGTAGACAATCACCGAGATGCAGACGGTGTAGACAAGGTACATCGAGAACTTGGTGCGCTCGGCCATGGCGCCCGATACGATCGTGGCCGCGGTGGCGCAGAATACCGTCTGGAACACGAGGAATCCGGCCGAGGGTAGCCCGTCGCCGCTCCAGAACTCATAGTCGCACAAGTGGGGACAGCCCAAGAAACCGCCGTCGCCGAACATCAACCCGAAGCCGATGAACCAGAACAGCAACGCTCCGAGAGTGAAGTCGACAAAGTTCTTCATAAGGATATTGGCGGTATTTTTGGTGCGGGTGAAGCCGGCCTCCACGAGGGCAAAACCGGGCTGCATGAAGAACACGAGCATGGCGGCCAAGAGCATCCACACGGTGTTGAGGCCGTCCGACAGTTGGAGGATGGTCTCCGAGGGGTCGGGGAGGTTGTCGGTGCCGGGGCCTTCAGCCATCAGTGCTGGCGCGGCGAGCAGGGCCGCTGCCACAGTAGCCGCGCGCAGCAGGCCAGCGCGGCGTGTGTATTTTGAAGTAAGAATTTTCATAATCGTTAGAAATTTGAGGTTGGACGTGAGGGTTACTTGGAATGCTCGGCGTTGTAAAGGGCGATGTCGCCGCGCTCGCCGGTGCGGATACGGATAGAGTCCTCGACGGGGAGCACGAAGATGCGGCCGTCGCCGATCTCGCCGGTCTGGGCCGCCGCGAGGATGGCGCGCACGGTTTTCTCGGCGTTGATGTCGCGCACGACGATCGACAGCTGGATGCGCTCGATGGAGCTTGTGTCGTACATCACGCCGCGGTAGATGCGAGCCTGGCGGGTCTTGCCCACGCCACGCACCTCGTAATAGCTGAACCACTCGATGTCGGCCTCCAGAAGGGCTTCCTTGACATCCTCAAACTTGGTTTTGCGTATAATCGCTTCGATTTTTTTCATCTTGGGGGATTTTTTAAATCGTTAAATCGTTAAATCGTTAAATCGTTAAAGGAGGAAAGGAGTAAAGGAGGAAAGGGAAGGGGAGTAGACGGGGCCTTCACCCTTCATCCTTCATCCTTCATCCTTTTTATATGATTCATTCTTTTCGTTAGAACGATACTCCGGCCACGAAGTAGGCGTCGCTCGCGCGGGGGTTGACGATTACCTGTACCCACACCGGGAAGTGGATCTTTTCGGTGATCGTTACCTCCCTGGATGCCTTCAGCGACACCTCAGTGACGGCGAATGAGTTGGCGTTGTTGTAGAATGTCGTGCAGTAGGGGGTTGCGCCCACTCGTGCCTCCCAGTCGATGCCGAGTCCCGAGAAGGGAGCGGCCAGGGTCACATACGACGAATAAGCGCGGTGGCCGTGATGGTCGACGCCATCCTGTCCGGCGAAGTTGGTGTACCAGTCGGCGGTCAAGAAACCGAAGTCGTAGCCCAGGTGTGCCTCAAACACGTGGGAGCAGTACTCGCTATGTGTGCCGTAGGTAAAGTAGCGGGCCGACACCCCGTCGCCAGTGCGGGAGAACCAGTAGTCGGTGACGCTCACCGAGAAGCCCTTGATCGAGTAGCCGAGGGTGAGGTCAAACTCGCGGTTCCATTTGTCCTCCCATGAAGTGGAGCCCCAGGCGGCAAGGCTTATGCCTTTGTAGCCCACCTCGAGTCCGGGCTGGATGCTGAAGCCTCCGAGTTGCTGGCCGCGCCATACGTAACTTGTTACAAGGTCGCCGGTAATCGAGGCCGACCAATCTTCACTGCCTGTGTCGATGTCGACGGCACCCGCCGTCAAGGCCGAAATCAAGGAGAGAGCTAAAACAATCTTTTTCATACCTTTAGAAATTTTTAAATAGTGAAACCTTAGGTGAATGTGTCAGAAAAATTGCGTTGTGTGTGACAAATTTTTATTCTCACGCCACAAAGGTAAAGCAAATTTCTTTACAAACCAAAAATAATTTAGCAAATTGTCGCGAAATTGTAATATTTGATGGAAATTTGTAATTTATTAATCGCGCGTCAGCCCAAACTGGGATGGCCGCTGCCCTCAGCGGCCTCATTAGGGCAGCCTCCCCTCCCCAAGCTATATGGCGTGCTGAGGGCAGCCCGCCCTCCCAGGTTCGGCTGCCGAGTGTCTTCCTCGTTAAAATCCTATAAATTGGCGGTTGAGTGGGAAAAAACGCGTAACTTCGCAGTATTAAACCAATTAACCCGCGCAATCATGAATACTTTCGCTATAATTCCACTCTTTTTGGGCAATATTCGCGGCTGGCAATTGCTGATTATCGTGCTCGTGGTGCTGTTGCTGTTCGGCGGCAAGAAGATACCCGAGCTGATGAAAGGCCTCGGCCAAGGCATCCGCGCGTTCAAGCAGGGCATGAACGAGATGCAACAGGAAATCAACCGCAAGGACGACACTCCCGACGCTCCCGCGAAATAGCCCATGCCCAACCCTCAGGGTGAAATGACATTTTGGGATCACCTCGACGCCCTGCGCGCCACGCTGATCCGTATCGCCGTGACAGTGACTGCTCTCGCGGTGATTTTCTTCATATTCATGCCCCAGATCTTCGACACGGTGATTCTGGCGCCCACGCGCGGGTCGTTCCCGCTGTACCGATTGTTTGACGCCCTGGGGGGACGCGAGTTGATGGGGCTGCAATCGTCGGCCACCGATTTCCACGTCACATTGATCAACACCCAACTGGCGTCTCAATTCTTCATCCACATGTCCACGTCGTGCTGGCTGGGGGTAATCGTGGCGTTCCCGATTATCATTTATCAACTGTGGCTGTTCGTGAGTCCGGGGCTTTACCCCAAGGAGAAGAAGAACGCGTCGATGGCGTTCCTGATGGGCAATGTGATGTTTTTTCTGGGGATGGCCGTGGGGTACTTTCTGGCATTCCCGTTGACGCTGCGGTTTCTGGCTGATTACCAGCTTTCGGCCGACATCCCCAACACGATCACTATCGACTCCTACATGGACAATTTCCTGATGATGATCCTGTTGATGGGTGCCGTGTTTGAGTTGCCGTTGCTGGCGTGGCTGCTAGGGAAGGCGGGAGTGCTGAAGCGGGGATTCTTCCGCAAGTACCGACGCCACGCGATCGTGGCGTTGCTGATCGTGGCCGCATTGATCACGCCCACGGGCGATCCCTTCTCGCTGGCGGTCGTCTTTCTTCCCATCTACCTCCTTTGGGAAGCCTCCGCGGCGGCGGTCCCGGCCTAACTGGGCTGGCGCGTGATGGCCGTCCAAGGGCGGCCCCCCTAGGGCTGGCGCGTGATGGCCGTCCAAGGCCGGCCCCCCTAGGCATCCGCGGACGCTTATGAAAAGCCCCGCTTGGCGAGTGCCAGACGGGGCTATTAGACGTTACCGTCATCTATGCAAGCCCCCGTTTCGGGGGTTTGGGGGCCTAAAGCTTGATTTTAGAAACGTTGTTGCCTTGGCGGCGGATGAGGATTTGGCCGGAGGCGGGGTTGGCGACGCGGATGCCCTGGAGGTTGTAGTACTCAACGGGAGCGTCGGTGTCGTTGTTGTCGACAGCCACGTTCTGCACGCCGGTGGGAGTGGACTCCGAGCCGTAAACCTGAATCTCCTTCACCTTGATACCCCAACCCGTGTTGAGGGCCTTGGAGGTCTCGAGGGTAACGCCCGAGTAGGTGCCTGCTTGGGCCTTGTCGTTGCGAATAACGTTGAGAGGAGTGTTGTTGTCCTCAACAGTGATTACGTTGTCCTCGGCCTGTTCGCGCAGCATCGAAGCGGCCTGGGTGGCGTTGAACAGCTTCAGGGAGTAGTTGGTGGCATAAGCACCCTCGAACAGTACCTCTATCGACTCTACATAGTAGTTACCGCCGAAGTTGAGGGTGAGATAGTGCTCTTCGGTTTCGGTGCAAGCCCATTGCAACTCGGTGCCGGTGTTGCCATCGGTAGCGTTGGCGGCTGTGCCCGAATCGGTATCACCTTCAACGTTGGCAATAAGATTCTTGGACTCGGCATTGCGCTGGCACTTGATTACGAGTGAGCGGGAAGCGGTGCCCGAAGTGGCAGTCACGGTAAACTCACCATGCTGGGTAACATGAATATATCCGTTCTCGTAAATCACGCCATTGGGGATATCCATGGTATAATCGGAGGTTACATAGTAGCCATTGGCGTCCTTGCCGCAAATATCTACGGGGATCGGGGAGTAAGCGGCTACTGAGATGTGGTAAGGGTTGGTTTGGGTTCCAACGAGGTCGCCAGGAGCGGTAAAGTCGGAAATCTCGACAGCTTCACCGATTGTGGGGAGATCTTGCTCTAAGCCAACGGTGGGGTATTTGGCGCTGAAGTTTTGGTCAACCACACCACCGGCATAGGCGAGGTAGTGGGAGATTGCAATACTCGAATCCTCGGTAAGTTCGCCGAAGTTGTACGACCAAATATTGTTCTCGCCTTGGGTAAGGGATTTGAAGCCATTCCAGTAAATCTGGGGAGAAAGACCTACGATATCCTTGCACTGAGTGAGGTCGATCTCATATGTGAGCACGCCATCGGTGTCGTAGGTGAGAGTGAAGGGAAGGTTGAGGTAGATGTTACGAGCTGCCGATGAGTCTTCTCCAGAGAGATATGCATTGGAGAATTTTGCGGGGCAGTAGTCCTTGAACACCTTATCCTTGGCAGTTGACGATTTGGTCTTGAAGGAAACGGTGACTTCCTTGCTTTCGTAAGTCTCACCATCGAGGGTGGAAATGGCTTTCAGCACGTGGGAGTATTCAGTTTGCTCGGTCAGGCCGGTGAGGGCGATGGTGCCGGTGAGGTCGGTGATGGTTTGCTCAACATCGTCCATGTACAGCTTGGTAGTGGCTTCGGCCAGACCAGCGGGAACGGTAATCTTGTAGGCGATATCGGCCGAGTTGTAGGTCACGTTCTCAGCCGAGGCGCTCAGGCTCGGGCCTTTCACCCAGGGATCGGTGGTGGTGCCGATGGTGAAAATGAAGTGGTAGTTGCCACCCCAAACACCACCTGCGTACTCAAACCAGAAGAAACCGTTCAGAGTTTCGCCCTCCTCGAAGGTGCCCACGGAATCGTAAATCCAGCCGTTACCCTCTTGGGTCATAGTCTTCCAGTTGTCGAGGTCATCGCCGTTTTGGAGGTTAATCTTGTGGTTGTGGTCGATATCAAGGCCCTCGTATTCAACGTATACGGTGACGGTCTTGTCGGTGTTATAGCGTACCCAATAGTAGGCGGTTACCACGTAGTCGTCGGTATCGGCGCCTTGCAGAATGCCGTAATACATCGGTTCGTCGCCAGCCTCGCGAGCGGTTGTGAAGGAAACAACTTTGGAGACGGAATAGGTTTCGCCATCGTACTCGCCAGTGGCTTTAACTGTATAAGAGTAATCGGTCTTGGCGGTCAAGCCAGTGAGGGCAACGGTGCCGGGATTGTCGGTTACAGCCTCGTCATTGACGGTGATTGCGGTGTTGCTGTAACCATCGGGGAAGGTAACCGAGTAGTTGATTGTAGCGGTGCTAGAGGTAATATCGGAGGCCGATGCGGTGATCGAGGGCATCGGGATGGAGGATTCGTAGTGTACATTTGCGAAGTAGAGAGCGGAGCTCTCATCGATGTCGTCACCTCCACATGCAAAGCAATATAAAACCTCGGTTGTAGCGTTTTCCCAAGAAGATACTATGGCGGCGAAATCATTGCGGATGTTCAAGCGAACCTCATGATAGGCTCCATCATTGGGAATCTGGGTAGTGTTGTCTAGGTAATAAGTGGTGTCGGGAGAAGTCAAGCGAATCCAGAAAGTGCCTGTGCCTTCTCGCTTTACGTAGAAAACCAAATCATAATCTACCAGGGAATTCAAAATGGTGGCATCGGTAGGAGCATAGCCGCAAGAATAGGCAGTGCTTGACGAGGCATTAGCGGCATTTATTTTGAGTGCCTTTCCCTCGGGGGAAGCGGTGTCATCCACGGTAGAGGTCGCCACGTTCCACCATCCATAAAAAGCGGTATTAATCTGTTCCTCATCGCTGGTCAAATCGTCGCCCGACCACACAACGTAGTTGGTGGCGCTGGCGCCTAAGGCCACGATGAGCCCTAAGAGAGTAAATAAGATTTTTTTCATGTGATGAATTTTGGATTAAGGAATTTTATTTTGGTTACTGTTTATTGCTCAAATGGTTATGTTCAAGGCTATAAGTAGCAAATCACACCGCAAAAATATTGTAATTTTTTGAATTGTACCCTATCTTTAACATTCTTTTTGTAAATTCGCGGCGTGAACAGTGACATTTTATATATGGAGCGGGCGTTGCAGCTGGCGCGCCTGGGACGGATGGACACGTCGCCCAACCCGATGGTGGGGGCGGTGATCGTCCACGATGGCCGTATTATCGGCGAGGGTTACCACCGTCGCTGCGGCGAGGGTCACGCCGAGGTCAACGCTATCGCCTCGGTGGCAGCCGAGGACGCGACGCTGCTGCCGAAGTCGACGATGTATGTGACGCTGGAGCCGTGCTCCCATTACGGAAAGACGCCGCCATGCGCCAAATTGCTGGTGGACAAGGGGATACGACGGGTTGTGGTGGGTTCGCTCGACCCGAACCCTCGGGTGAGTGGGCGCGGAGTGCAGATGTTGCGCGACGCCGGTGCTGAGGTCGCGGTAGGCATCCTCGAGGAGCAGTGCAAGGAGCTAAACCGTCGCTTTATGACGTGTCAAATCCAAAAACGCCCTTTCGTGACACTGAAACTGGCCCAAACGGCTGACGGATATATGGGCGTGAAGGGAAAGTCGGTGAGGATCTCCAACCAGCTCGTATCGCTGTCCACCGCCAAACTACGGGCCGAGCACGACGCCATCGTCACCACCCAGGCCACTTTCGACATCGACCATCCCCGGCTCAACGTGCGCCTCTGGGACGGCCGCAACCCGAAAAGGTATGTAATAGAGCATACGTTCTTGCAAGATCTATGGGAGCAAGGGGTGACTTCGGTGCTTGTGGAGGCTGGGCCTCGATTCCTGCAGGCCATGCTCGACAGCGGCCAATGGGACCAACTGAGGGTAGAAACCTCGCCCCAACCCCTTGCCGAGCCGGGCGAACCGCTCCCCTCGCCCCGAATCCCCGCTGGGGCTATGCTAATAAAAGAGGAGACTCTCGGAGGGCATCGCATCGCCTGGTATTACCGAAATAGCTAATAAAGCCGCTAATGAAAAAATATAGCCATGAATGATTTTAGCCACGAATTTCACCAATTATCACAAATTAAATTAGTGTAAATTAGTGAAATTCGTGGCTAAAATCCAATCCCTCAGTGGCTATTCTTGGCTACCGGGGTGTTGGCGGAGTCGCGGGATTCGGCGACCTCCACGAAGTAGACCGAGGCGATGATCAGCGCGATAGCCACGATCTGGTACCAGTCGAAGTGGTCCTGACCCAGGACGTAACTCATGATCGTGGCCACGATGAGGATCAGGTAGCCGTAAAGTGCCACAACCGTCGTCGACAGGTAGCGCAAACCCGTGTCAACCAGCATGTAACTGATACACGAGGGGAAAATCAACACAAACGCGAGCACCAGCATAGGAGCGGAGAAGATTCCCTGCTCCAGCACCGGCGCGTGCCAATTGTGGGCGCACACGACCACCGCCACGGCCGAAATAGCGCCGCCGGTGAACTGCCATTTCGACACGGTGATGTTGTCGATCTTCTTCACCACGCGTGCCGACAGCACCAGATAGGTGGAGTAGCAAAGGCAGCAACCGGCGCACATCAGGTCGCCCAGCAGGGGATCGGAGGCCACGTCGCTCTGTTTCTGCGTGCAGATGATTAGCAACGCGCCACCCAAGCCCAAGGCGATGCCCAGCAGCTTCTTGGCCGTCACATGCTCGTGGTAAAAGATTACGCACAGGATGAACACCACCACCGACTCCAGCGAGATGAAGATCGACGACGCGATAGGGGTGGTGTAGCTAAGGCCATAAAGCAGAAAAATCATGTAGCCGTACATCGGCACGGCGCCCAGGAGAAGCAGGATGAGTTTTTGCTTGGTGGTGATGGGGGTGTTGCGTTTGCCGCGAAACAGCGAGATTATCCAAAAGGCGACGGCACCGAATCCCATACGGAACACGACACCCGACATGGCGTTCATCCACCCCGGCAAGAGGTAGCGCAAAGCATTCTCGTTCAAACCCGAGAAAAACTTCGACACGCCCATGGCCCAATTGGCCATCGTCTTCTTGCTCTTAAACATAACTTGTTAGCCGAGGGATTCGAGTACCTGGCGGATTTTTTCGTAGGTGGTGATGCGGGTGGGGACGAGAGGGAGGCGCAGCTCGTTTTCAATGTAGCCCATGGCGTTGAGCAGGCACTTCACGCCGGCGGGGTTGCCGTCGATGAACAGCAGCGAGAACAATTCGGTGAAACGGTGGTGGATCAGCAGCGCGTTGGCGTAGTCGCCGCTGAGGGCGAGTCGCACCATCTTGGCGAATTCTTTGGGGAAGGCGTTGCCGATCACCGAGATTACGCCCACTGCGCCCAGTGTGATCAGGGGGAACGTGATGCCGTCGTCGCCCGAGATTACCATGAAGTCGGCCGGCTTACGCTTGATTATGTCGTCCATCTGGGTGATGTTGCCCGAGGCCTCTTTCACGCCGATCACCTTTTCGGGGAACTCGCGGGCCAGGCGCAGGGTGGTCTCGGCGGCCATGTTCACGCCCGTGCGTCCCGGTACATTATACAGGATAATGGGGAGGGGCGAGGCTGAGGCAATGGCGCGGTAGTGCTGGTAGATGCCCTCCTGGGAGGGCTTGTTGTAGTAGGGCACCACCGAGAGAATGGCGCTAAACGGCTGCAGGTCGGTCGACTTGATCTCGGCGATTACGGCCATGGTGTTGTTGCCGCCGATGCCGATAACCAAGGGCACACGCCCGGCGACGCGCTCGACTATAAATTCGCGCACCGATTTTTTCTCCTCGGGGGTCAAAGTGGCCGTCTCGGCCGTCGTCCCCAGCACCACGAGGTAGTCAACGCCATTCTTGATTTGGTATTCTAGCAACCGGGCCAGAGCGTCGTAATCCACTGATTTGTCGGCCTTGAACGGAGTGATCAAGGCGACGCCCATGCCTTTGAGATTGATATGCGCCATAGGAATTGTTTTTGGAATCCGCCGCGAAGTTAACGATTTTCCCTTTTTCAGCCAAATTTGTTAAAAACCCGAAACGCCAAAAACCCCACCGCGCCCTATATTGTTCTATTTTTACTAATAGCCCTCAGGCCCCCCTCCTTTAATCCTTTAAAGGATGAAAGGACAAAAGGAATAAAGAAGACCCTAACAACTAAAAACTAACAACTGAAAACTGAAAACTTATATACTATGAGCCAGTTTACTGACATAATCAACAGCGAAAAGCCGACCTTGGTCGACTTCTACGCCACATGGTGCGGCCCTTGCAAGATGCAGAGCCCAATCCTTGAGCAAGTGAAAGAGAAAATCGGCGACCACGGCACGATAGTCAAAATCGACATCGATCGCAACCAGGAGCTGGCCGCCCAGTATCACGTCCAATCAGTGCCCACGCTGATCCTGTTCAAATGCGGCAAGCCCGTATGGCGCACCGTAGGCGTTCAGCAGGCCGAACTGCTCGTGGCCAAGATCTACGAGCACGAGGGCACGAAGAGCGACGAGAAGTGATAACGTAAAAGCGACGAGAAGCCGAGTCTCTCTCCCTTCCCGTCGCGCATTCAAGTAAGGTAGGCTGCATTAGTGCACAATGCACAGTGCACAATGCACAATGCGCAGCTGGCATGCACGCTGGCTGCGCATCTTATGTGTCGTTAGGCGAAGCAAAGGATTAGGCCTTGGGCGACGACCACGCGTAGGAACATGGTCAAAGGGTAGACCGTCGAGTAGGCCACGGCGGGCTGGTCGTTGCCGGTGGAGTTGTTGGCGTAGGCCAGTGCCGGGGGATCGGTGCAGCCGCCCGAGAACAGACCCATGATGGTCAAGAAATTGATCTTATGCACGCCGCGGGCGATGATGCCCACGATAATAAGCGGGAGGAGTGTGATCATGAAGCCCCAGATCACCCACCACATGCCGGTGGGGTTGAACACGGTGGCCGCGAATCCCTTGCCGGCGGCGATGCCCACCGAGGCGAGGAACAAGCAGATGCCCAATTCGCGCATCAGCAGCGATGCCGACGATGAGGTGTAGGTGACGAGCTTGAACTTGTATCCGAAGCGGCTGAGGAGGATGGCGACAACCAGCGGTCCGCCAGCCAAACCGAGCTTCATGCCGAAGCCGATGTTGATCGAGCCGAGGATGATACCGAACATGATACCCACGAAGATGGTGATGATGTTAGGCTCGTTCAAGCGCTTCATCGAGTTGCCCATCTTGGAGGCGAGGCGGTCGATGTCCTGGAGGTCGCCCACGACGGTGATGCGGTCGCCCATCTGCAGGCGCAGGTCGGGGGATGCTAGCAGGTCGACACCGGCGCGGTTGACGCGGGTGGCGTTGAGGCGGTAACCGTTGTGGAGGCGCAGCGAGCCGATGGGCACCCCGTTGAAGGAGCTCTTGGTGATCAAGATACGGCGCGACACCACCGGCGCGGCATTCTGGCCGTGAAGCTCGTCCCAGTTGAATTCCACCTCGTTGCCAAGCAGGGCCTGGAAGCGGTCCTCGTCGCTTTTCGACATCACGATGAATAGCTTGTCGCCAACGTGGATCTGGGTGGAGGATTTGGGGATAATGATCTCGCCGTCGGTGGTCATCAGGCGGGATACCACGAAGTTGCATTGGATCAGGTGATGTAGCTCGACGAGCGTGCGGCCGTCGACCAGCTTGTTGGTGATCTCAAAGGTTACCAAGTAAGGTTTCAGGGCTGAATCCTCGCGCTCCTTTTCCAATTGCTTGATTTCGTCGTCGACGCGTATGCGGAAGATCCACTTGATGATAAACATTGCCAAGATAATGCCCACAACGCCAAGGGGATATGCGGCTGCGTAGCCCATGGCCATAGTGTTGGCGGCTTCGGCGGTCTCCACCGTCTGCTGGGCGGCGGCGAGGCCCGGGGTGTTGGTGACAGCACCCGACATCACGCCCACCAGGGCGGCGATCGATGTGTGTCCACCCTCGATGAAGTAGATCGAGAGCACGATTACCACGTTGAGCGCGATTACAAGCAGGGCCAGGGCGTTGAGCCTCACTCCACCTTTCTTGAACGAGGAGAAGAAGCCGGGACCCACCTGGATACCGATGGAGAAGATGAAGAGGATGAGGCCAAACTCGCGGATGAATTTCAGCACCATCTCGTCGACGATGTATCCCAAGTGGCCCATGAGGATGCCCACGAAGAGGACGAAGGTGACGCCGAGCGACACGCCTCCGATCTTCATCTTGCCAAGGAAGACGCCCAAGGCGATCACAAACGAGTAGAGGACAATGGTACTCGCCAAGTTGTCGTTGCCCGGGGCTAGCAATGTTTGAATCAATTCCATAGAAATGTACGCAGAAACAAGCCTTGATTTGGACCCAAAATCGGGTCACTCGGCTTTTCGCCCGCGAAGTTACACATTTTTCTCCAAGCGACAAAAGGAAAGGTATTAAGTGAATAGTGATTGAATATAATAGCCCCGCCTGACGTTCACCAAGCGGGGCTGTATCCTTTATCCTTGATACTTTATCCTCAAGTATCAAAAATCAAGCTTAAAGCTTGATTTTTGATACTTGCGTGCCTTGGCGGCGGATGTAGATGTTGCCGGGGGTGGGCTGGGCCACGCGGATGCCCTGCAGGTTGTAGTACTCAACCGGAGCGGTGGAGTCGACGATACCCTGGATGGTGTTGACACCCGAGGTGGCAGTGGAGATTGTGTAGGCCGAGAAGCCGTTGCCCGGGGCGTAGACGTAAACCCCGGCCGAGGTGCCGTCGGAGTTGAGCACATAGTCGGTTTGGGCGATTGCGGTGGTGGAGTTAACCGTTCCGAGGCCGCAACCGGGGATCTTCACGGGGTTGGCCATCGACGCGAACGAGTAGTCGCTGTCGGTGGTAACAATGGTGAAGTGGTGGCCGTCGGCGGCGGTATCCGAGGGGTACACCATAAAGTAGCTATCGCCGAGGTTGAAGAATGAGCCACCATTGCCGGTTGACGACGAGGGCTTGACCGACGAGTCGGCGTCGTTGAAGCTGCCAACGATGTTGCCGTTGGATACCTTGTAGCGGGTGAGGGCGATGTTTTGGCCGTTGATCAGTACCTGCGAAGCGCTTACGGGGATTACCAGCGGGGCGATACCCACGTTGGCCGCGTTGTTGTAGGGCGTAGCCATGGTGTAGGCATTGCCCGAGTTGGCGGTGCCGTTGGACACCTTCCAGCGCAGCAGCGTGTTGGAGGAAGCCACCATAGCGAAGATGTAGTAGGTCGACGAGGAGATGTCGCCATAGACAGCGGCATGATCCACGCGGCCGCCACCCGAGTAGGTGAGTGAGGCCAGGGTGGTGAGGTCGCCTGTCTCAAGGTCGACGGCTTGAATCACCAGCGGAGTGGAGGAGATGTTGAGGGTGAGGTTGGCGATCATCACGTGGCCGGCCTCGTCGCGGAGCACGGTATTGCAGGGGTAATAGCTCATAGAGGCGGCCGAGCCGAGGATGATGTCGGAGATGTGCTCGCCGGTGTAGCGGTCGTACTTGCCGAGGTAGCAGGTGGCCGACGATGCGTTCTCGGTGCGGCCCGAGAGGTAGAGGTAGTCACCCACGGCCACAAAGGTGCGGTTGAGCACGCCGTCGCTCTCGGTGGTGAAGTTGCCGAAGGACGATGCGGTGGAGCGTATCCAGTCGTTCTTCACCGAGAATGCCGTTGACGCTGAGTAGTCGCAGCCGTCGGTGATGATCGAGTAGCCCGGCTCATAGCTGCCCACCGAGATGGAAGTGAGGATAAACTTGCGCGAGGAACTGGCCGCGCTCTTGTAGCCGCTCTTGTTGGCCACGACGCGCCAGTACCAGGTGCCCACGCCGAGGTATCCGCCACCCACGAGAGCGGTGGTGGTGGAGGTGTTGAGCGAGTATTTGATGGTGGAGAAGTCGGAGGTGGCCGAAATCTGCAGGTCGTAAGTGTCGGCGCCGGCGTTGCTCCACGAGAATGCCACCTCGTCGGCGAGGCCCTCTCCGTTGGCCGGGGAGATGAGGGAGGGAGCGGTGGTCTCGCTGTAGGAGGGATAGTCGATGAGCAGCGGCTCAAATTCGTTGCCGTAGCCGTCGAGCACGCAGATGGCGTACCAGTAGCCGCTCTTTTTCGATGAGTCGAGGGTATAGGTGGTGGAGTAGCTTACTCCTTGGAGGTAGTCTACTGAGATACCGTCGCCGTCAGCGCCCTTGGCGTTGTCAAGGTCGGTGGTGGTGGGCACGGCGTACACCGAGTAGCGGATGATGGCGTTGGAGCGAGATGAGTTGGTGACTGCGCTCCATGTCAACGTGGTGCCGGAGTGGGAGCCGGAGGCGGGAGCCGAGTAGTTGTCGGCGGTCTTCCAGGTAATTACCGGGGTGAGGGCGGGCTTGGAGAAATAGTCGGCAAGCAGGGCCGCGCGCATCGACGAGTTGAAATTCTTCTGGGAGTAGAAGATCGAGCCGGGAGCGTTGTTGGGGGTGTATTGACGGTTGTAGCCCACCTGCTGCACGCGGTCGGCGATGACGGTCGAGGGAGATGACGACGACGCGATCTCGCTCAGCGAGTGGGAAGCGTAGAAGTGGCGGTTGAACAGCTCGGCGGCTTGGCTCCACCATGAGCACATGGGCCCGAAGGGGTTGGTTGAGTGATCGCACGACCAGTAAAGCTGGGGCGAGATGAAGTCGACCGTGCCGGCGTTCATCCACGCCAGCGGGGCCGAGTAGATGCCCGAGTACTGCCAGTCGCTCCATGTGCCGGGCTTGGGCATGCCGGGATAGGAGGCGTAGTCGGCACCAGCACCACCGGCGGGGGCGATACCGAACCGCACGTCGGGACGGCTTGCCTGGATCATGTCGTAAACGTCCTTCACCATCTGGTTGACGTTGGAGCGGCGCCAGTTGCCGAAGGAGAGGGATGTGCCCGAGTTTTTCCACAGGGTGTAGTCCTCGGCCGAGGATGATTCGGGGATACCGTTGGGGTAGAAATAGTCGTCGAAGAGGATACCGTCGACAGCGTAGTTGGTGATAATCTCCTGGCACACGTTCACGATGCGCTGACGGCAGTACTCAAGGCCGGGGTTGAGGATCTTGGTGGTGCCGTAGGTGAGGATATACCCGCCGTTTTCGAGGGCTTTGTCCTGCGTGGTGGTCCAGTTGGAACCGGTGGAGTAGCGGTAGGGGTTGACCCACGCGTAGCACTCGATGCCGCGCTTGTGGCACTCCTCAACGCAGAAGGAGAGGGGATCCCAGCCGGGGTTGGTGCCGCGAGAGCCGGTGAGGTAAGAGCTCCAAGGCTCGTAAGACGAATTGTACATGGCGTCGCACATGGATCGCACCTGGAAGCACACGGAGGTCATGTTGGTTTCGACCATTTGGTCGAGATAGTCGGTAAGTTCCTTTTTCTGCTTTGTGATCACAGAGGAGGAGGTGCCGGTGGAGGAGGGCCAGTCGATGGCCCACACAGTGGCGAGCCACGTGGAGCGCATCTCGCGCTTGGTGTCGGCAGAGGCGGGCGTTGGCGTAGACAGCAGCGCGGCCAAAGCCAAGGCTGCTAATGCGCGTAACGATTTCTTCATAAGTCCTGTAAAGTGTTGTTTATGTTTAGGTTGCTGTATTTTAGATGGTATAAACCTGTATTACAGAATACGGCACAAAGTTACCACCTTATTTATAGTCTTACAATAAATTTTAGTATATTTAACACGATGTAACAAGAATAAAGAAGGCTGTAGAAGGCTCTGCCTGCGATTTTATGTTAAAATTGACCTTGCGTAAACACTATTTAAACACTTTTAGGGCAAATCGGGCTATCTATCGGGCTTTTGGCTTGTTATAAGTATAAATCAAGGATAGAAACAAGCTTTATTAATTACATCCCTCGTCCTTTATATCAGGTAGTGATACTAGATATTGAGGCTCTCATAAATAAATAGTTGAAACGCGAAGCGAGCGGCGCGTCCCGAAAGGGACGAGCCGCTCGTGGAGCTTACTACCCCGCGATGGAATCGCGTGGCACCGTGGCCCCCAAGAGGATGGAAAAGCTAATTAGGAGTTGAGGGGGAGGTCGATGCGGAAGGTGGTGCCGCGGCCGGGCTCGGAGGAGGCCACGTAGATGCGTCCGCGGTGGTACTGCTCGATGATGCGCTTGGCGAGTGTCAGGCCTAGGCCCCAGCCGCGTTTCTTGGTGGTGTAGCCGGGGTTGAAGATGGTCTTTTGCTTCTTGCGGGGAATGCCTCGGCCTGTGTCGGCCACCTCAACGTAGGGCTTGCCCGAGGGGTCGACGGCGGTGGTGACGGTAATCGAGCCGGAGCCTTCCATGGCGTCGACGGCGTTCTTGATAAGGTTCTCCATCACCCACTCGAAAAGGGGTGCCGACACCTTCACTGGCAGCGCCTCGGGGTAGAGGTTGATCGAGAGGTTGATACGCGAGGAGATGCGCGTGCGCATATAGGAGGCTGCGCGTTCCACCACCTCGTTAAGGTCGGCCGCCTCCATCTGTGGCTGCGAGCCAATCTTGCTGAAGCGCGAGGCGATGGTGTTGAGGCGGTTGACGTCCTTGGAGATCTCGGTGACGGTCTCCTGGTCGACGCCGAGGCTCTCCAGCAGTTCCACCCAAGCCAATAGCGAGGAGATGGGCGTGCCAAGCTGGTGAGCGGTTTCCTTGGAGAGACCTACCCACACCTTGTTCTGCTCGGCTGTCTTGGTGGAGGTGACGGCGAAGTAGACAACGGCGATAAACGCCAGCATCACCAGCAACTGGATGTAGGGGTATAGGCTCAAGCGCTTGAGCAGGGTGGAGTCCTCGTAGTAGAGGCGCTGTAGGTTGTCGGGACCGATGTTGATCTCAATGACGTTGTTGGTGCCCTTAAGATCCTCCAGTTTCTTCTCGAGGAATGCCTCGTTGACGGGTGAGGTGTAGTAGGGCGCCATGGAGTCCTGGGGCTCGGGCAGGTCGAAGTTGCGGTGTAGTAGTATTGTGCCGTCGTCGTCGGTGAGCAGGACGGGGATGGTGTGGTTGCGCTCGATGATGGAGAGGAGGAACTCAACGTTGCCCCCGCCGAAACCGTCATCCGAGTCCATCGACGAGGCGTTGACGATCTCCTTGGTGGCGTCGGCCCATATCTGCATGCGCTCGCGCTCCTGCTCGGCGAGGTCGTCGACCAAGTTGTTGCCGTAGTAGAGGAACACGCACACCACCAGGGCTGAGAGCACCAGAAATCCCAGCTTGCCGTAGCGTCGTATGGCGTAAATATCTCTCATCTATACGTCAACGTCGGTTGAATAATAGTCGTGGAGGATGAATTCGGCCACCGAGTCGTGGTCGTTGCCGGGGATGATGACGTGGGCGGCTCGCTTGGCGTCGAGGATGGCGTTCTCGGGTGCCACCGCGACGTCGGCGATGTCCATCATGGGCACGTCGTTGGATGAGTCGCCGAAGACGACGATGCGCTTGAGTCCCTCGCGGCGGGCGAGCTTCTTGACGGCGTTGGCCTTGGACACCTGTGCCGCGAATACCTCGATGATTGCCACGTCGGGGTGGAAGATGTCGAGATAGGAGTAGACCGAGCAGTCGACACGCTGGCGTATGGCGTCGGCCAGGGGGTATACCTTGTCGGCTTTGCCCATGGCGAAGTAGAGGACGGTGGAGGGGATAAAGCGGGCAGTGTCCATCTCGGGCAGGTCGAGGTGGAATTTCTTCAGGGGGAGATTGAGGCGCTCGTTCATGAACTCGCGGGAAACGTCGTTCATCTCGCCGTTGTGGTAGACGTGGAGGATGCCGTCGTCGCGCAAGGTGTAGACGAATGGGGCGACGTTGGCTCGACGAAACTCGTCAAGGACGGCTTCCGCGAGGTCGTTGTCGATAAAGTGGGGGTACAGGTATCGGCGTCGCTCGCGATCCCACATCGCGGCCCCGGTAAGCACGATCACCGGCAAGCGGGTGTAAGTGCCCTCAAGGAGGGTTTCCACGGTTGCCGGAGTGCGCGCGGTGGCCACAGTGATCTTGGCGCCTTCCTCCACCAGTCGGCTGATCAATTCGGCCGAACGGGGACTGATGAGGCTGTCGGGGCCGAGCAGCGTGCCGTCCAAATCGGTCACATATAGCGTATCAATCTGCATTGCGGCTACAAAGATACGAAAAAAACTTAAGTTGTTAGTTGTTAGTTGTTAGTTGTTAGGTGAGGGGAAGTCGTTTATTCGTTTATTCGTGCATTCGTGTATTCGAAATCGATTTCTCGAATGCAAGAGTAAACGACATTTCGAGGAAACGAGTGACAACTAAATCAGCCCCAAAGGAACGATTTGGGCTTCCCAAGAGGGTAAGCCAAACCGCCCCTTCGGGGCTGTAAGTAGATAGGTTAAAAATCTCATGGTTAACCCCAGGTTCCCTCGCTGCGCTCGGTCACCCGGGGTTATTGCCAACTCGCCGCGTTGCGGCTCATTCAATGGTCACTCACCACTCACCACTCACCACTATATGATTAGGACTTTCTGGGCGGAGGAGCCGGTGACCATAATGTAGATGCGGCCGGCTTGGGGGTTGTTGACGCGAACGCCCTGGAGGTTGTAGAGCATGGCATCCTGGAGCTCGTCGGCGTCAATCGAGATCACGCCCGACTGGGTAGAGGCAACCTTCTCCATTTGCGCGGGAGCGTAGGTTGAATTGCCTTCCTGAGTAGCCACAACGGTGACTGTGCCAGCCTCATTGAACACGAGCGAGGTGCCGCGGGAGGTCTTCTGGATCTTGGCGACGGTGGTGTCCTCCTTGATCGAGTAGGTGATGGTCAGGTTGGCCGACGACTTGGCGGTAAGGGCGTAGCTCTTGCCGATCTCGCAATTGGAGAGGTCCTGATCCCAGGTGATGGTTTGATCCTTGAGCACCTTGAAGGTGATGGTGCGCGAGGTAGCGGGCATATAGGTGTCGTTGCCGTCCTGCGAGAGGGTGACAACTACGGTGCCGGCGGCGTTGAAGGTGATCACGTTGCCCTCAAGGGTAGCGTACTCATCGCCCGAGGAGATGCCGATGGTGACTGGCAGACCGGAGGTGGAAGTTGCTTCGATAGTCAACGAAGAACCGATGGTGACATTGCCCTCAAGGTCGGGGTCGAAGATGATCTTCTGGTAGTGCATGGCGTTGGGGTCGGAGCAAGCCTTGATGTCGGCGGCGTCGATGCGGGCGGCCGTAACCACCTCACCGGTTGTGTAGTCGATCAGCATGCCGATTACCTCGATGTTTTCGGGGTTAACCTCAACGTATTCGTCGTAGTAGTTGATCAGGTCGAGCACTTGGAGCTCGCCGCTGTTCTCGTAGCTGTTGCCGGCGGTGATAGCCGAGGGCACTGAGCCTTGCACGCCCCAGAACGAGTTGATGCTGCGGCCAACTTCGTCAAACAACCAAGATACCGATGAACCAGCGGATGACCAGTCGCCGTAACCCGATTCACCGTTGTAATAGTTGGACTGCTTGTAGGGACCTACTTGATTTTCAATCACCACGTAAGCCCAGCGGTAGTCGCTCGAGGCGTGGTCGAGGTCGAATACCGCGTTGGTGGTAACCTTCACGCCCGACTTCTCCTGGGTGGTCCACTCGGCGTCGATCGTAACGTCGGCGGCTGCGTAGGCGTCCTTGAAGTAGGTGGTGTAGGAGTCGAGCAGGTAGTAGGCGCTGGGATAGGTGGCGTAGGAGTCGTTACGATTGGTAAGACAGGAAGGATAGCTCGATACATAGTAGTCCATAACTTGATAGGAGGCGCTTACCATGGGGTCGTAACCCAGACCGATTCCGTGCACGCCGATACCGATGAACTGGTCGCCGTAATGCTCCTTCATGTACTCAAGGCCGATGATGCCCACGGGGCAGTAGCCGCAGCCGATGGAGGTGGCCTCCTCGACAACCATCATGCGGGGATTGTTGCTGCGAGTGCCCACGATGCTAACTGTGGCGGTCGACTCGTCGCAATCGGCGCCGTTGACCTTGGTCAATTTCACGGTCAAGGGGTATTCGCCGAAATCGGGCACCGTGAGGCCTGAGAGGGTGAAGAAGGTCGACTCGGTGAACTTCAAGGGAGCCAACGAGGGGGTGTTGAAGGTGTAGGTGTCGGCAATGTTGCCAATCGTGTAGTCAACGGTGACGCTGGTGACGTCGGTGGTACCCATGTTGGCGATGGTTACGGTAGCGTCAAAGGCGGTGTTGGGCTTCACGCGGTTGCGGTCAACGGTGACAGCGCTGATGTAGGTGTTCACCTCGGGGAAGTCGCCGGTGATGTGGGCCTGGATGCAGACGTTGCCGTAGGATGCGGTGTAGCTGTCAAAGGAGCCAAAGCATTCAGCGAACGAGCTGCCGAGGCCGAGCCAAGCGCCCAGGTTGTTGCTGTTGGTCAATCCGTCGAACACAATGGGATACTCACCCGATACACCCTGGTAGCCGAAGCCGATGTATACGGTGGAGCCGTCGAGGGTGACGGGGTTGCTCAGGGTAAACTCCTGCCAGTTGGTGGAGTTGAGAGCGACCGAGATGGTTTGGGTGTTGCTAGGAGCGGTATCCAGGGAGTTGCCCACGAAGAGGGTGGCGCTGGAGACGGAAGCGGTTTTGAACACCATGCGGAAGCCGTCGATCTTGCAGCCGGCGAAGCCCGCGGCGGTAGAAGCGGGGATCTCCATAGCGGCGGTGCAGTAGTAGGAGCCGGCGCCCACAAGGGTGTAGGGGTCGCCGCAGTAGCCGAACCACATGGAGCTTTCAGCCTTGGGCTGAACGGCCTTGGCTTGGGCCTTGGGCGACTCTATTTTGCCACCCTCCATCCACAAGGCGCGGGGGTTGATGGCTTGGCCTTGCGCCATGAATCCCAGCGCAACGGCCATAGATGCTAATAGTAAACTTTTTTTCATAATCGTTTTATTAAGTTTTTAGATCGATTTCTTTCTTCCTGTATTCCTTTCATCCTTTAAAGGAGGAAAGGATTAAAGGGCCGGGAGGACGGGCTGGCGGATGGCCTGAAGGACTCCGTCGGCGTCGGTGTAGCAGAAGGCCACTACGCGCAGGTTGTCGACCACCCAGGTTTTCTCCCAGTCGGTGGTGATGGTGAACGAGGCCGACGAGGTAGTGTAGACGTTGTCATCGAGGTTGACATCTTGTCCCCAATCGCCGTTGATGGCGGCGCGGAGCACGTTGTTGTGCACGTAGGTGTTGTCCCATCCGGGGTTGTCATCGACGCCCTTCTGGGGTGCCACGATGCTATCCTCGATAATCCATAGCTGGAGCTTGCATTTGAGATCCTGCGAGGCCATCATGGTGGTGGCGACGTCGATGGTGACGTTGCCGTCGGCATCGGTCGACCAGGTGGCTTCGGCCTCAATCTGCACGACGGCTTCCTTGGCCATGGCATTGCGGCACGGGTCAACCCACTCGCTGCTTGTGCCGGAGTAGATCGACGACGAGTTGTAATCCACCACGATCGAGGGGTAGCCGTGGGGAGCGATGCCGAAATAAGTGTCGTAGGTCTCGCCAAGCGGTGTGGCCAGGCCCACGCGGCGGGTGGAGGTGTAGGAAAGGCTCTGCACTCCGGCGTGGATCGACACGGGGATGAACGCGTCGCCGTACTGCTCCTCCATCGATTCGATCGAGAGGTGGGCCTTGGGGCAGTTGGTGCACTCCTGGCCTGTGAAATCGAGCACGAGCACGGCCTTCTGCGCCTCGATGGTGGGCATCTCGATGTAGCGGTCGCCCTCGTCCACCTCGTCGCAGCTCCACATCACCGCGGCCACCGCCAAAAGGGGTATATATCTAGTAATCTTCATTATCGCCTTTATTCTTTAATCCTTTAAATCTTTAAACCTTTAAATCTTTAAAGCCATTAACTTTAAACCTTAAACCTTAAACTTTCAACCTCCTTTAGAAATTGTAATTGTAGTTGATGGTAAAGCCTTTAGTCTCAGGCACATATCGGCAAACGCCTCCCGAGCAGTTGTAGCCAGCTCGGGTGCGGCCGTAGCCCACCATGATGCGGTTGCTCTTGAAGTTGGCGGTAAGGGAGAAATTGTAGAAATGCCCCTCGCCACCGCCGCAATTCCATTGGTCGCTGACCGAGATCATCCAGTGGGGGAGGATCGACAGCTCGGCTAGGCCATAGAGCCAGTCGCCGTGGTCCTGTTTGGTCTGCAGGTACTGCACCTCGTTGCGCAGAGTGAACTTCTTGTTGATTTTCACCTTGGAGTCGGCGACGAAGATGTTGCTCTTGATTGAGCGCTCGCCGTGTCCCTCGACCACCTGCTGGTTGTACATCTGGTTCATGTACATGGCTGTGAGGTTCCAGTTGCTCACGATACGCTTCTCCATCTGCAGGTTGATGTCGTGGTAGTATCCGGCACCCATGCCGAAGAACTTGGTGTCGACGCCGTCGGTGCCGTAATAGGTGCCGTGGAATTTCTCAGGCTCGGTGCCTGTCAAGCCGCGGATCCACGAGCCGTTCAAGCGGAAGGTGGTGCCGTATTTGCCACCCATCGGGGTGCCTTTCTTGAACTTGTAGGCAACGGCTCCCTGGAATGCCCACTCGCCGGGAGCGGCTTGCGTGGCGTAAGGGTACATGGCCGCAAGAGCGTAGGTGTGCTGGTAGGCGAACGGGGGCATGTTGTTAATGTAGCCGGCGATACCCGTCATGGTGCGGCGAGAGCGGAACGCGAAGTTCTCAGAGCGCTTGGCTTGGGCAAATACGCTAAGGCCCGAGCGAGAGTAGGAGGTGGAGAGCATCACAGCCGAGCCCTTGCCGTAGGTGTAATCATTGTCGAGGGAGGGGTCTTGGCCTTTCCAGGCGTATTCGGCCAGGACGTCAAATCCGTTCTGCAGGTAGTGCACGCGGGCGTCCCAAGCGGGCACGTGGTGGGGAAGGTCGAGGCGATAATTGGTGCCTGGCACGACCACGTTTTCGTCCTTCTCGTATTTGTCGACGAACGAGGCACCGAGCGTCAGGCTGGCGCCATGGTTGTCCATCGATTTGATAAAGTGCTGTAGGTCAATCTCGTAATTCAATCCCCAGTCGATATCTTTCTTCTCCCAATCCCAGTAGATGCGTTGCACGCCACCGAGGGCGGTGAATCGCATGCCGGCGATTGAGTTGACAGTGACGCGAGCGCCGCGCATGGGGTTGTCCACGCCCAAGGAACGCTCCTCGTATGTGCGCAGGATGAAACCCGAGCCGAATTGCTCGTAGAAATCGCCAACGGTAAGCTCAACGCCGCCGTATTTGCCTTTCACCCAGAAGTTGGGCACACCCCAACCCTTGAAATCAGGCTCAAAGCCGGGAAGGGGATGTTCCAGGTACTCGAAACGCACGCCGGCGTCGACGAATTTGGAGTAGAGCGACGCGTCGGTGTAGAAATTGAGCATCACATCGTCGTTATACTTGTAACCACCGTAGGTGACATCCTCGGTGGGGATGAGGATGTCGGCCTGCACCGAGCCGTGGACGGTGACCTTGTTGGGCGTGCCGTCGTCGACCGTTTGAGCCGCCGCTCCCAAAGCCGCGGCCCCCGTCATCCATAATGCAATGAATATCTTATCTTTCATCTAATAAAATCGTAATAACTGGCCAATAACCAAGCTATTATACTTAATCACTAATCACTAATCACTAAGACTTCTTACTTTAGAAATCAGTTCTTCCTCGCCGCCGTCGGTGTAGCCGTTATGCTGGTAAACAATGTTGCCTTGGCCGTCGAGCACCATCACGTAGGGGATCATCTGGATGCCCAGGGCGCGCTTCATCTCGCCGTTGGGGTCGAGTAGCACTTGGTATTCCCAGCCCTCGCTTTCGGCCAGGGGGCGCACCTTGGAGGAGTTCTGGCCCTCGTCGATCGACACGGCGATCAGGCGCACGCCGGTTTCCTCCTGCCACTCCTCGTAAACCTCGTTGATTGCTTTCAACTCGCGCAGGCAAGGCTTGCACCACGTGGCGAAGAAGCTCACAATCATGGGCTTGCCGTCGTTGGAGAGAGTGGAGGTATCGACCGTCTGGCCGTTGATGTCGCGCAGTTTTACTGAGGGGAGTTGGGCTTGGGAGACAAAAGCGATGGCCAGGGCCACGATAGCGAAAATCAGTTTTTTCATTGGTTTTATTTCTTTAGACCCCGAAGCGGGGCCGAGGTTTATACGATTATGCATTTAATTGACAAAGATAAGCACATTTCTTGACTTTAAGGTCACATTCGACGATTTTTCCGCGAATATTCCACAAAAATCACTAATTTTGTGGCGTATTAGAAATTCAAAAACCATTACTATATGAAGAAAATTTTACTCGCTACGGCCCTTATGGGCACCTTGTTCACCACCAACGCCGGTAACCTCTACGTTGGCTACTCCACCGAGTGGAACGGCTCGTCGACCGAGTACACCGAAATCAACGACGGCGACCTGATCAACATTTGGGGTCCCCAGGACATCGATGAGGGCTACGAATACGAGCTTCCCTGCTACATCAAGATCGCCAACCAAGGCACCACCAGCCTCAACGTCACGGCCACGCTTGAGGAAGTAACCGAGGAGTCGGTGCTTGATGTGCCCACCGGCATTTCTTTCTGCCTTTTGGGCAACTGCCTTGCTGGCTGGACCAACAGCGCCACATTGGCCGCTGGCGAATCGTATTCGGGTTACGCCGAGCATATCGCCTACGTTTTCGCCAATGAGGATGAGTCGATTGTTGAGATCAACTCCGAAGAGTACACCAAGGGTCCTTGGGTGGGCAAGTTCACCGTTCGCGGCGGCTTGGAAATCATCTCCTGCAAGCTCTATTTCTCGGTAAACAAGATCGACAACCTTGGCGGCGTGAAGGGCGTATCGGTTGACGCTAGCGACGCTCCCGCCACTTATTACGACCTGCAAGGCCGTATCGTGGAGAACCCCGCATCGGGCCTCAACATTAAGGTACAGGGCGGAAAAGCCACTAAGATCAAGTTTTAGGTGTTAGTGATTAGTGATTAAGTATAATAGCCCCGCTAGGCGATTGCCTGGCGGGGCTGTTTCGTAGAATGGGGATGTCGTTATAACGTTATTACGTTATTACGTGATTACGAAATCGTAAATTGATGGGTGTCGCGGGCCGGGGAGGCCGTGGGCTCCTTGGGGGTTATTTCAGGCCGAGCTTAGTTTTAACCAGGGGGGTGACGTCGACAACGTCGGCGCTCTGGTATACGCTCAATCCGTCGGGGAAGATAAAGAGGAAGCCCTGCTCTTGGCCAACGGCCTTAACGGCGTTCATCACCTTCTCCTCAACGGGAGCCATGAGCTGCTGCTGCTGACGCTGGAGGTCCTGCTGAGCGGTCTGGGCGAACTGGGTGGCGCGCTTGTTCAACTCCTGGATCTCTTGCATGCGACGCTCCTTGATTGCCTGGGGGGTGGAGGCGTCCTGGTCGAGCTGCTGGTACTCGGCGTACTTCTTGTCGAGCTCGTCGGCGAGCTTCTTGTACTCGTCCTCGTAGGTCTTGGAGGCGGTTTCAAGCTGGGATTGGATGGTGGCTTTCTCGGGCATTGCGTCGAAGACAGTCTCTACGCTTACGGTGCCGAATTTGGGAGCCTGGGCGGCCACCATCATGGGGAGCGCGATCAAGAGCGCGCTGAGTGCTTTTTTGATCATTTTACGTTATTGGGATTGTAATGGTTAATATTCAAGAGTTTGCGGGTGCAAAGGTAAGCAATTTATTTGGAATATCCCAATCGGGTCAAAACCTCGTTGCTTACGTCGATGCGGGGCGACGCGTAGATGATGTTGGCCGAAGAGGCGCGGTCGAAGATGGCTTGGTAGCCTTTCTCCTCCGAGATCTTCTTGACGGCGTTGTAGATGTCGTCCTGGATGGGCTTCATCAGGCTCTGGCGTTTCTTGTAAAGTTCGCCCTCGGGGCCGAAATATTTGTAACGGAGCTCGGTTGCCTCTTTTTCCTTGGCCACGATCTCCTCCTCTTTCTTTTTCTTTTGGTCGTCGGTGAGGAACACCATGTCGGCCTGGTAGTTTTTGTACATGGTCTCGGCCTCCTTGGCCTTGGTCTCCACCTCTTTCTGCCAGCGCTGGGAGAGCTGCGACAGCTGCTCGTTGGCCATCTCGTAGGCGGGGACGTTTTTGAGGATGTACTCCATGTCGATTAAGGCAAACTTCTGGGCGCGGGCACCGAAAGCGCATGCCGCGATAATCATCAGGAGAATCGATATTTTCTTCATAGCTAAAAATGGGGTTTTGTTTATGCTATTTTAGACAATTAACTTACGAAAAAGTTTAACGTTAAGTGTTAGTTATTAGTGATTAGTGATTAGGTGTGATACATACTTAATCACTCACCACTCACCACTCACCACTCACCACTCACCACTCAATACTTAGTTTAGAATTCCTGGCCGAGGATGAAGTGGAACTGGGAGCCTCCCTTGGTGCCGAACACCTTGTCGAAGCCGTAGGCCCAGTCGATACCCATCATGCCCACCATGGGGAGGTAGATGCGCACGCCCACGCCGGCCGAGCGCTTGAGGTCGAACGGCTGGAAGTCGCTCACCTTCGACCACGCGTTACCGCCCTCGACGAAGGCCAAGCCGTAGATTGTCGATGTGGGTTGCAGCATGAACGGGAAGTGGAGCTCCATGCCGAAGCGGGTGTAGGCGTAGCCCTCGTAGCCCCAGGGGGTAAACTGGCCGTTCTCGTAGCCGCGCAGGGCGATGGTCTCGGTGGCGTAGGTGTAGGATCCCGACATTCCGTCACCGCCCACGTAGAATGTTTCGAAGGGCGATTTCAGGTACTTGTTGTAGGAGCCGAGCAGGCCGATATCGCCGCGGGTCATCAGCACGAGCGTCCACTGGGAGTCGGCGTTCAACAACGGGGTGTAGGTGCGCGATTTGAAGCGCAATTTCCAGTACTCAATCCAGCGATACAGCTCTTTCTTGGAGGCTGTGGTGTTCTCCTCGGAGAGTTTCTTCCAGTTTTTGCCGGGGTTGAACAGCGAGGCGGGGGGAGTGAGCTGCAGGTTCAAGGAGAATTGCGAGCCGCTACGGGTGAACAGCGGGTTGTCGATTGAGTTGCGTTGCAAGGTAAGGCCGAGCACGATGGCGTTGGACGTACCGTTGTTCATATAATACAGGTACTCCCAGTTTTTAAGGTAATACCAGTTGTAGCTGAGCTCGGCGGTGAATGTGAACCAGTCGTCGGGCCATTTCAGACGCTTGCCCAGGCCGACGGTGACGCCAGCCATCTGAAGCACCTTGTTGGGGTCGTAGGCGTTCTGGTAGGCGTTGGAGTAGTAGTCGGAGTTGTAATACGAATTGTAGTACGACCCGTAGTTGTAGTAGGAGTTCTGCCAGGTGGAGTTGTAGTAGGAGGAGTTAACACCGGTCTGGCGCGAGTAGTAGGCCGACACTTGCAGCGAGTTGGGTCGCTTGCCGCCGAACCACGGGTCGAGGAACGACACCGAGTAGGCCTGGTAGTAGCGGGCGTTGGTCTGGGCCGCGATTGAGAATGTCTGGCCCTCGCCCTGGGGTATCACGCTGCGCGAGTTGCCGGGGCGGAACAGGTTCTTGATGGAGAAGTTGGTGAACGTCAGAGCGAGTTTGCCGATGACGCCGGTTTGGCCCCAGCCCATTGAGAACTCGATCTTGTCGTTGGCCTTCGACTCGAGGTTGAACACGATGTCGACCGTGCCGTCCTCCTCGTTAGGCTCGGGGCGGATGTCCATGTTCTCGGGGTTGAAGTGGCCCGTTTGGGCGATTTCGCGGTAGGAGCGCATCAGGTCGTCCTTGCTGAACAGCTCGCCGGGGCGCACACGCAGCTCGCGGCGGATTACCTTCTCGTAGAGGCGGTCGTTACCGTTGATAATCACGTTGTTGATGCGAGCGGGGTCGCCCTCGATCATGCGGAGCTCAAGCTCGATGGAGTCGCCCACGACGGTTTTCTCGATGGGGATGAGGTTGTAAAAGAGGTAGCCGCGGTTGTAGTAGAGGTTGGACACCGATTCGTCGTCCTCGCGGAGGCGTTTCTCGAGAAGTTTCTGGTTGTAGACGGCGCCCGGCTCGATGCCAAGAAGGTTGTCCAATTGCTCGGTGTTGAAGACGGTGTTGCCCACCCAGTCGATCGACTTTATGTAGTATTTCTTGCCCTCCTCGACTGTGAGGTAAATGTCGACGCTCTTCTCGTTGTAGGGCACGACGCTGTCGCTGAGGATCTTGGCGTCGCGGTAGCCTTTCTCGTTGTATTTCTCGATAATGCGGTTTTTGTCGTCCTTGTAATTCTGGTCGACAAATTTCTTGGAACGCAGGAAACCGCTCCAGGAGCCGGTTTCGTGGGTTTTCTTCATCGCTTTCTTCAAGGTGTTGTCGCTGAGCACCTCGTTGCCGTCGATGTAAATTTTGTGGACTTTCACCTTGGAGTGCTTGTTGACGGCGATGTCGACGATCACCTCGTTGGGGTGGGTGAGATCCTCGCGGGTGGAGATGTTGACGTCGGCGTTTTTGAAGCCTTTCTCCGAGTAGTATTGTTTGATAATCTGGGTGGCGCGGTTGGAGATGTTCTGTGTGAACTGGTTGCCTTGCTTGAGCTGCAAGCGCTCCTGGATGTCGTTGCGCTCGCCTTTTTTCATGCCGATATAGTTGATTTCCGAGATACGGGGCTGGGTGCGGAGGGCGAATTCGAGCCAAGCCTTGTCGCCCACGGTCTTCTCAACCTTGATCTGGGCTTGGGAGAACAAGCCTTGGCGCATAAGTCGCTTGGCGGCGTCGGTGATCTCCTTGCCGGGGATTGTGACGCGCTCCCCTTCCTTAAGGCCCGAGTAACCGATCACGATTTTCTCGTCGTAGTTGGGGGCGCCGGTGACGCGTATGCCGGCGATTTCGTATGTGCGGGGCATGCTGTTGAACAACACCGTGGGATTGTAGACGGTGTCGGTCGACTCCTGGGCGAGGAGGCGTTCCGGCGAGGTAAGAAGCAATGTCAACAACAGCAGTAATGTGATTCTATATCGCATGATGATTGGTGGGGTTTCTTTCGGGATTATTTGACTTGTTCGCTGGTGAGGCCGAAGCGCCGCTCGCGACGCTGGTACTCGGCCACGGCGCGACAGAAGTCGGTTTTGTCGAAATCGGGCCAATATGTGGGTGTTACGTAAATTTCAGCGTAGGCCACCTGCCACAGCAGGAAGTTGGAGATGCGCATGTCGCCACCGGTGCGTATCAGCAGGTCGGGGTCGGGGATGGCGGCTGTAGTGAGGTGGGTGGAGATTGTGTCGTCGGTGATCTCCTGGGGGCTGAGGTGGCCGGCGAGCACCTCTCGGGCTATCTCTCGGGCGGCGCGGGTGATCTCCCAGCGCGAGGAGTAGCTCAGGGCGAGCACAAGGGTGAGCCCTGTGCAGTGGGCGGTGTCGTCCATGCAGCGTTTCAGTCGCTCGCGTGCCTCGTCGGTGAGGCGGTCAAGGTCGCCGATCATCGTCAGGCGCACGTTGTTCTTGATCAGGTCGGGGGTCTCGCGCTCGATGGCCACCACGATCAGGTGCATCAGGGCGTCGACCTCGGCTTGCGGGCGATTCCAGTTCTCGGTGGAGAACGCGTAGAGGGTCAAGTAGCCCACGCCCAACTCCGAGGCGATCTCGGTGATGCGGCGCACGGTGTTGACGCCCTCGACGTGGCCCGCCGAGCGCTCCATGCCGCGTTTTTTGGCCCAGCGCCCGTTGCCGTCCATGATGATGGCCACGTGGCGGGGCAGGCGCCCGCGGTCGATGCCCGCTATCAGCTCTTGGAGATTATCAGTCGACATAATGGCAAGTGACACAACGTTTTCCAAACTCGTAGGACACCGACACTTGTATCGTCGAATACCAGTCGGTGTTCTTCATGAACGAACTCTTGATCATATATAAGTCGGTCAACTTGTCGCCATCGACTTTGTCGCCGAACACTTTAGTCATTGAAAATTCGAGCCCGAGGTTGATGCGCTCCTTGACTTTGTACTTGAAGCCGAAGGCCATGGGAATGTTGGGGGCAACATTGGTGCTGCCGCCACAGGAGCTGAGGGTAACGCCCACGCCCAGCGCGAGATAGGGAGTCCAGCGCTTGAGCTTTTTGTAGGTCTCGCCGATGCCGTAGGAGAAGAAGTTGAACTCGAATCGTCCCCCCAGGTCGTAAACCGTGGCCTTGAAGTCGTATTGCGCGCCACCGGGGAGCACGTCGTCCCAATCGGAGGTGTCGCCGCTGAGGCTCAACACGTTAAGCATGCCGCGGATGGCGAAGCGGGTGTTCATCAGGTAGCGGAACGAGAGGTTGGCCGCCAGCCCCGGGTGCTTGAACATGTTGCTGTGGTTGGCGTCGCCCAGGTATCCGCTCATGCCCACGCCGGCTCCGAAGTCGAACTTGTAGGTCTCCTCGGGGGCAGTGCTCGTCTGCGCCGCGGCTCGCAAGGGGGCCACGACCATCAGGGTGATCAGGGATATGAGCAAGCTTAGACGTCGCATAGGCTATTGCAGGGGCTTGAAACTTAGACGGTTGATTACGCCGCGCCACACAGTGTTGTAGAGGGTGCCTGAGGCGGTGGTACCACCGAAAAGGTATATATAGGGGCACTCCCACTCGGTGATGGGCTTGGTGGCGCGTGACGATGCTCCGGGTATTCCCTTAGGCTGGTAAACTTGCCACCAGCGGGGTAGGGGGGTGGAGGCCATCTCGCTCCAAGCGTCGGCGTTGGAGGAGTTGGCGTATAAGGTTTTGTCCACGACCAGTGCCTGAGAATTGGTCATCGCAGGGATGTAGTCGGGGAGTTGGAGAAGATCGTCGGCGAGTTTCCAGTGGATACCCATGTCCTTCGACAGGTATACCTCCTTGGAGACCATGCCGTCGGCCAATTCACCGCCGAAAGCGATCAAGGCGGTGTAGGTGGCTGTGGTCCAGTTGGCGGAGTCGGTCACGCAGTAGGGATAGGCAATGAACGAGCGACCCGATGCCTCGGGGACGCCGTCGATGCTCACCTTGGCCCACTTGGAGCCGTCGTAGCCCCACATGTCGCCCGATTTGTCCCCGTTGGCTGTGGTGCCACCGATGAAGAACACCTGCGGCGAGGTAGCCCACTTGTTGGTGAATTCGGCGAGTGTAGACGTGCCGGTGACAGGGCACCCCGAGGCTACAGCCACCTGGGTGGACGCGGGGTAAGTGACGTGGTAGTAGGCTCCCCCTTGCTGCTTGGTGCCGAGGAGCACGTCGCCGTAAGCGCCGTAAATATGGCTCCATGATTCGCCTGTGGAGGTCCAGGTCTCGCCATCGGTGGAGGTGTAAAGCTCGCCCGAGTCGCTCAGGATAAACAGGGCCTCGGAGGTGGCGTTAAAGCTGTCGATATAAGGGGTGAAGCCCCAGGATGGGGTGAGGTAAGTCCAGTCGTTGTTGGCGGGGTTGTCGGTCACTGCCAGGCAGTAGCGAGAGCTGCCGTAGGTGAGGCAGGCGGTACGGTCGCCCCAGGCTGCGCTCTTTTGGCGCGAGGGGACGCCCAGATTGGAGGGGAGGGAGCGGCGAGCCGTTTGGTTCCAGTAGAGGGAATCGGGCTTCATCTTGTGGACGTTCACCTCGATGTAATAGTCGCGCGAGGTGGTTTGATCGGTCGACACGAGGTGGAGCGTCGCGGGGCCGTAGGTGAAGCAAATCGAGTCGGTGGAGTTGGTGAGGTAGTTGACAACGGTGTCGGTGGTCTCGTTCTTCTTGAAAGTGAGGTTGGCGGCCGAGCACCCGCTCACGCCGATGTTGACCACCAAGCGGCTCACGTCGGTGCCGTAGGGGAGTGAGTCGGCGTTGAACACTCGGGCGTTAACCAAGTCGATCGAGAAGTACACCGAATCGAGAGCCTCGAGGATGTCGTCGTCGGCATTGAGCGAGAACGACGACACGACCACCGACGAGGTGGTGTAGCTAATGGTGTTGGAGGCCGAGTCGCTGTTGCAAGCGACAAAAGCCGCGGCCAAGCCGGCTGAGGCTATGAATGTGAGCAGTTTATTCATTGTCTATATATGCATTGTAGCGGCGGAAACACTTGTTTTCAACTTGCAAAGTTAGTAACATTTCGTAAAATGCGGCCCAAATCGGCCCCGAAAACTCATCGATAAACATCGGCGCCTTTTACAAACAATTGAATTATAGAGGTTTACGTAGTCTTGTCGTCACCCTTAAATAAACAAAAATATGCTTTTTTGCAGATTTTTAACGCCCCTATCAGGGCAGCCGCGGCATGCGGATGCCCTATCTGGGAGAGCCGTTATGATGAAAAAAGGAGGGACACCTCGGCGGTGTTCCTTCCTCGCGAAAAAACTTTACGGATCAAATTTCTCTTTATTTACGGATCTATTATCTTTTTCGATGAAAAATCATCTACTTTACGGGGAGGTCGTAACCTTGCTTTAGGGTAGGTCGTAACCCTCGAGGGCGTCGAGCTGTTCCTGATACCAGGCGTTGTAGTCGACGGAGCCGCAGTCGGCCTTCACCTCCTCAAGCCGTTCGGGCGAAACTTTCTCGAGCACAATGTAATGGGGAACGATTACTTTATTTGCTCCAATCCCCCGCCAACCGGAGCAGTCGATAATCTCCAGATGGTCCTCGTCGATCATGCCCATGGGCTTGATGCGTGTGCCGATGCCTATGAACAGGTATCCCACCGGGTCGCCATATTCGTAAGCGTCGATTGCGTAGCAGCGGAAAGGATCGCTGTCGAGGTACATATATTGCGTCACCTCTTTTTGGCCGAAGCAGTAATAAACGTCGCCCAAGCCCATGGCGATTCCCCTTTGGTCTTCGCCGTAGGTTCCATCTTGGTAGATTTCACGTAATTCCGTGCGACGCCACGAGTTGCCTACCACCTTTTCGTTAAAGTCGGCTTGCGACATCTCTCGGCCTTCGGCGTGCCAGTAGCCGTCGGTGCCTTGGTAGAATTTAGTGGTAGGAGTGTCGGGCGACACAGTGCCATCGTCTTTCACGGGATCGTCATCGTTGCTGCAGGCTGCGGCGCCCAGGGCAAGAGCGGCCACAAGCAAGGAACGTCCAACCCACTTGCCCATCTTCTCAAAAATGTTAACAGATTTCATAGTTTTACAGTTTAGGGATGAATATTTATGTTTTTCGTCGCAAAAATAACAAAACTTTTTAATTATCATTCGCTTGGCGCATTAATATAATACATCATTGCCAAATTGGAGGAATAATTGCCATTGTCAGTGTTGAAAGTAGTAGCCAAGGTCATTAGGGTCGTTTTCGTTATATACGAAGTTGTTGTCAACAGAAAGTGCCTTGACTGGGCTTTGCTTGGGGTTGGTGGAGACGATGGAGAAGCCTCCGTCGTCGAAGTTGAAGATGTAGAAGGCGGTTGTATCGTCCTCTTTCCACTCTTGGGTAGTGTAGCTGTAGCCAGAGCGAGAGGTGGATGAGAAGCGTTTGGCGCGTGTGATGCTTCCTTTCTGGCTGTCTTCCATGGCTGCCAAGACTTTCAACGCACAATAGAAAGCTTCGTTTTCGGTTCTGGCTTGCGAGGAGACGGTGGTTTCCTCGCAACAGCCTTCATCTTGAGATTGGACAGGCTCGTCGTTGCTGCATCCCCACGAAAACAGGGAAAGAGCCAAAAGATAAAAGAATTTTTTCATTGTAGATTTGGTTTGTGAATAATATTGTTGATTGGTTTAAAGGCAGAGTGTGACGGTTCCGGAGGCTTCCCAGTTGTCCGTGGAAACAATAACGGTATAAGCACCGGAGGAAAGAGAGGAGATATCAAATGTGACGTTAACCGATGGCTCGTAGTCAACTAATGTATGGGTAGAATCATATAAGAAAGTTTCACCCTCCCAATCCCCGGTGCAGGATATAACAAGTGTACCTGCGTCTGTATCCAAATCAATGGAAACTGAAGGGGTGGGCATACGCTGAACACCGCCGTCGTTTGACGTGGGCTTTTCTCGGATGATTAAAGGTTGGTGCTTCGTTCCCGACATTGCGGGCAAAGCGAAAATGAACGTTAAAATAAGGGTTAAGATTAGCCTCATAACTGTGGTGAATTTGGTGCTTTCTTCACCACGAAGTTATGAAAAGTAATATTTGCGTGCAAAAAATAAGTTTGACAAGCGGCTTGTAACTTGTTGATTGTCAGAGCCGCCAATTTTAACATTTGGCTTGGAGTTTGACAATGCTCCCTAAAGTTTGACAGATGGCGTTATTTCCGTCTTGGATATAGGTGAAAGAAGAGTTTCTGGAGGGTTTTGTCGAGGTTGGCGTCTCGAGTGCCTAATCCCAATTTTTTTCGGATGGTGCTGTTGACATGATAGTGACGGGTGTCTCCTGTCATTTCGCCTATTTCAAATCCACGGATGCCCATGAGATACAGACACGCGTAAGAGATTTCTTTAGGAGTCAAGTCATGATCTTTTAAGTAAGCATAGAAGCGGGGATAAGCTTTCTCGTAAGCTTTTCGTGTATGCTCTATAAAAGCCTTGTCCTCCTGGATGATGGCGTCTAAGGAGCTTCGCAAAGATTTACGTGAATCCCCAGCCGCAAGCATTGGTTGTTGTAGCAGGGCGTTGAGGATGTCAATGCGGTTGCGCAACAGGTCGTTTACTTCGTCGGCTTGGATTTTCTGGGATTCTTTAGCCGATTGTAAAGTTTCCAACTCGCCTTCCATTGCGGTTAGTCGCATATGGAGGTTGTTAGCTTCAAGCCGGGTATTTTCAAGGGTCACCGCATCCAATTCGGCTTTAATCTGGGCTTCCCCTAGAGATTTTTCAGCCAACAATTTTTGAGCTTTCATTGCTCTTAATCTGAGCAACGCAATTATCAAACCGCAAAGGATCAATAAGGAAATGCAGATGCCGATTGCGATGTTGAAGTGATTCCGCTCTTTTAATTGTGTGACTTGAAGCTCGTTTAAGTGCCTTTCTTCGCTGAACTGCAATTCCTGAGTCAATCGCAACTGGTCATGGGTCTCGCGAAGGGAGTCGTAAACGGCAAAGTAATCCAGAGCGTGTTTATAGTCTTGCTGATCTTCTGCTAATCTGACGGCGACTGCCCAATATTTAAGGCGATTGACCATCCCTTCGGGCTCTTCGATGGCTGGAAATATAATGTTAGCGCGCTCATAGTCCTCAAGCATAAGAAATCCCCTTAGCATCTCGATCGCAAGAGAATAGTCGATTTCAACAGTGGAAAGTGCGCTCAATATTTCTTTCGCTGCTACTGTGTCTTGGGTATTGATTGCCACGTTTAAGCAATCGGCCTGGTAGCACCTTTCGCCTTGGGGAGAAAACTGGACAAACTGTCCCATTTTATTAAGGATCGAAGGCAAGGTGTCATTAAGGTCAAGCATCATGGCATATCCCAGCGCCTTTTCGTATGAATCAAACGCATAATTAAAAGCGTTGCACTGTTCGTACAATCGAGCGGCAGTAAGACTTTTATCCAATGCGCTTCGGTAATCGTATAAAGAAAACTTGATGACGGCTTGGGCGATGAGGAGTCGGCCGATGGCGAGGGTGTCGGTGGCTTGGGGAATGTAGGCCGAGGCGGCGACGAACTTGCGCATGGCGGCGTCGAGCGTGTCGGCATTTTGGGCGATGCGGCCGGCGTAGTAATGGGCTTTGAGGCGGTCGTCGGGAGTGCCGTGGTGGCGCTACCAGGCCAGGGCCGGGGCGATGACCGAGGCGTCGGTGGTGTCGATGCCGCTTTTGTCGAGGGCCATGGCGTGGAGCAGTGAGCGACGCCCGCGCTCCTCGGCGCCGCCAAGGGTCGCGGTGTCGATGGCCTCGACAATTGCCAGGGCCGAGTCGGGTCGATCCTCCATCAACGCCTGAGCCGTGTCCATAAGCTCCCATGCGGCCGTATGGCGCTGCCCGCAACCACCCGCGATCACGGCCACAAACGCCAGCAAAATCCACTTTAACTTTTCCATCACCACAAAGGTAAGAAATTTAACCATAAAATCGCCACGAAGTGATACAAAAAGATTTCTGTTATAGACTTAGCCACGAATTACACTAATTTCCACCAATAAGGTTGCTCATCTTTTAGTGCAAATTCGTGAAATTCGTGGCTAAAATCACCTCGTTGCGGTAAAAATTGTTATGTGGCTTTAGTCGAATTGCTTGCGGCGGAAGATGAAGTTGCGGCCAAGGTATTTCTCGCGCACGACGGGGTTTTCGGCCAGGTCCTCGGAGGTGCCTTGAAACAGGATCTTGCCCTCGAAAAGCAGGTAGGCGCGGTCGGTGATCGAAAGTGTCTCGGGCGCGTTGTGGTCGGTGATGAGGATGCCGATGTTTTTTTCTTTGAGCTTGTAGACGACCGACTGGATGTCCTCGACGGCGATGGGGTCGACTCCGGCGAACGGCTCGTCGAGCATGATGAACTTGGGGGAGATGGCCAGGCAACGGGCGATCTCGGTGCGTCGGCGCTCGCCGCCCGAGAGGTTCTCGCCGAGGTTTTTGCGCACCTTCTCGAGGTTGAACTCGCGGATGAGCGTCTCCAGGTGTTCGCGTTGCTCCTCCTTGGTCTCGGGTGTCATCTGGAGGACGGCGCGGATGTTGTCCTCGACGCTGAGCTTGCGGAACACCGATGGCTCCTGGGCGAGGTATCCGATGCCGTTCTGGGCGCGCTTGTACACGGGGTACTTGGTGATGTCCAAGTCGTTGAGGAAGATGCGCCCTTCGTTGGGGGTGATCAGGCCCGTGGTCATGTAGAAGGTGGTGGTCTTGCCCGCGCCGTTGGGGCCGAGAAGGCCCACGATCTCGCCTTGGGTGACGTTGATTGAAACGTGGTTGACCACCGTTCGCTTGCCGTATTTCTTGACGAGGTTATCGGTGCGCAGGATCATCTTGGTGTCCTCCGGGGGGACGGTTTCGGACATCACTCCCTCGGGGACGACGATGCCGTCGTACTCGCCTAGGATCTCCGGGTTCTCGGCCGGTTCCTTTACCTCCTCGCTCATTTGTGGGAGTGGTGAAGGCGTGATTCGATATAGTCGGTCAACAGGCCGATGGCGACGGTGTTGTTGCCACCCTGTGGCACGATTAAGTCGGCGAAACGCTTCGAAGGCTCGATGTACTGGCAGTGCATGGGTTTGAGCACTCCCTCGTAGCGGTCGATCACCATCTGCGGGGTGCGTCCGCGCTCGATGCAGTCGCGGGCGATTACTCGGATCAGTCGGTCGTCGGCGTCGGCGTCGACGAATACCTTCACGTCCATCATCGAGCGGAGGGTGTTGTCGGTAAGGGCCATGATGCCCTCGACGATGACGACGTCGCGAGGCTCCACGTGCACGGTCTCCTCTCCGCGGGTGCAGGTGAGGTAGCTGTAGGTGGGCATTTCGATGGCGTGGCCGGCCTTGAGCTGGCGCAGGTGCTCGTATAGCAGGGGCCAGTCGAAGGCGTTGGGCTCGTCGAAGTTGATCTTGGAGCGCTCCTCCATGGGGACGTGGGAGGAGTCCTTATAGTAAGAGTCCTGAGGCAACACGGCCACTTCGCCCGGGGGCAGGGCGGAGATTATTTTTTTCACTACAGTGGTTTTGCCCGAGCCGGTACCTCCGGCGATTCCGATGATAAGCATGGTAGAACGGAGTTTTTAGGTTGTCGGCGCAAATATAGTGATTTTTATCCGAATTTGGCGATTTTTTTGAGCTGGGCCTCGTTGATGATCTTGATACGGCGGCCGTCGACGATGATCAGGCGCTCGTTGACGAATCCCGAGAGGGTGCGTATGGCGTTGGAGGTGGTCATGTTGGAGAGGTTGGCCAGGTCCTCGCGCGCCATGTAGATGCGCAGGGTGGCGTTGTCGTCCTCGTAGCCGTAGTTGTCGCGCAGGTCGATAAGGGCTTCGGCCAGGCGGCCGCGGATGTGTTTTTGCGTGAGTGAGACGATGCGGGCGTCGCTGCCTCCGAGGTTGCGGGATAGCTCTTGGATGAAGAACCAGGCGAGCTGGATGTTGTTCTGGATCAATTCCTCGACAAGCTGCATGGGGAGGTATCCGAGGGTCGAGGGCTCCATCGCGGCGGCTGTGGACACGTAAGGCTCTTTGGCGAAGTAGGCCCGGTAGCCGAAGTATTGCACGGGCCGGATCAAGCGAAGGATCTGCACTCGGCCTCCCACGCCGTCCTTGTACAATTTGGCTTTGCCGGCGAGGAGACACCACAGGTTCTCGGGCTCCTCTTTCTCGGCGTAGATAATCTGGTTTTTCTTGAATTGGGAGATGGTGAAATTGTCGATGATACGCCGTTTCTCGTCGGGAGTAAGCACCGACCAGATGTCCGACATATCTTCACTTATAACTTTTTCGAGAGCGCGCTTGATCATTTCTTGGAGTGATGTCCCACAAATATGTTTTGTAGCACAAAATTAGAGCATATTTTTGTAACAGCCAAAGAAAATGTTGAAAAATTTTAAATCGCGCTCTATCAGTAGAGGAAACCGAATTGCCAAAGCGGTATAGTACGTCCTCCCTTGGTTTCGATGTCGTCCTTGACGATATAGGAGTTGGGGATATCTTTCACCTGTTTGCCCGTCTTGCCTTTGCCCCCGGTCTCAAATGTAAACTGGCCAATGCAGAAATCGGATTTCCCTGACGCCAAAGGATTGTAGCAAACGCGAGTGGACTGCTGGAAGAAAGTTTCGCGCACGTTACCCACGTCAGGCGTTTGCTGAGAAAGCAAGTAAGCCAGGTTGGTGTTATTAAGATATATTTTGTCGGGCTTGGCCATAATAGACATCCCTGACGCTTCGTTCCACACCGAGGAAATTACTCCGGCCTTGTTCATCATTTCCAATGTATCGCCAATGTCATCGCGGCGGATCGAGGTGTACTCGGAGAGACGCTTTAAATTAGGCTTGAAAGGCACGCTTTGGGCAATCATATACAAGAGTCTCTTGAGTCGGGGAACTACGGCGTAATTCAGTTGCGCGAATTCTGGAATGTCCACCTCAAGGGTAGCGTTCAAAGCGGCCGTGCATCTCATCGCGTAATCGCCCTCTATAAAGTAGGGATAATAACCTTCTTTTACATATTGGTTGTAAAGTGGCAATGGGCGCATATCATGGGGCAGGCTGATTCCCTCGGAGACGAGCTGGTCGAGTGTTACCTGAGGTAACGAGGTGCGCTGAGTGAAATTAATGTATTCGCGTAAGGACAATCCGGCCAAATGATACTTTAAACACCGGCGCGACAGGTCGGCTCCCCCGCGTTCTAAATCCAGAATAGAAGATCCCGAGAACACCACTTGCAACCCGGGAATGGTGTCATATATATTTTTAATTTCAGTGGACCATCCGGGGTATCGGTGCACCTCGTCGATATAAAGCCGGAGTCCTCCACTTTGGAAGAATTGGCGAGCGAGGTCGAGTAGAGAGTGTAGGGCAAAATATACATTGTCGGCGCTCACGTAAAGCGCCTTTTCGCCAAGCCTTTGAGCCTGCATGTGTTGTACCATCATGGTGCTTTTGCCTACGCCACGGCTCCCTAAAATAGCTATTAGACGGGCGTTCCAGTTGATTTGCTCGTACAAGTAACGGCGGAATCCTTGGGGGCAACGTCCAAGCTCCTCGTTCGACAATATTCTTAAGGTGTCCATTTCGTTGATTTTTAGTATCTTGGGTGCAAATGTACGAAAAATGCTCAAAATTTGGGCATTTTTTCGGAAATTCTGTACATTTTTTGTGCAAAATCGGGAGTCGGTGATTAGGGACTGGGGGAGGGAGGGGCCGACGGGATGGTATTTTGAACAAATTTTTTTAAGGGGTGTTTAGAATGATAAACGAGGGATACACCGAGGGACCAATGCTCACGAGGTACTCCCAATGATAAATTTCAAGGTTTATTAAAAAAGTATTGTATCATTAAAACTTTTACTCACGATGAAAACTAACATGCTTTTGGTAATGGCCGCATGCTCAGGCATGCTTCTCTGCGCCAACCGCGCGAGCGCCCAGGAAGAAGTGGTTGTAGTATCGGAAGACATCACTACCTACCAGGCCCTCGACTGCAAAGACCACTACTATTGCGACGGCAAGGACAACTGGTTCATCCAGCTCGGCGCCGGTATCCAATCGCCCTTTGTTGAGAATGAGCTCAAGGGCGGTGGAAGAAAGCATCACATCACCGCTGCCTATAATCTTGGCTTCGGCAAATTCTGGAGCCCTTACCTGGGATTCCGTATCGCCTTCCAGTATGGAGCCATCCACTGGGATTGCGAGCAGTTCTCGAAAGCCCAATCGGTAAGCGCCTACGGCGACTTGATGTGGGATATGTTCAACACGTTCGGCGGCTATAACCCCAACCGCGTGTTCTCGATTGTGCCCTTCGTAGGTATCGGCGGCACGTTCAACTGGGACTTCTACGGCGACGAGAACATCAAGGAGAACAAGTCGCTTACCCGCCGCAAACACAACACGTGGACATTGCCCGTAAGCGCTGGCTTGCAGTTCCGCTTCCGTCTGTGCAAGTATGTCGACTTCTTCTTGGAGGGTCGCGCGTCGTTCCACGGCGACAACTACAACAACTACGCCTATGGCGAGCCTGTTGACGTCAACATCTCGGCTATCGGTGGCTTCACCATCAAGTTTGGCGGCCGCGAGTTCAAGAGCTACAACGCTTGCAAGGACGCCGCTTACATCGCCGGCTTGAACGACCAAATCAACGCCCTGCGTGGCCAGCTGGCCGACTGCGAGGCTACAGCCGCCGCATTGGCAGCCCAGCCTAAGGAGGTGATCGTGGCCGACTGCCCCGAGACCGCAGCTCCCATGCTCTCGACCGTGCGCTTCACCATCAACTCCTCCAAGATCTCCGACGAGGAAATGGTAAACGTATACAACACCGCCGAGTACATGAAGGCCAACCCCAATGTTAACGTCACCATCAAGGGCTACGCCGACAAGGACACCGGCACCTCGACCTACAACATGGGTCTCTCGGAGCGCCGCGCGCAGGCTGTCTATGACGCCCTTACCAAGACTTACGGCATCGACGGCTCTCGCCTGACCATCGAGAAGTTCGGCTCCGACGTTCAGCCTTACTCGACCAACGACTGGAACCGTATCGTGATTTTCTCCAATGGCAATTAAAGGAGTGCAAAGTAAAAAGTAAAAAGTTGAAGGTTAAAAGTTAAAAGTTAAAAGTTAATACCTTTGTAGTCGCTTTCAACCTTTAGGACATAGCTTATTCGCCCCCGCGTGGTATCAGTGCCAGGCGGGGGCTTTCTTTTTTAAAGGTAACGGGTGAAGGGTGAAGGATAAAGTGGAGATTCAAGAACGAAGTGCAAAATCCGTCGTTCTGAATAGCCCCCTAT